>JACQTY010000042.1 GCA_016210545.1 Chloroflexota bacterium
AACTGTAATCATTTCCCTTATCTTCCCGACTATTTCTTCGGTAAACTCCTGCTTGCAAACCAGCATGCTACGATGTTAACACATTATTTCCCTTGTGTCCAGCCCAAGATGTGGGACATGATCAGCTTCTCAGCGGGGGCACAATCAAGGATGAAAATCAGGCCTGGCCGCCATCCTGAGCCTGTCGAAGGATGCGGCCACCGCTGGCGCTTCGATCCCGACAAGTCGGGACGCGGCGCTTCCCCGCCCTATTTTCGGCAGAACCCTTCATGCCCCCTTGCGCTGGGCGCCGCGAAGGTGGAAAACAGCCCCGGCAAACTCCTTCTCCCTTGAAGACGAAGGTTGGGATGATCCCGATGAACCGGGACCCTCTCTAACTCTCTCCCTCGACGGGGAGAGAGGACTTGGTGAGGGCTATTTTCGGGGCAATAGTGGATGGACAACAGGGCGGAGCCTATCTGTAGCCGCTCGGAGGGGTGTCAGTCCTTGAGAGCCTGCTCCGGCGTCAGCACCG
Organism: Chloroflexota bacterium; assembly: GCA_016210545.1. Classification (GTDB taxonomy): domain Bacteria; phylum Chloroflexota; class Dehalococcoidia; order JACVQG01; family JACVQG01; genus JACVQG01. Next base: position 515 of record JACQTY010000042.1, read on the forward strand.
TCGTCACCCGCCCGCCTCTGGCCAGTTGCTCCTGGTCCCAGGTGACCAGTGGAATCCCCAGGCGGTAAGACACGGCGAGGTACACCGCGTCGGCCCCTCGAAGATGTAGTTCAGCGGCCAGCCCGGCAGCGGCCCCTGCTAACAGGCCATCTATGAGGACCAGGCGAGCGTTGGGCAGCTTCAGCAGCAATTTCACTGCTCTGTTGCCCAGGTCGGTGGAATCGGTACGCCGGGATATGGCGCCGGCTACCTCGGGCAGGACCAGCGCTGGCGACACCCGGACATCTCCCTCGCTCACGCACCGCGCCAGCCAGCTTCGACTCAGCAGGTGGTGCTCGTCGCCAGGGACAAAGCGGCTTACCCAGACGCTGGCATCGACAACGTGCATGCTACAACTCCCGGCGCTGCTCCCGCACCGCCTTCGCCGCGGTCACGCCGACGGGCCACCGCGCCCCAATCTCAGCGGCCACTTCATCCATATCTGCCCATACCCCGAGGGTCTCCGCCTTCTCCGTCTTTTTATTCACCGGGACCAGGCGGGCCACTATCCGCCCCCGATAGGTGATGGAGATGGTCTCTCCGCCTTCCCGTACCCGCCGAAGGACCTCGCTGGCCTTTTGCTTCAATTCCCGGGAACCAATCTGTTCCATGCAGGTCTCCCGTGTGGCTACATTCGCGTCTACATTATAGCCTGGAAACGAGAGGCGCGGCAAATCAGCATGTGTGCGGAGCCGGCGAGTCCGGAATACCGTCAAGACGCTGGCGGCCAGAGCCCGGCAGGTGGAGACCCTCAATGGCCCGTGGCTTCCTCTTCACTTCCTATCGCCAACTACAGAGGTGAAGAACTCTGACAGCCCCGCCTTCATTTGCTCACTGGAGGCCACGCGGGGGTCCATCAGGTCGCCGGTGAGCACGTAGAAGGGCAGGCCCAGTTTGCCGCCGATGGCGTCCCGCAGCATGCGGATGACGCCGCAGTATTGCTGACAGCTCCAGTGGGATAGGAGGACGGCCACGTCGGCGTGATGCTCGGCGGTGACCCGTGCCAGCTCGTCCACGAACTCGGCCTCTTCGTTGGCGGCATAGCCCTTGCACACAAATCCCCGTTTCAGGGGCTTCTTCACCAGGAAGTCCAGCGGGTCGTCGGGATCGAGTTCGATGCCCCTGCCGGCATAGCCAAAGGAGTCCACGGCGATGACGGACCCCATCTCCTGCTCCAGCCAGTCGGATATCTTCAGGTCAAACAGGGGCAGCACGTACAGCCAGGCGATGCGGTGCTTTTCCGGGGAGACGACTCCTTCGTGGCGCTCCACCTTTTCCTTTATCTCCTGGTAGCGGGCGCGGAAGTACCTGGCCCCCAGATCGGTGCCGTTGGAGATCTGGATGACTGTCAGGTCCTTGATGCCGGCGCGGCCGCCGAAGGGGCAGGGCACGGCCTTGCGCAGCTCGCAGATCTTCTCCCAGTAATCGTAAGACTCTTTGGACAGGCGCAGGACTTCCTTCAGGCGGTCGTAGTCCAGCCTCTTCCCCGTTTGATGCTCCAGGAAGCCGATGAGCGCCAGGGTGTCCTTCTTGCCGTAGGCCAGGCTGGCCTCGTCCAGGCGGAAGGGGCTGTCGACCATGAAGGAGGGGACGTGATAGTGGTCGCCCAGGACCTCGTAGAGCTTGAGGGTCTGGTCGCAGGTGGTGGCCGTGCTCACCACCATAGTCGGGCGCAGGGCCATCCCGCGGCGGGCCAGGCCCACAGCGATGCGGTGGGGGGAACAGCTATCGGCGGGCATGCCGTGGCCCTCGCCGGATTCCATGAGGGGCACGGACATCTCCGGGTTGGACTGGCCGATCATGATGGCATGGTTTTCGGCCACATAGAAAGGTATGTCCATGGCATGGAACAGCTCGTGGGGGTTGAACATACCCGACAGCACGAGGGGCTGCCCTTCGCGGGCCGCTCGCAATGCCCGGCCATAGTAGTTGTGGAGGATCTGCCAGAAGTAGAGGTCGCTCTGGGCGGTGGGGCGGGACTGCAATCGTTGCAGGGTCTTCTCCATGTTGGCGACGACGACTTCGAAATCGGCTATACCTTCTGCCGCTATGTTCACGAGACACCTCCACCTGGTCAAAATACGGGCAATCGATGGCCCTATGCTATCTTCAAGACCCCCCGGCTGTCAAGGGGAATATTGTTGCCTTCGCCCTTATTGTAATCGACTGGATTCGGTGCTATACTAACCCTTGGTTTTGGACACCTTATCTTCAATTGCTGGGAGGAGGATTCAGTGGAGCAGAACGAGATGCCCAAGTGTCAGAAGTGCAAGACGGGCGACCTTGTGCCACTATCTGATTTTGGCAGTCAAGGGGCAGCGGTCCATTATAAAGCATGGGTATGCACTAATCCCGAATGTGGATTCAATATAAAGATCCGCAACGGCGACATCTATCTCAACGAACCTATCATCAGCGGCGCCCAGCACGTAGTCCGGGCCAGATAGAATTACAAAGGGCAAATACCTGGCATTCTGGTGACGCACCAGAGCCAGTCCGGGTGAAGAGATTACCCTCTGGAAGCAACTGCCACAAATAGCCCTGGACCTGTTGTTTCCTCTTTCCTGCGTTGGCTGTGGGAAAGTCGGGGAGAGCTTGTGCCCGGCATGCCGCCGCCAGCTACCTCGACTTGAAGGTGACTTGTGCCCCCGGTGCAGCCGCCTCCTGGGGAACTCCGGTACGTGCCATCCTTGCCAGGTACATCCCTTAGCTATTGAGGTACGCGCGGCGTTCCAATTCCAGGGGACAGCGCGCCGGGCCGTCCACAGTCTCAAATACAGGAATTATCGGGCCCTGGCGGCGCCTCTGGCAGGTCTGCTGGTGGAGTACTGGCGAGTCCATTCCTTGCCTGGAGAAGTCCTGGTGCCCGTGCCGCTCCATACGGCCAGACTGCGCTACAGGGGCTACAACCAGTCGCAACTTCTGGCCCGCGAGCTTGGGAAGCAGCTTGGCCTACCGGTGGTTACTTCAGCTCTCGTCAGAAGCAAGAACATGCCACCGCAGGCGAAGAGCGCCGGCCTGGAGGAACGATGGGCCAACGCCGCCGGAGCTTTCGTCTGTAATGGCGCTGATCTCCAGGACAAACGTGTTGTGCTGGTGGACGACGTGTGTACCACCGGGGCCACTCTGGATGCGGCGGGCCGTTCCGTCCTCTCCGCTGGCGCCGCCTCGGCCTGGGGCTTGACCGTGGCCAGGGAAGTCTAGTACTTGATTGCACAAATCAGCGTAATTATTAGTGCAGGCCGCACAGGCTCCGACAAGTCGGAGTGCCACCAGATATGGAGAACTCCAAAACAAACATACGCAAACTTACGCAATTTAGAATCTATCTCAAGATCCCGTAGGTCGGGTTTCCCAACCCGACCCCAAGTAATCGGCAGGTTAGTCCCGACAAGTCGGGATGCCCTACTGGTTGTGCCTAGGCGTGGTGCCTCCCTTTTTGAGATAATTTCTT
>JACQTY010000040.1 GCA_016210545.1 Chloroflexota bacterium
AAATAACATGGACTCAGAAAACATTACCCGAGGCTGTCCGAAATTGTCATTCTGGAGCGAAGCGAAGAATCTCAGGGCTGGGGGCGTTTTCGGACAGCCTGTATAGACTATTATGAGACCATTAGTAAATGAGAGCCATAACCGTCGAACATAGCCGGTCCGGCTTCAGTAAAGAACTGGCTGTTTCTTTCCCACTCCCTCAGCCTGTAACGGCAGCGATGATCCTCTGTACAATTTGGATGAGCGCGTCTGCCTGCTGGTTGGTCAGGGCTTTGCCACGTTGCGCATTGACCTGGTTGACGAAGGCTCCAAGCTGGTTTACCGCTGCCTGCGTCTGCCCCTGCTGTAAAGAGGCCACAGCGGCATCCAGTTTGCTTGTTAGAGAGGTCTCCGTGCCCTGGGGCAAGTTGAGGCCCCTGACAGTATTGGTCAGCGTCTCCGTGGCCTGCGCAGGAGAGAGTACGGTATAGGTGTTGGTAACGGTGGTTACGTTGCCTGCCCTGTCAGTAGCCGTGACGGTGTATGTCTTTACACCCATTGTAGCTGCGTCAACGGCCTGGCCATTAGGGGTGGTGGCCGAAGTGGCGGCCACACCGGACAGAGTGTCCGATACACTCCAGCTTGCCAGCACGGTCTCGCCCTGGATGAACTGCGCGCCATTAGCGGGCGAGGTGATGGCCACTACCGGTGGAGTTTTATCTATGTTGATAGGGCCAAAGCTGGCGCTGGCAGAGTTGCCCGCATTATCGGTGGCAGTGCCGGTAGTAGACGCTATAGAAGCGCTGAAGGTCTGGTCTCCAGTACAACTGGCTATGCCCGAGCCGGAGTCGGCGCAGGTGTAATGGACAGTTACATCCTGGTTGGCCCAGGAATTGGTGGCATGGGCTGAACCATCTGCCTTTCTGGCGTTGGCGGTGATGGTGGGTGGAATCTTGTCAATGTTAATGGGGCCAAAGCTTACACTGGCTGAGTTGCCAGCATTATCGGTGGCCGTGCCGGTAGTGGATACTGTAGAAACGCTGAACGTCTGGTCTCCCGTACAACTGGCCAGTCCCGACCCACCGGTATCCGAGCAGGAGTAGTGGACAGTTACATCCTGGTTAGTCCACGAGCCAGGAACATAGGCAGAGCCATCGGCTTTAGTGGCACTGGCGCTGATGGTAGGTGGTATGGTATCGGGGCTAGCAACTCCGAATACCTGGATGCGGTAGTTAGCGGTATCTGCCACATACACGTTGCCCGAACCGTCCACAGCCACGCCTCTGGGAGCATAGAACCGACCACTCCCGCTACCCCACGTGCCCCACTTGGTAAGGAATAAGCCGGAATTGCTGAATTTCTGGATGCGGTGGTTGCTCATATCACCCACATAGACGTTGCCCAAGCTATCCATAGCCACACCCCAGGGTGCTGAGAACTGGCCATCGCCGCTGCCAAATATGCCCCACTTGGTAAGGAATAAGCCGGAATTGTTGAACTTTTGGATGCGGTGGTTGCTAGTATCAGCCACATAGACGTTGCCCAAGCTATCTACAGCTACGCCCCTCGGCCAATAAAACTGGCCATTACCACCGCCATATGTGCCCCACTTCGTGAGGAAAGTGCCGTTGCTACTGAACTTCTGGATGCGGTGGTTGCCGAGGTCAGTCACATAAATATTTCCCGAACTGTCCACGGTAACACTGAAAGGCAATTGGAACTGTCCATCACCGCTGCCTGCGCTGCCCCACTTGGTAAGGAAGGCGCCGGTGCTGCTGAACTTCTGGATACGGTGGTTGTTAATGTCGGTCACATAGATACTTCCCGAACCGTCCACGGCCACACCGTGAGGATTAATGAACTGTCCATCACCACTCCCATAGCTCCCCCATTTCGTCAAGAATCGGCCAGAATTGCTGAATTTCTGGATGCGGTGGTTCCATTGATCGGCCACATAGACGCTGCCCAAGCTGTCCAAAGCCACGCCATACGGTCCGGAAAACTGGCCATCGCCGTTGCCGTAGCTGCCCCACACTGGGGCGGCGACTCCTCCGCTACAGCCACCGAAGGCAAAAGGAGCCACGTTGCCATCAAAATGATGACAGACAGGACATGAAGACACCGCCGTGCACTGGGGGAGCCATTTAACCGTTTCATAATTTAGTTCTCCTTGTTTCTCCCCGGTGATTGGAGGAGGCCAGCGGATTAAAACGCAGGTATAGTATCACTTTCAGCAAATCACTGTCAATACTGTTATCACGTGGCACAAATTGGGTTTTTCGCTTTGTAAGCTATCCCATATCTCCGGGTGCATAGATACCAAACGCTATCCCCGGCTGAAACGTTTGTCGACTATCTTGCCAAGCTCCCCCTCCAGCCATTCCAGGTAGCTCTGGCTGCCTTCCAATACGGGTATAGCCAGGATTTCGGGGACCTCGTATGGGTGGACCTCGTGGATGGCGGATTCCAGGTCTTTGTACAGGTCCCGCCGGGTCTTAATGAGGCACAGCCATTCCTCGGCGGTCTCCATCTTGCCCTTCCACCGGTAGGTGCTGCTGACCGGGCCGATAACCTGGACGCAGCCCGCCAGTCGCTTTTCCACCAGCGCCGCGGCAATTGCCTGGGCCTGTTCTTTTTTGTCTACGGTTGTCATGACCTGGATGAACTCTTGCATTTGGTGCAGCTCCTTAGGGAGCTAAATCCCCCGTTCCGAATCACCTCGGTAATTCGGAACCGCCCCCTTTACTAAAGGGGGTTGGGGGATTCCCCCCTCCGCTATTTCGACTCACCGCCGGGCAGCACCGTGAACCCGGCGGCTATGAAACCGTCGTCAAAGGCAAAGCAATCGGTGATGCCGTGCTGCTTCATGGCGACGCAGGACGTGCCGTCTACGAAGCTGAAGGCCTGTCCCGGGTACTGCTCCAGTAACTTGTACGCCTCCTGCTCCATTTCCTCGGAGACGAAGATGTGGCTCAGCCGCCTGGCCTGCCGCACGTTTCTCAGGAATTCCGAGGCAACCGCATGTCCCAGTCTGAAGCGGATCAGGGTATAGCTCTCGCCGATGACGTGGTTGGTGGTGGACATATCCCGGTAGTTGGCCAGGGCCCTGGTGAGGAAAGCCGCGGCCTGGGGATGGTGGGCGTCGGAGGCATCCACCAGGGCGTACCATGCCGAGGTGTCGACAAAGATACTTGCTTTCATGGTCTTGCCTGGGTTCCCTCGTGCTCCGGCGCGGGGTTGTCGTGCTCTTCCGATGTTTTGCCCGGCTCGCCGTGCGCCAAGCCTACGATGGCCAGCAGGGCATTCTCCTCGCCAGCCATCTCCTCCCGAATGACACGCCAGGCGCCCTCTCGCAGGAGTTGCGCCTTGGACACCCGCCTGCGGGCCGAGACCCGCCCTAATTCTTCATCTAGCTCGGGTTCTATGTAGATCTGCATGCGCTTCATTTTGATGGGCACGGTTCGCCTCCTCCGGTTGCCAACCGGCAGGTTGGCCGATGATGTATACATGGTAAAATATAGATGTATACATTGCAATAGGGTGTGCCTTGACCATGATCCGTGGATTTCCCGCAGATAGAAAAGACGGCAAATCCCGATGGATCGGGACTCTCCCTCAAGGGGCGAGAGGAATGGGACGGGATGGGCGGTTCGCGAACCGCCCCTGGAAACGCATCCCTTCCCGCACCGGAAAGGACCAAGGGTCAGGTCGCGAATTCCCCTCTCTCCGCGTTCTCCGCGCCGTCCGCGTGAGTCCTCCTGAATCCGCCATCAAATCCCTCTCAATCTCCCCTTCGGAGATCCTTCGACAGGCTCAGGACTTGCTTCGCTCGGCTCATCCCGATTCATCGGGATTTGCCAAAGGGAGGCCGACACTTCGGCCCCAAAGGCGAGTGTAGCGCCAAGCTGGTGAAAGAACTTTCGATTTGAGTAGATTGGAGAGGTGGCGGATTTTGGTCCTTCCCCGCCTTTGACTTTCCCCCTGAAAGCTGATAACTTTATTGCTCAGGAGGTCAGCAGAGTGCTCAGAATCTCTACCAAATCTGTCGACATGGATACGATTGTCTCGCTGTGCAAACGGCGGGGCTATGTTTTCCCCTCCAGCGAAATCTACGGCGGCCTGGGCTCGGCCTGGGACTACGGACCCCTCGGCGTGGAGCTGAAGCGCAACGTGAGGGAGGCCTGGTGGCGAGCCAACGTGCAGGAGAGGGACGACGTTGTCGGCTTGGACTCGGCCATAATCCTCAACCCCCAGGCGTGGGTGGCCAGCGGGCATGTTAAGGGCTTCTCGGACCCCCTGGTGGAGTGTCTCGCCTGCAATCAGCGGTTCCGGCCCGATCAGGTATTAGCGGGCGAGGTGGTCCGCTTCGGCACACCACCAATAGTGTATTTCACCACATTGAATGCAGTCGACTATCAGCGAGAGTGGGCAAGGGCGCAATTGGCACCCGGTGCAGATTCCGGAACAGTTATGTCGGCATCTCCGCCTCCTAGAACATTCCAGCAGTTCGACTCAAAGAAGCTGCCCTGTCCGTTCTGCGGAGCCATCGGCCAGTTCACGGAGCCCCGCCAGTTCAACCTGATGTTCAAGACCTTTGCTGGCCCTGTGGAGGATGCGGCGTCGGTGGTGTACCTGCGACCGGAAACGGCGCAGGGCATCTTCCTGAACTTCCAGAATGTGCTGACGACCACCCGGCGGAAGCTGCCCTTCGGTATCGCTCAGATAGGTAAGGCGTTCCGCAACGAGATCACGCCCGGCAACTTCATCTTCCGCACCCGCGAGTTCGAGCAAATGGAGATCGAATACTTCGTCAAGCCCGGCGAGGACGAGAAGCCCTTCCAGGACTGGCTCCAGCAGCGGTTCAACTGGTACCTGAATCTCGGGCTCAGGAAAGAGAACCTCCGTCTGCGCCAGCATGGCAAGGACGAGCTGGCCCACTATGCCAAAGACTGCTACGACGTGGAATACCTCTTCCCGATGGGCTGGTCGGAGCTGGAGGGGATCGCCAACCGCGGCGACTTCGACCTGAAGCAGCATTCCCAGCACAGCGGCAAGGATCTGAGCTATTTCGATGAAGGGACCAAAGAGCACTTCATTCCCTGCGTCATCGAGCCTTCGGCCGGCGTCGACCGCTCGGCCCTGGCCTTCCTCATTGATGCCTACGACGAGGAGGAGGTAAAGGGAGAGAAGAGGGCCATTCTGCGCCTGCATCCCGCTCTGGCTCCTATAAAGGTGGCCGTGCTGCCGCTCAGCCGCAACGAGAAACTGGTTCCCCTGGGCAGAGAGGTCTACTCGACGCTACGCAAGTCGTGGATGGTGCAGTACGACGACGCCCAGAGCATCGGTCGCCGCTACCGCCGCCAGGACGAGATCGGGACGCCGTTCGCCGTCACCATCGACTTCCAGTCGCTGGAAGACAACATGGTCACTATCCGGAGCCGCGACAGCATGGCCCAGATACGCGTGCCCATCGCCACTCTTCGTGGAACGCTGGGCAAGAAGCTGGCAGGAGAAGCAATCGAGGCGCTGCCCGAGGGCGGGGTGATGTGGAAGACCGAGGAAAAACAGGAGACGGCGAAGGCTTGAACGGGGCGGCTCTCTCGGAGACGCGGAGCAGGCTTGATCCTGCTGAAACGAATGGTGGGTTACGCGGGAATCCTCCAACCCCCCGCCGGCAGGCTCATCCCGATTCATCGGGATTTAGTAAAGGGGGGGAATCCGGCGCCGCACCCACTCTGGATTCTCTGGATTCCGGCTCGGAGGCCGGAATGGCAAATTCATATCTTTAGGACTATTGGATTTCAATCAACACAGGAGCGTGAACATGGCGACGTCCCCTTACACCGGCAAGATTCTACGGGTAGACCTGTCCACGGGAAAAGCCACGGAGACGCCGACAGAAGCCTACGCCGATCGTTTTCTGGGCGGGCGCGGCATCGCCGCCAAGATCTATTGGGACGAGGTCCCCGCCGCCGTGAAGGCCCTCGACCCGGAAAACCGGTTGATCTTCGCTATGGGCCCGCTGGGATGCTACCCGGTTATCGGCGCCAGCCGCTGGGTGGTCTGCGGTAAGTCCCCGGCGCTCAACCCCGAGCATTTCTGCTATTCCAACTTCGGCGGCCACTGGGGCGCCGAGCTGAAATTCGCTGGCTACGATGCCCTGGTAGTCCACGGCAAGGCATCCAGACCCGTTTACCTCTTCATTCACGACGGCAAGACGGAGATACGGGACGCCTCGGCGCTGTGGGGCAAGGGGGCGATGGACGCCCGGGAGGCCCTCAAGGCCGAGATGGGCAGTTCAGTCAAGGTGGTCGCCACCGGCCCGGCCGGCGAGAACCAGGTGGCGCTGGCCACCATACTGGCCGACAACGACGCCAGCGGCTCGGGCGGGCTGGGGGCAGTGATGGGTTCCAAGAACCTCAAGGCCATCGTGGTTAGGGGCGCCAAAAAGTCCTTCCCGATCGCCGACTCTCAACGATACCGTGAATTCCTCGACACCTTCCGCGTCCTGCGCAAGGGAAACCCCATGTCCATCCAGGGGCTAAAAGAAGGGCCTAATACAAAAAAGGACCCGTGCTACGGGTGCATCGGCAGTTGCTCGCGGCGGGTCTACCGGGCGGAGAACGGGCAGAGCGGCAAGTTCATGTGCCAGGCCAGCCTGTTCTACCAGGCCAGGGCCGACAAGTTCTACGGCAAGCCGACGGAGGTACCCTTCTTCGCTACCAAGCTCTGCGACCAGTACGGCGTCGACACCAACACTTTGGACGTCATGCTTCTATGGCTATGGCGCTGCTTCCAGGCGGGCATCATCACCGAGGAGACCACCGGTATCCCCCTGTCCAAGCCGGGCAGCCTGGAGTTCATCGAATCCCTGGTCAAGACAGTTGCCTTGCGGCAAGGCTTCGGCGAGGTCCTGGCCGGGGGAACGTTCAAGGCGGCCGCCCAGTTGGGTCCAAAGGCCCAGGAGCAACTCACCGACTACTTCACCCTGTCCGCCCAACGGGCCGACTACGAGCCCCGCGTCTACATTGCCAACGCGCTTCTCCTGGCCATGGAGCCACGCATGCCCATTCAGCAAATGCACGAGATAACCCTGCTCGTCGGGCGGTGGCTGAAGTGGGTGCACAAGGAGCCGGGTGCCTTCGTCTCGAACGACCTTATCCGGGACGTCGCCAGGAAGTTCTGGGGGAGCGAACTGGCCGCCGATTTCTCGACCTATGAGGGCAAGGCTCTGTGCGCCCTTAAGGTCCAGGACCGTCAGAACGTCAAGGAGAGCCTGGTTCTCTGCGACTGGCTGTGGCCCATCACCGATGTGGAATTCGCCGACGACCACGTGGGCGACCCGGCCATCGAGAGCAAAGTCTTTTCCATTGTTACCGGCAAGGAAGTCGACGAAGCCGGGCTGAACAAGTTCGGCGAGCGCATCTTCAACCTTCAGCGGGCCATCATGGCCCGGGAAGGGCATCGCGGCAGAGAAGCCGATACGGTGACACCCGCCTGGTTCACTACACCACTGAAATACCACCCCGTGCAGCACGAATGTCTGGTGCCGGGCAAGGATGGCGCCGTGGTCTGCCGCAAGGGCGAGGTGCTCGACAAGCAGAAGTTCGAGGGGATCAAGGACGAATACTATGCGCTGCGGGGCTGGGATGTGGCCACGGGCCTGCAGACAAAGGCCAAGCTGGCCGAGCTAGGGATGGGTGATGTGGCCGAGGTGCTGCAAAAGGAAGAACTGTTGGCGTAATCGTAGAGACGCATAGCAATCCGTCTGAGCGCCCAAATTCCTCACCCAAAGCACGCGGTCGCGTGCAAGCCGGACTCGACATCGAAAACCCCCGTCCCGATAGAATCGTCCCGATGCAACGGGATTCACGTAAACGGGGTCCTGGTGCGCCTCCCTTCGTTGAAAGAATCAACATATTGTAGTAGAGTAATGACAGGTTAGATAAGTGAATCTTTTCAAGAATTTCTTCCAACAGCAAGAGGGTAAGATAAGCAACGCTTTCCGCCTGGGCAAAATCATGGGCATTCCCATCTACCTGCACCTATCGTGGTTCGTGATTTTCGCGCTGGTCATGGTATCTCTGTCGCTACAGTTCTTCCCACGGGCCTACCCTCACTGGGACAGGAGCCTCACCTGGACTGCAGGCGTGATCACCAGCATCCTATTCTTCGCCTCGGTGGTCTTCCACGAGCTTGCCCATAGCTGGTTCTCACTGCGCCAGGGGATACCGGTGAAAAGCATCACCCTGTTCATATTTGGCGGAGTGGCCCGCATTAGCCGGGAATCGCCCAAGCCCCTGCAGGAGCTCGCCATGTCGTCGGCCGGCCCCCTCTCCAGCCTGGTCATAGCCGGTGTGTTCGCCGGCATCAGGTGGACAATCGGGCCTATGAACGAGCCAATCCTCGCCGTGTCGAGCTGGCTTTGGAGGATCAATGTAGCCCTGGCCGTGTTCAACCTGATCCCCGGCTTCCCCCTCGATGGCGGCCGCGTACTGCGCTCCATCCTGTGGAAGGCCAGCGGCAACTACAAGAGCGCCACCCGCTGGGCATCCTGGGTTGGACAGGGGGTGGCCTACGCTTTCATCGTTTTTGGGATTGGGCTCGCGGTTATCACGGGAGACTGGTTCAGCGGGATATGGCTGGCTTTCATAGGCTGGTTCCTGGAGAACGCCGCCTCGACGAGCTATCACCAGTCGATGTTGCGGGAAGCGTTGCGCGGCCTGACGGTCAGAGACGTCATCACCAGGGACTGTGTCACGCTGCCCAAGGACCTCACATTGAAACAAGTAGCTCAGGAGCATATCCTGCCAACCGGCCGGAGTTGCTTCCTGGCCACTGATGGCGGACATCTCACGGGAATAATCACGCTGAGGGACATCAAGGCCATTCCCCAGGCCCAGTGGGGGAACACGAAATTGGACCAGGCCATGACCCCCATTGACAAGTTGAGGACTTCTCGCCTCGAGGAGAGTGCTGTGGAGGTGCTGGACCGGCTGGATGAAGAAGAGATAAATCAGATGCCGGTGGTGGAGAACGGGAACATCATAGGAATTGTTACACGCGATAGCCTGCTCCGCTATATTCGAACGCGCACGGAACTGGGGATCTGAGGAAATGCCACATGCCCCTTTGGTGGGGCCCCGCGAAGGGTGAAAATGTCGGCATCCCGCACTTGAGTGCCAGCCCCCCCGTAGGGGCAGGCCTCGTGCCTGCCCTGGGCGACCACGAGGGTCGCCCCTACGGAGGCCACGCCAGTAATCCGGCAAGCTAACGCTCATTTTCGGGGAAACAGAACCCAGGTTGTCCATACCCCAGGCATCGTCCTGGGGTATGCTTTGAACAGTCCACTAACCGGGCCCGGGTTATCTACTAGAGGAGGCTTCCTTGTTCAAGGCCCCCAGGGGCGCCGCCGATGTCCTCCCGTCTGAGCAACGGTATTGGCGCTACATCGAAAGCAATGCCGTTGCACAGTGCAGCCTTTATGGCTACCATCGAATCGATACCCCCATATTCGAAGACGCCGGCCTCTTTGTACGCACCATCGGACAGGGGACGGACATCGTCGAAAAGGAGACCTACACGTTTCAGGACCGCGGTGAGAGCCTGCTGACTCTCCGACCGGAGGGCACAGCGCCCGTGTGCCGGGCCTACATCGAACATGGCATGCACAATCAGCCCCAGCCTGTAAAGCTTTATTACTTCTCTTCGATCTTCCGCTATGAGCGACCCCAGTCGGGCCGTTACAGGGAACACCACCAGTTCGGCTATGAGGCCATCGGCGAGGCCGACCCCGCCCTGGACGCCGAGGTCATCGATATGGCCTGGCAACTCTACGGGTCGCTGGGTCTCACCGGGCTCAGTCTGGTGCTAAATTCCATCGGTTGCAGGGAGTGCCGTCCCAGGTACCTTGAGACCCTGAAGAGATACTACTCCGAACACCTGCCTCAGGTGTGCCCTGATTGCCGCGTCCGCTACGAGAAGAACCCCTTGCGCCTGTTGGACTGCAAGCAGGAAAGCTGTCAGCCGGTGGCCGGGGCCGCCCCGCGGACAGCCGACTACCTATGCGCCGAATGCAGCAATCACTTCGCCTCGCTACAGAAGTACCTCGGAGCCCTGGGCATAGCCCTCCAAGTGAACCATCGCCTGGTGCGGGGACTGGACTACTATACGCGGACCGTCTTCGAGGTCCAGCCGCAGGAAGAAGGCGCGCAGAGCACCATCGGCGGGGGGGGCCGCTACGACGGCCTGATACAAGAACTTGGGGGGCAGCCGACTCCGGCCGTAGGCTTTGCCACAGGCATTGAACGCATTGTCCTCAATCTGAAGCGCCAGAACGTCGAGCCGCCACGGACCCCTTCCCCATCGGTTTTCATAGCTTCTCTGGGTGAAGCAGCCAGGTCCGAGTCAGTGGGAATCGCAGGAGCGTTGCGTAAGAGCGGGATTGGCGCCCTGCAAGGCCTCGGCGGGAAGAGCCTCAAGGCCCAGCTTCGTCAGGCCGACGCATGGGGCGCCAGCTTCACCATAATACTGGGAGACGATGAGCTGCGTCAGGGTGTGGTATTGATACGGGACATGAAGGGTGGGGAACAGCGGTCAGTGCCCAAAGACAAGTTAGTAGCCGAGTTGGGCCAACTGAAGATGGCGTGAAGACGCCTTAGCCGTATCCCGTCGATGCTCGATCGATGCGCGAATTCAGCTTGAAAAGGGGAGCGCAGCGAACGGGGGGCGAGGTCAGTTCAAACATCGAGGCACGGTCTCGCTCCTTTCGGGTTTACCGGCTACCCGGCTGCTTCACCCTGTCTCGCTCTCCCCCCATCGAGGACGAGAGGATCATGCTCAATCGAACAGAAGGTGCTTCACCACCGCCCGGGCCGTTAGCCGCTTTGCCGCAGATTCCTCGGCAATACCCTTGACAAGCCTCTTTACCATAATGGCGACGAACACCCCCAACAAGGCCAGGGTCACCGGCTCGGCCCGCCCCATCAGCCAGCTAGAGACTGGAAGCGAAGCAAATGCGACGCACATCCCCAGAGGCAGGCTACGGGAATGGGGGGGGCCTAGCGCCGATTGACCCCTTCGCAAGTGAGTGATTACCCTGTAGCCTATCCCCACCGCCACTGCCGCAAGCGCGATGAAAAAAGCGCCAGGGGCCAGCGCGCCCGCCATGGCCATCCCTGTGCTGTTACCCCCGCCGCCGGACCGTAGCATAAAAGCCGGCCACACCTGCCCCAGCACAACCATCACACCGGCTAAGGCCACTACTTCATCGGGAAACCCCAACCACCTCCCCACCAGCACCGGCGTTGGCCCTTTCGCCAGGTCAATAGCAAAGCCGATGGCTCCCAGACGGTGGCTAAGCCCCCACAAAGACTCGTGCAGGTCGCCGTTAAGCGGGACATCCCGGGCCCTGGCCCTTCGCAGCCAGTAGACCTGAGGCAACGTACCGAGGAAATACGCCCCTACGATGAACGCTAATGACGACATAGACCATACAGCAAGAGCCGGGTCTGTGGGCCTGGCAGAACACGGGTACTGGTCACGCCGGGCGGCCCAGAAGCAACGACCACACGGCCAGCAGCGACGCCACAGACCCCAGCAGCACATGTAGCCAGGGAGCGCGGGTCACATCCTTGGTGGTGAAAGGGAAAAGGATGATCCAGATGCCAATCATGACAATGGCCCCGCTCAGTTGCATCATGGGGACTCCCTCCTTTAGTTCCTGTCGAATGGGCTTCGCGGTTTTCAGGCTAATGCCTGGGGAGCGCATTCCGATTCCATTTCCTGCGGGAACCTTATTCTGGTCTCGTATTCCCGGAAAGCCAGCCGGAGGCTGTCCAGGTCAAGTTTGGGGAGATTGGCATAAAAGGGACGCCTGCCCACCTCCGCCGGCGCGTGGCCATCGGAACCCTGGATACACGCCCTGCCTTGCGGATAGCCGGGCATCTGGCCCTTATTCCACAGCGGCTTGTTTTGAGGAATGGTGATCTCCAGGGCCTGAAGGTTGGGACTGGAGTAGATACGCCTCTTCACTTCGGTGGGGATCTCCGAGGCAGCTATGAAGCCGCGCGGCCGGCGGTCCACGTGGGCCGAAATGGCCAGCCCGCCTTGTTCCGCCACGATGTCAAAGATCTCGTCCATCCATCGCGTCCCGTCGAGATAGCCCAGCCCAAATTGCTGCGGGGTAAAGCCAAGGTCCAGGACCAGCTTCCGAAGCTCCGAAGACTGGGTCTGCGGCGGAAAGAAGGCCAGAACGTGCCCGCCTTTGGCCGAGATTTCGATCCCGGGAAACACGACCAGCGACGTACCGCTTGCGGCATCCCTTACCCTATCTACCCACTCGGCGCTATTGTGGTCGGCTATGCCTATGGCGTGAAGCCCCGCTGCCACCGCCGCCCCGACGATGTCATCGGGTGAGGTATGCAAGTTGGACTCGGGGCTCATGTTGTCAGTGTAGCAGTCTGAGGCCGGAGAGTGGATGTGGAGGTCGATCTTTCTAAACATCGAACAGAAGCGATTATAACAGCCCTAATAGGAGAATTCAATGGTGCAAACATTCCTCTCGCTCTTTGCTCCGCGCGGCGGAGTCTGCGACGGGAGAGAGTTAGAGAGAGGGGGTAAACTCACGCGGAGGCGCGGAGAACGCGGAGGAAGTTTGTTGAGTTCGTTGTGGTTCTTGACTTCTTTGGGTTCGGGGCTAACCCCTGCCCCTTCCCTTCTCTTCGCTGCCCCTTCGCTTCGCTCAGGGCTACGGATCGAGGGCTGGGCCGGAGTTTACCCTGAGCCTGTCGAAGGGTGTCTGCCCTTGTAGGGGCGGGTTTGAAACCCGCCCTCCCAAGGTCCCGCACTGGAGTGCAACCGGTTTCGGTTGACATAGGGCGGTTCGTGAACCACCCCTACAGGGATACGGGGTGGCGATTCCCCTTCCCATTCTGGGAAGGGGCCGGGGGTTAGGTGCAACCCCGTTCACGCACGCCTGCAGTAGGGCGCATACTAATCCATGGTTCGCACGCGCTCCAAAGTGGGGGCACGGTCCCGACTTGTCGGGATGCCCCTACGGAGCCTTTTTGACGGCGTGTCCGCCGAATTGCTGCCGCAACGCTGCCAGCAGCCGCGCCGCGAAGGGTTGGTCCTGGCGAGAACGGAACCGGGCCTGTAGCGAGAGGGCGATCACCGGCAAGGGCACCCCCAGGTCGACCGACTCCTGCACTGTCCACCGCCCCTCGCCGGAGTCCTCCACATAGGCCATGATGTTGTCCAGCTTAGGGTTCTCTCTGAGCGCCGCCGCCGTCAAGTCCAGCAGCCAGGAACGCACCACGCTGCCGTAACGCCACATCTCGGCCACCTGGGCGAGGTCGAGGGCGAGGTCCTTCTTGGCCGCCATCAACTCAAAGCCCTCAGCGTAGGACTGCATAAGCCCATACTCAATGCCGTTGTGGACCATCTTCACGAAGTGCCCCGCGCCTGACGGCCCCACGTAGCCATACCCCCTGTCGACAGCCGGGGCTAGCGTCCGGAAGACCGGCTCCACCCGCTGGAACGCCTCCTTCTCGCCCCCGACCATCAAACAGTAGCCCTCTTGAAGGCCCCAGATTCCGCCGCTGGTGCCGGCGTCGAGATAGAACAGGCCCCGCTGTTTCACCGCCGCGGCGCGGCGCATGCTGTCCTTGTAGTTGGAGTTGCCGCCCTCGATGATGACATCACCGGGCGAGGCGGCGGCGGCCACCGCATTAACAGTATTCTCCGTCGGCTCGCCCGCGGGCACCATTACCCAGACAGCCCGGGGTTTGGCGAGTTGCTTGAGGAGATCGGGCATGGAGGAGGCGCCGCTGGCGCCCTGTTTGACCAGGTCTTTGATCGCCGCCGCCGACTGGTCGTAGACCACCACCCGGTGGCCGCCATTGATCAGCCGCAGCGCCATGTTGCCGCCCATGCGGCCCAGGCCGATCATGCCCAGTTCCATGTGGCCCTCCTTAGTGCAACTCCGGCCTCTGAGGGACACGTCCCAGGGAATTGCACGTGATATGAGTGAAATCCCAAATCCTAAGCACCAAATCCGAAACAATATCGAAGCGCCAATGACCGAAATCTCCTGCGCCAGACATCATGCTTGATGCTGGCTGCACAGGGCGCCGCGAAGTACGGAAATGGGCCCCGCGCTGTGCGGGTGTCGGGCTGGCCGCCATCCTGAGTCGAAGGACGAGCGGCCAGGCCGACGCTTCGATCCCGACAAGTCGGGACGCGGCGCTTGTTCTTGTCTTCGCGGGAATGGCCAGGTGGCTGTTTTCAGCGGAAGGGCTGGAGAATGCTCCAGGCGGCCCGCCTCAGGGGGAGCGATTGAGCGCGCCTTGTTCTATGGCCCTGAGCTTCTCCAACCGGCGACGGTACCGCTCCTCGCCGCTGAATCGCGCCTGCAGAAAGGCCATGACTATCTCTTTGGCAATCTCGATGCCGATGATGCGGGCGCCGAGGCAGATGAGATTCATGTCGTCGTGCTCCACACCCTGGTGGGCCGAGTAGGTATCGTGACACAGGCCGCCGCGGACGCCGGGGAACTTATTGGCCACAATACAGGCGCCGACGCCGCTGCCGCAGATAATAATGCCCCGTTCTGCCTTTCCGGTAGCTACGGCGCGGGCCACGGCCCCGGCGAAGTCGGGATAGTCGTCCTTGGAATCGTAAGCGAAAGCGCCCACGTCGAGCACGTCGCACTTGGCCTGGAGCCAGGGAAGCAGATCCGCTTTGAGGGGGAAACCCCCGTGGTCGGTCCCCAGAGCCACGCGCAGCTTGCCGGCAGTCTTGGTTGACATAAATCTGGGCATCCTCTCTTCAAGCTATCCCGCGCCTATAGTATAGGACGGGGAACGGGGGTAAGGCAATACGGACAGAAAGCTTGACTCAAAGAACTCAATGAACCCAATAGACTCTATGAACCCAAGGAGTCTACAGACTCGCCGCAGGTATTGTTTTCGCCAGACACCCTGTGCTATAATTCTCAAGGTTTCGAGGTGATTTAGTGCGGGTGACCCTCATCCGGTATACCCCGGACCCTGAACTCACAATTGCGGCGGCAGCCAGGATTTCAGCTTCACCCTCTCCAGTTACAGAGCATCTGGAAAAGCTAACGGCCCAGAAAGCTGACCGGCTCCTCGCTCAACTCATCTCCGCCGGCCATATGTCGCCGCTGGAGCATGCCTCCTTTACCTTTTCTATCGAGGGCATTTCCCGGGTCACCAGCCACCAGCTCGTCCGTCACCGGCTGGCCAGCTACACTCAACAGAGCCAGCGCTTTGTTTCCCTCAAGAACCTCGGCTTCGTGACCCCACCCAGCATCAAGGGGAAGCCGCAACTTCAGGCCCAGTACCAGCAGGCAATAAGGTCGGCTTTCGAGCAATACCTGAAACTGCAAGAGGCAGGCATCCCCGCCGAGGACGCCCGGTACCTCCTCCCCAGCGCCCTGGAGACGCACATCGTCATGACCATGAACGCGCGGGAGCTTATCGCCGCGGCGGCGCTGCGGCTGTGCCTCAAGGCCCAGTGGGAGATCATCCAGTTGTTCGAGAACATAAAGGCGGAGACCCGCAAGGTCGCCCCGCGCATCGGCGAGGAACTGCGCCCCAAGTGTTACAAGCTGGGGTATTGCGATGAGCCTCAGAGTTGCGGGCTATTCCCGACTCTCAAAGACACTCCTAAGCCGCCCAAGCCCCATTAGCACCAAGTTCCAGATACCCCAGGTTTAAACCTGGGGTATGAAATAGGGGAGATTATCCAAATTTTCTTTCCCTCGTTCGCCGGGGGAGAGTCAGGGGGTGAGGTCTATTGACAGCCGAAGTAATCTCAGGTACCAAGGTGTCAGAGGAAATCCGGGCGGAGCTGGTGGAAAAGGTCAAGAACGTCAAGGCCAAAGGCGTTACGCCCGGGCTAGCGGTAATCCTGGTAGGTGAGGACCCGGCTTCGGTATCATATGTGACGGGCAAGGCCAAGGCCGCCGAGGAGATTGGCGTGTTCGAGGAAACCTTCCGCATGCCGGCCTCGACCACCGAAGCGGCGCTTCTGGCCAAGATCGCCGACCTCAACAAGGACCCCAAGTTCCACGGCATCCTGGTGCAGCTTCCAATCCCCAAGCATATCGACGAGAAGAAGGTCATCAATGCCATCGACCCCGCCAAGGACGTGGACGCCTTCCATCCCGTCAATGTGGGCAAGATGCTCATAGGGGAACCGGACTTCATGCCGGCCACGCCATCGGGCATCGTGGAGCTTCTCATGCGCAGCGGCAACGACCCTTCAGGCAAGCACGTCGTCATCTGCGGCCGCAGCAACATAGTCGGCAAGCCCATCATGGCCATGCTGGTGCAGAAGGTCAAGGGCGGCAACGCCACCGTCACGGTGACCCATACCGGCACCAAAGACCTGGCCAGCTTCACACGTCAGGCGGATATTCTCATCGCCGCTACCGGCATCCCCCAGATGATCAAGGCCGACATGGTGAAGCCAGGTGTGGTGGTGATAGACGTGGGTGTCAACAGGATAGAGGACAAGACCAAAAAGAGCGGCTTCCGACTGGTTGGCGACGTCGACTTCGACGCCATCAAGGAGAAAGCCAAGGCCATAACTCCGGTGCCCGGCGGCGTCGGGCCAATGACCATAACCATGCTCATGGTCAGCACTGTGAAAGCGGCGGAAAGGGCGGCTGCGGCCAGGAAATAGCGCGCAAAGCTCCGGCGGGGACCGTTGAGCACAATCAGACTGCACCAGTACGGAAACTAATGAATCAAGGAGGAGAATACACGTAGATGCCTTATGATGCGGTAAAAATGAAGGACTGGGAGATCGCGGAAGCCGCTGAACCCGGCATGCCCACCCCGGAGCAGTGGATCGATAAGCTGGGCCTGAGGAAGGACGAGCTTATCCCCTTCGGGCGCACGCCCAAGCTGGACTTCCTGAAAATAATGGACCGCCTGAAGAACAAGAAAGACGGCAAGTACGTGGAGGTGACCGCCATCACGCCGACGCCGCTGGGCGAAGGCAAGAGCACGACCTCCTGCGGGATCGTCGAGGGACTGGGCAAGAGGGGCAAGAACGTCGGCGGCGCTCTCCGTCAGCCATCGGGCGGCCCCACTATGAACGTCAAGGGCACGGCTGCCGGCGGCGGCAACGCCCTGCTTATCCCGATGACCGAGTTCTCCATGGGCTTGACCGGCGACATCAACGACATCATGAACGCCCACAACCTGGCAATGGTCGCCCTCCAGGCCAGGATGCAGCACGAACGCAACTACAACGACGAGCAACTGGCCAGGCTCAGCAAGATGCGCCGCCTGAACATCGACCCGACCAGGGTGGAGATGGGCTGGATCATCGATTTCTGCGCCCAGAGCCTGCGCAATATCATCATAGGGCTTGGCGGCAAGCAGGACGGGTTCATGATGCAGTCCAAGTTCGGCATCGCCGTTAGCTCCGAGCTCATGGCCATGCTGGCTATCGTCCGGGACCTGTCCGACCTGCGCGAGAGGATGGACAGGATCACCGTAGCGTTCGACAAGTCGGGCAAGCCGGTCACCACCGGCGACCTCGAGGTGGGCGGCGCCATGACTGCCTGGATGCGCAACACCATCAATCCCTCTCTGTTGTGCACCGTCGAGTACCAGCCCGTAATGGTACACGCCGGCCCGTTCGCCAATATCGCCGTGGGGCAGTCCTCCATCATCGCCGACCGCATCGGCCTGAAGATGTTCGACTATCACGTCACCGAAAGCGGCTTCGCCGCGGATATCGGCTTCGAGAAGTTCTGGAACGTCAAGTGCCGCCTCAGCGGCCTCAAGCCCCATGTTTCCGTGCTTGTCGCCACGGTCCGAGCGCTCAAGATGCATGGCGGCGGCCCGAGGGTGGTGGCTGGCGTGGCCCTGCCCGATGCCTACACCAAGGAAGACCTCAAGACCCTGGAGAAGGGCCTGCCCAACATGCTGCACCACATCGCCACTATCAAAAAGTCCGGCATCAACCCGGTGGTGTGCATCAACTCCTTCCACACCGACACCCCGGCCGAGATCGCCATGATAAAGAAGGCTGCGGAAGCCGCTGGCGCCCGCTGCGCGGTATCCCAGCACTGGGCGAAGGGCGGCGAGGGCGCCCTGGAGTTGGCCGACGCCGTTATCGACGCCGCCAATCAGCAGTCGGAGTTCAAGCTCCTCTACCCCAACGAGATGAAGCTCCGGCAGCGCGTGGAGAGGGTGGCCAAAGAGGTCTACGGCGCCGATGGCGTGGCGTGGAGCCCCGAGGCCGAGGAAAAGGCCAAAGCGTTTGAGAACGACCCCAAGTACGATGAGTACAACACCATGATGGTCAAGACCCACCTGAGCCTGACCCAAGACCCAACCAGGAAGGGCGTGCCCAAGGGCTGGCTGCTGCCCATCCGGGACATCCTCATCTACTCGGGCGCCAAGTTCCTCTGCCCGATGGCCGGCCAGATAAGCCTGATGCCTGGCACGTCCTCCGACCCTGCCTTCAGGAGGGTGGACGTAGACCCCAAGACCGGCAAGGTACACGGGCTGTTCTAGGGTCCAGCCTGCGGCCCACGGAGGGTAGCCCTCCCACCAGACGACAAGAACAGGAAGCCCCCCCGATTCGGGGGGGCTTCCTGTTCAATAACGAGGCTACCTGTTGGCCCCTCTTTGCCGACGGAGAGGGGGGGTAAGGGATACGCGCTTACTGCTTCAATGCCACTTTGATCACCTGAATGGGCGAGCCCTTCGTAGAGAAGGAGAACTGCTGTTGGTGGCCATCGATATCCGGCGAGACATCGTAATTCCAGATTTCAGGCGAACTAAATGTGGCCGTCTTGACGACGCCTGAATTGGTTAGTTGTATCTCAGCCAGGGGTCTCGAGAACTTCTCCAGCCGCCCCTGTCTTGTCTCCGCCAGCAAGGTGGAAACGGCGGCCCGCCCCACTCCCACATCCCGAAACACGACTTCCAACGTATATGGGCGACTGACATCCCCGACCGGGAGAACAAAATTGGCGTAATTCTCTGTTGACCCGAAAGCTGTCCTCACCCAATAGGTCTCGCCGCCAACCACTACCCTGGCAGGCGTTCCCCAACCTTCTCGCGAAATCCAGCCATTATAGTTCCCCAGCTTGTCTTTCCAGAACGCGCCGCTTTCTCCCACCCAGATCTCCGGAAGCGGCCCAGCGAGATAGAAGTTGCGGGATGACCGCTCATAAATCCTCATCTCACCATTTGGGCCGAATTCAGCAACTTTGGTGAACAGTTCATCAATATACGACTGCAGTTGCGGCGTCACGCGCGAAAACGAATGGTTAACCTGTTTGTCGAGCAGGACTTTGTCGCCCGACAGAAACAGCGGGGTGTCGTCGACAACAATGAATCTCATTCTGTTTTCTTCTTCCCAGGTTATGGGCACAACCGCGGGATTCTTCGCTTTCTCGTCGTATATCCTGTAGACGACGAAGTCCGGCGGAGATATGTGCTGAAAATAGGCCGCAGGGAAACCTCCATAGTACACCATTACAGGGAACTGAGTGTTGGTTAGCACCCACTCACCCGGTTGAAATCTTTCCTTTATGAACAAGGCCCCTTGCCGCAGCGTGTCGCCCCAGAGCACGTCCCCACTGATCCTGGCGGAATACAGTTTTCCTAGCTGTCGGTATGGCACAAGACTGTATACGGACCCCGACAGAAGAAGCAAGACAAGAATGCCGGCAAAAGCGCCTGTTGCAGTGACAACGCGGGACCGGATGAGATCCCGGGTGTCCGACACAATCTCACTAATCCCGTAACCATACGCCGCTGTGATCGCGGCTCCGGCCATCAGCAGGTACCGCAGCCAGTAGAACGGTACGAAAACGATCATGGTGGTGACCGCCGTCGCTGCCAGGTACCAAGCTGCCGCTCGCGTGGTCCTCTTGGCAAACATCGCGGAGATACCCAGCAAGGCAACAGCCAGCAACGCGATCCCCCACCCCCTAGCGAGCGTCTGCAGGATGCCATACAAGCGAGACGGGGCAGCCGCGAGGAAACCGAGCACATTAAAGCCTTTTCCACCAGCCCAGCCAGGCACACTAAAATACAGCGTTTCCTGGTTAGCCCGGAAGGCCTCATACAGTATGGCGGGATTACCGGTGAGCAACCACGACATCGCAACCACAGCGAGCAAGGAACTTACGCCGATGACAAGTACGTCTTTGACTGCGGAGAAGAACCGGGTCTCCTTGGCCAGTATTCTGCCGAACGCGAAAGCCAAAACGGGCAGGGCGGCGGCGAGACCGTAGAGCTTCGTGACGCCGGCCATTCCCAGGGTTACGCCACTCATCACCATGTAGAACCAACGCGCGCGCCCCGTCTTCAGGGGATACCCCAGGCAAAAGAACATGCTGGCGGTTAGCCAGAACAGCAGGGGGATATCCATTTCGTTTATGCGGCTGTGCCATAGGGGATAGGGGTGAAAAGCAAACGTTGCGGAAGCTACCAGTGCCCCAACGGTGGTGTAACGCTTTACGGTGGCATAGATCAGCAATATGGTGATCGATCCCATGATCACGGTTGGCAACCGAAAGATGACCTCCTCGGGCATGGATATTCCCCACGCGGTGAACCACTTCCACAGCCACCCGCCCAGGAATATCTGCAACGGAGGATGAGCCGATCCTATTTGCCGCTCTACATCCCAGCTAAAACCTTCGGCAACAAACCTCTTGCCAAGAGTCACATATATCGACTCGTCGAAGCTAAAGGCATGTGCGCCCAAGTTCCACACCTTGATGACGGCGGAGGCAATGACTATGAGAACGATGAGGGCCAAGGGCAAGATACGTTGCCATCCGCTGGCCTCACGTCCGACAGCGGCCCCAGTATTTCTGCTCATTTCTATGCTTTTCGTGCGACCACCAGCATGCCCATAGAAGGGGCTGTCCGGGGCAAAATGGCGTCCAGGTACGACAGCCCGTAGAAAAAGGGAAATGTCAGCCCGTAGAGCCAGTCGTATTTCGCGACATAGCCGAAGTCTCCGCCTTTTTCGACGCGGAAGACCGCAAGCCCCTCGAGGATATCGATACCCCACGTGCCGAACACCTTAAAGTAGCCTTTGACCGTTGTAACGCTCAAAGCTGCCTTTTCCATTTTCTCTGCAATCTCGGGCTCGGAATACCCGACGCGGACCTGGTAGTAAGGCACCAGGACCAGGTCAACATAGTTGCGGAATGACTTCGCCTCTACCACCGGCCCGGAGCAGGCTTTTCTCTTGAACCAGTTCGGGCTGGACAGCAGGGCCTTAACGAACCTGGCGGGAATTCGGTCCCAGTTTTCAAACTCCCTGGGCACAGTGATTATGACCCTTCCGGACGGTTTCAACAGGCGGCTCGACTCCTTCAATACCAGATCGTCGCCAGCTATGTGCTCGAGAACACAGTTGGAAACCACAATATCGAAGCTGGAGTCCTTGTAGGGCAGCTTGGTGGCGTCTCCACGAGTAAAGTTGATCCTGGACTGCAGCCCCAACTGCTTCACCCGCCACCGCGCCCTCTCCAACGCGCTGTCCGACACATCGAGCCCCTCCACCTGGGCGCCCCGCCTGGCCATCTCAATGTCAAAGATGCCATCCCCACAACCTATGTCCAGAATCCGCTTGCCCTCTATGTTGCCTAGGGCGGGGAACACCATCCGGGCCTCCACCCGCCGCTGGTAGAAAGGCATACCAAGCAAGCGAAAATACATGTCCTTGAGTTTGTTGACCACCCCGCTGCCCTGTCGGAAATCCGGAACGTAGAAGGTGCCCATGAGTCTCGTTTCTGCCAGCTCCTGGCCAAAGTAGAAATGACCACCGAACACTATCTCCCGGTGCGTCCGGCTACTGTCTTAGTCGTGGGGACCATCTCCCAAACTGCGTGGCTCTTCTTCTTGACGCGGAAATCGTACCAGCCCAGGAACCGGGCATAAGCCTCCAGTAGAATCGTGTCCAGAGCCCAAAGATTGCGCCGGGGACTCCAGCCGAAGTAGGAGATAGCGATGGGCAGCAAGACCTTGACCGACATGGTGGAAGTCTGATAGTGGAAACGCCGTTTCAGGTCCAGATGTCCGGCATAGATCCTGCGCCGTTGCCTCAAGAAATCGGACACCGTTTCCGGGGCCCGGTTGTATACGATGGCCTCAGGGACATACCTCAAGGCGAACCCATTCTGCGTGATCGCGGCCTCAACGTACGCCTCGTCGGTGGCGGTGTCCTCGGGGATTGACTTGACGACGTTACGGAACATCGCCATCTCGCCGAGCTTGGGGTCCTTCAACGCAATCTGGTTGTGCATCCCCCACAGCATATGCCCGGCGAAGCCGGTGAAGCAGTCAGTGCGGTTTAGAGGTACCACCCGCCCACCCACCATCCCCACCTTCTCATCCCTGAACGCCAGGCACATCCTCTCGACGGCATCCTTCTCCGGGAGAACGTCGGCGCTGATGAGAAGACACAGGTCTCCCGAGGCCAGCTTCAGAAACTCGTTAATGGCGGACGCCTTGCCCCTGCGGGTCGGCTGCCGCACCAGCCTTACCCTGCTGTCTTTCTCGCTGCAGGCAAGCACGATTGTATCGGTGTTGTCCGTCGAGCCCGAGGAGACGACAAACATCTCCCTGATCGCAGCTTGACTCAACTCCTGCGCTTGCAGGGCCTCGATGAGGCGGCCAACATTCTTTTCCTCGTTATAGGCGCAGATGCCGGCGCTGACGCTAAGAAGGGATGTCTTCATTGTCGGGAATGGGTAATCCGCCATATCCAGCCGATGCTGAATGCGTAGTTCAACACGATAGCCACGCCGGTGCCGATGATGTTGGCGATGAAGTAGTGGACATTGAACACTTCCACGAGCAAAGTCAAGATACCCAGGGAGATGCCAATGCCTGTGGCCCTGACCAGGTTGTACTTCAACCACCGCACAGAGATCTGCGGGAAACTGGCAGAGCGCTTGACGTCGCGAAATGTCCAGACCTCATAACCGAGGAAATTCAGGGTAATGCCAATCTCCCCCGAGAGGAGGGAGGCGGCGATGTAGACCATACCCAGATACTCTACCAAGACCCAGAGGAGGCCCATGCCTATGATTAGCCCGCTGGAGCCGACCAACGCGTATTTGATGAAGCGAAATATCTCCCGCCGGGAAGTGAGGGTCTGCACCAGTACGGCGAAACGCTGGGCTGCTTGAGTGGTCAAGTCACGTTCCTTTACAGGCGGACGGCAGCGCCGCCAGCCAGGCTCTGCGCAACTGCATCCATCACTCTGACCGTTCTTAGACCCGTTTCGACGCCAGGGAAATCGCTATTGGCTCCCTTCACATACAGCGCGAAATCCCGGTATAGATCGCGATAGAACATGAGGGCCCCCGTAAACAGCGACCCGTTCATCGTGCCGCGGAGCATGAAGACGAATTTCTTAGCCAGCAAAGCGACGTCACCGGTAGGCATGGGATGGCCGTGATGCTCACTGACCTGATTGTAGAGGACGTCGGAGAACAGCCTCCCGCCGGTGCCCAGCATGGAAACCCTGAAGACCATGGGGCCGGTGAGCCATGACAGGTCCACCTCCCCGATCGCGCCCCCATCGAACTCTACCAGGGTGCAGACCTGATTGAGGAAGGAGCAGCAGGGCAACCCATTCGCGCCGACAGCTGTCACCCGGCGAGGTTCCGAGCCCACCAGCCAGATAAGGGTGTCGAAAGCATGCACTCCGATGTCGTCGAGCACCCCCCGCGTGCCTTCGAACCGCCACGGCGAAAGAGACCAGCTCAGCGGCGAGTGCTGATGCAACAGAATGTGGACCGAGACCGGCTTTCCGAGGCGGCCCGAGACCAGGCGGTTCCGCGCATCCCGCAGTGCAGCATAGTAGCGGTAGTTCTGCACTATCCCAGCTTTGATGCCGCTTCGCTTCACTGTGTCCACTATGAACTGGGCATCGGCAAGGCTGTTGGCCAGCGGTTTTTCCAAAAGCAGAGGCTTGCCGCCGGCTGCAGCCAGAGAAACTATCTCTTTGTACGCCACGGGAGGGACTGTGGCTACTATGGCCTCGACGCCGGGGTCCTGCACCAATTCCTGGGCGTGAGCGTAGGTCCTGGCAATTCCGAACTCGCGCGCTACGCGGCGGGCGCGCTCGATGTCCTGGTCCGCCACTGCTTCCACCCGGAAGTCGCTGAGCGCTTTCAACGCTGGCAGGTGGCCGCGCCTGGCTATCTCGCCGCACCCGATCAGACCGATGCGCATTTAAGCGCCTTCCCCGCAAGCAAGCGAGTCAAGTACAGTCATAGGGAAGAACGGCTTTCTCCAACGGCGGGTCTGGCTGTCTTTAGCTGCCGGCGCGCTCGCGACTGCAGTTTCAAGCCCACATCCATAATCAACCGTTCCAGTTGATTGCCGCGATAATTCCAGGAAGTCTTACTCAGACCATCTGTTACCAGTCCGTAGTCCATGGAGCCTATCCCGAGTTGCGCCGCCTTGCGGATATGGGAGATCAAAGGGGGACTGAAACCCATCATCCGGGCGCAAGCCGAGTCCACCGCTACGGGGTCTTTGCCGGTAATGAGCACCTGGCTGTGAATAGGTATCCCGAAAGCCGGCCCTTGAGGCCCCCCCTGGCCTATTATCCCATCCACAATGCCAAAGTCGGGGCGCATCACCTTGTTCAGATCGGCGATAACCTCGGCCAGATGGGGGTGATATATCTTCTTGTCCACAATCGTCGAGCAGCCGAACTGGTTTTTCAGAACGCACGTAATCGTGGACATGCTGTTGGTCTTTAGCTTCGTCAGGGAGATGAAATAGGCGTCATCAAAGACCCGCGAGACTGCTACCTCCTTGAGGTGGTGTCCACGGACCGCTTTCAAGGCGGTGGGGTGCTTGACCAAGTTGACCCATTGCACTCCCCATTTCTCCAGGATGGGCTTAAACCCCAGCCACTCCATGGCCAGGTCAACCAGGATCACCGTGGCGTCGCTTTCTACCACAGAAATGGGATTGAGTCCGACGTTCTCTCTAATATAGCGGAGCAGGGCGTCCAGGAGGTCGGGATGAGTGATGGCGCCGCTCTCAGGGGTCCTTACGTCACACAGATTGATCTTGATGACAATCGGCTGAGATGGCGACACCTCGAGGCCGCCGGCAAGGGAGATAACCTTGCTCAGACGTTCAAACAGATGTTCATCGTATTCGGCCTTTACTGCAGCTACAACAGGTTTCCTGTTCAGAGTCAAAGGCCAACTCCCTCTTGCTTGTCTCGCAATCGCCCGAGCGGAGGCGTCTTTTGCCGCCGACCGGACAAGTACCAGAGAACGCCAACCCCCACCCCAGCCGTGCCAGATAGGAAATAACCGAATAGAAGGATAGCATACCTGCTATGGTAAAGCAAATCCCGTTGGCCGTTACCGGACGTGACAAAGGCGTTGGTGACTTCGAGGTTAGCCACCCCCGGGGCGCCATTCAGCCGCCATGCCGGGTCGTAGGGCAACGCGGCCACCAGGTACTTACCCGTGACTGGCCCCACGTCGTAGCGCACCGGCGACAGTCGCTGGTATTCAACAGGCTGGAAACCATCGGTCGTTCTCACGTCCGGCTTCGGAATCCCCATCTGGGACGTCTGCCCGTCCAGGATGAAGACCGCGTCGAGCAGGTCCACATCCGGTCGGCCAACAGCATCCAGCAACTGTGGCCACCCGGACGATAACCGAGACGCGTCCACAGAGTAGAACGGCGCAACGGGGTGAAGGTTTTCCAGGAGCACCAGCCGTCCGTTCTCCAGGACGACCTTCAGATCGTTCTGACCCCGAAGGAAGTCGTATTCTTTGTAGTCCGCCTCCTTCGCCAGGATGACGTACTTTATGTTCATAGGGGCTAGCAATTCGCCCAGGCTCGTGACCCGATCTCTATTCCTGAGCAGAAACGACACATAGTGCTGGGCGGGATCGGTAGACTCGTTGTCAATTGGGCCAACCTCCAGGCTCTCACTCTGGAGCACCGGCCTATCGAAGAACCACTTGGCCGGCGTGGCCAATGTCCGTCCAGTCCACGAGAAGGACATGAAGCCATGCCAGGGCAGAAAAAGGACGGTGAAATCTCCCGGTTGCCTGTTGAGGAAATCGTTCGCCTCCAGCCATTCGATCGGGTACTGCGCAGGCCTGAGCTGCCCCTTGAAACCCCACAGCATGTTCAGTGAATAGGCGAACGGCAACGCCAGTACCGCGACTACCAGCGCCACACTGCCGGTTTTCAGCCCCAGCCGGGGACGGCCCGCCTTCGGACGGAGTTGCAACCAGATCTCTTCTGCGCCCAGCGCGCCCAGGTAGCAATAGGCCAGCACCAGGAGAGCCACCAACTTTTGGGAATCCCGGAAGGCGCGGAGGAAGAACAGGTTATTGAACATGAACTCGTAGGCGGGCGCGAAGAAGGGGGAGCTGGCGCCACTGCCCAGAAGGAGGGCGCCAAGTCCTATCAGGCCTGCTGCCTTAACTCCGCTGCCCAGCTTTTCGTCCCCGAACTTGCTCAAAAAACCGTGGACGGCCAGGAAGACGAATACAAGAGCAATGAGATACCAGAACGGAAGCACCTGTGATATGTATGTGACTCCTCCTCTCCAGAAGCCGTGCATAGAGGCAATCGCCCAGAACACGCTGCCCCCTGCCGTCAAGGGCCTCGCGGAGAAAACCTCCAGATCAGCGCGGCCTATTTGGTGAAGAAAGCCAGATTTGTGAGTGAAGGCAGGAAGCAACCAATAAAAACTGACGGCGGCGACCGTCGCCGCAAAGACGAGCCCATAAGCAAGGTGAGGGAACATGGTCCGACGCGCCCTCTCCCGGTTGAACGCACGGGCAGCATGCCACAGGACGATGACCACCTGGGCAGCCAGCGTCATAACCATCATGTGCGGGCTGAATACACCGACAAGAGACAGCAACAAGGCGGCGGCTACGGCCTTCTTCACTCCAGGGCGCTGAGCAAAGGAGAGCGCGGCCTTGATGGCCAGTGGCGCCAGGGCATACCCAGCCAGGAACTGCCACTGCCCGGCCATAAAGCGGACGTAGACAAAGGGGTTCAACACATAGAGGATACCGGAGAAACACTTAGCCCACAGGCTCCGGGCGGGGCTGAGCCGGTGAGCAGAGTAGCCTGCCAGGAAGAGAATCCCGACAAGCAAGAGCTTTTGCACCAGCCACAGGGGAACGAGGCGACCCAGTAGAGATATGAGCGCCCAGGCGGGCAATTCCCCCCAGATATCGGCCCTTGTGCCGTAAAACCACTCGGCCAGCTTGATTTCCGGGCTGAAGACCATGTCCAGGGTAAGAATAAAGCCCGGCAGCAGCAACGGGCCGAGTACCAGCAGCGGTACCGTGGCGTACAGTATGAATGGGATTGCCCGGGCCACGAAGGTGGCGCCCTGCGACCTACCCACTCACCCGTTCCCGGCGGTAGCGGCGAAAGCGCCAGCACAGCTTGAGGAATTCCTTGACCTCACCCTGGTTCAGCTTCGATTGGCCCCGCAGCCGGTTGATGAAAATTATGGGGACCTCTTTCACCCTGGCCCGGGGTGACCTGGCCAGCACCTCGAGAAGGAGCTTATACCCTCTAGTCGAGAGCTTGCCCCTCAAGCCCTCCATCAGTTCGCGGCGGTACATGACATATCCCGAGGTGGTGTCCTTGACCGGTACACCAACGAGGACTCTGGCTATCAGAATGGCGACGCGGCTAGCCATGTGTCTGGACAGCGGCCAGCCCAGTATCTTGCCGCCTTTTACGTACCTCGATCCGATGATGATATCAGCGTTCGAGAATGCCGCGATCATATCAGGCAGGGTCTCCGCGTCGTGGGAGAGGTCAGCATCCATCATGCCAACGAATTCACCTTCGGCCTGCTTCATGCCATCCAATACCGCCGTCCCGAGCCCCAACTTCCCCGGACGTTGCAGCAGTTTGACGCGGTTATCCCGAGACTGGAGTTCTTTGATGGCAGCAGCGGTGCCGTCGGGGCTGTTGTCATCGACGAAGATGATCTCGAAATCGCTGATGACGGAGGCCACGCGCCTGAACAGGGGACCAACATTTTCCCGTTCATTGTAGGTCGGTACGATTAGAGACAGTTGAGGCATAAGAAGTTCTAGAGCGGATTATATAGTAAGAGAGACGGCATAGTCAATCCTTCCAGTGGCAGGCTTCAGACGACGGGCCTGTCTTCAGGACCGCGTCTCACTATTGGATTGGTCACATTCAGAACCAGCGGATTCTGTCTGGCTGGGATAATACCCGGGCAAGCTCCTAGCCAAGAACGGGTGTTTGTGGTAGGCTTTTGATAGTTGCCAAACGCAATTCCAACGGGGTGATGCCATGACAATTGTCGCTAATGAGCTGGAAGTAAAAGGACAGGCCGCCCGGGCAGCCGCCCGCAAAATGGCGTTCCTTCCCACCGAGGTCAAGAACAAGGCTCTTCTCAGCATCGCTGAGACGCTGAGCACGCAAGAGGCCGCCATCCTGACAGCCAACAAGAAGGACTACGAGGCGGGCCTGGCAGCCAGCATGAGCGAAGCGCTTCTGGACCGTCTCCTTCTGAACCGCAACCGGCTCCAGGGTATGGCCAGCGATGTAAGGTCTCTGGCCGCCCTTCCCGATCCCGTGGGCGAGGTCTTCGATATGCACACCCTCCCCAACGGGCTAACCGTTGGCCGCAAACGGGTGCCCCTGGGCGTTATTGGCGCCATTTACGAGAGCCGACCCAATGTGACTGTGGACATCTCCGCTTTGTGCCTCAAATCGGGCAACGCTGTAATCCTCCGAGGCGGTAAGGAAGCGCTGAATTCCAACGCCGCCCTGGCCCATGCGGTCCAACAAGCAGCAGTGAAGGCTGGGGTACCCCAGGACGCTGTCCAGTTCGTCGAGAACACCGACCGCTCCCTGGTCGGCGAGATGCTCCAGATGAAGGACACTATAGACCTGCTTATCCCCAGGGGCGGGGAAGGGCTGATCCGCTTTGTCCGGGACAACGCCAGTATGCCGGTGGTGGCCGGGGGCATCGGTGTATGCCACACCTACGTGGACAGCACGGCCGACCTGGACAAGGCCGTGGCCATCGTGTACAACGCCAAGGTGCAGCGTCCCACCGTGTGCAACGCCCTCGACACCGTCCTGGTGCACCGGGACATGGCCCAGCGTTTCCTGCCCAGGCTGGCCTACGAGCTGGGCAAGGCCGGCGTCGAGCTCCACGCCGACGAAGAAGCCTTGAACATCCTCAACCGGGAGCCGGCGGTGAAGGCCATCCCCGCCACACCTGAGGACTGGGGCAAGGAGTTCCTTGCCCTCATTGCTGCCGTCAAGGTGGTGAATTCCTTAGACGAGGCGCTGGCCCACATTGACCGCTACGGCTCCGGGCACTCCGAAGCCATAGTTACCGAGAACTACACCGTGGCGCAGCGTTTCCTCAACGAAGTGGACGCAGCCTGCGTATACGTGAACGCCAGCACCCGCTTCACCGACGGCGGGCAATTCGGCCTCGGGGCTGAGGTGGGTATCTCTACCCAGAAACTTCACGCCCGCGGGCCTATGGGGCTGAAGGAACTAACCAGCTACAAGTGGATAGTCTACGGACAGGGGCAGGTGAGACCGGGATAGATCGGGAATACAACACCGTCAGGAACCGAAAAGGAGGACCACTTGCAATTCCTCCTGGGACCCCAGCGCACCTCATTATTCCTGCTCATCGCCGAGATCATAGTCCTGCTCGGCCTCTTCTACGGCTTCTACCTGATACGCTTCCGGCGAAAGGCCAAGGCCCACCATCACAACCAGACCACTTTTGTGTTAGTAAACCTGGGCCTTATCCTGCTGGTGATGGTCTTCGGGTTCTACCGTTACGTCGTCCAGGGAGGCGCCGCCAGCCCGGCAGTCGCCCGGATGATGATAGGTCACGCTGCTGTGGGGACTGTGGCCGAATTGATGGGGATCTACATCCTTATTGGAATGGGCAACCGCTTGCCCGAACGGCTGCAGATTACCAAGCCCAGGGGCATAATGCGGCTGACTCTGGCGCTGTGGACCCTGGCGGCTATTGGCGGCTTCGTCATCTATTACGCTCAGTATATAGCCACAGCCCCTTCCGGTAAGCAAACGGGAACATCGACTCCTGCGCCATTCCCGACCACTGTCGGGGCCTTTGCCCTGGCAGGCTGGTCCGACAGGGAAGGGCCAAATGACAGCCTTACTCTGATAGTGGCCGACCTGCCGCCTCAAGCTTACGGTACGGTCTACCAGGGGTGGCTCGTGTCCAGCGCTTCCGCTGTTTTTGAGTCCCTGGGCATCCTGGAGGTCTCTGGAGATGGGACTGGCCTTCTAGCCTATCGTTCCCCGGGCGCCATTAATCTTCTCGGCGCCTATGACCGAGTATTAGTCACGGAGGAGAAGTCGCCGGCCGGCAAAGCGGGGCCATCTACTTCTACTGTGCTTGCCGGGAAAATGCCTTCGCAGGCTGGGATCCACCTCCAGCACCTGCTGGTCCAGGTACCCGGCTCACCGCTCGGCCTGGGTTCAGTGGATGCTTTGCGCCTCCACATGTTCGCCCTGGTAGTCCACTCCAATGAGATAGAGTCTGCCCGCAGGCGGGGCAATCTGGACTCGATGAAACGTCACGCGGAGCACGTCATCAACCTGGTCGAGGGCCAGTCGGGAAAGGACTACGGCGACCTGAACCGGGATGGATTTGTTCAGGACCCCGGAGACGGTTACGGGCTTCTGGCGTACGCCGCGCTCGCCTCTGCACAGGCCAGGTTGGCCAACGATGCCGCGGACGCCACACCAGCTATCGCGACCCACGCCCCGCACGTAATCACCACAGCAGATAACATCAGCAAATGGGCAACACAGGTCAGAGACCATGCCCTGACGGTCATCAATGCCGCCAGCCTCCAGGGAATGGAGTCCACCACAACCAACTCGATGACTCTCTCGGCCCGCGCCCTGGCGGGCTACGATGGAAACGACGACGGCGTGATTTCTCCAATCCCCAATGAGGGCGGACTCGTGCAGCTACAGGCTCATGCTAAGATGATGGCCACGTTGGTCCTCCGGGCTGGACCGGGGGTCCCCATGCAGACTCTCCGGCAGGCCACTCCGCCGGCACGGCCCACACCGACTCCGTCACCCGGCCCACAGACGGCGACGGTGCTGATGGAGGAGTTCGTGTACAAGGAGAAAACCATGATCATCAAGAAGGGCACTACCGTGATCTGGGTCAACAACGACCAGGCCGCACACAATGTCGTCCACGACGCCGGGGGGTTCAGGTCTGGCAGCCTGGCCAGGGGCGCTACTTACTCATTCAGCTTTAATGAGGCGGGGAGATTCCCTTACTTCTGCGAGTTCCACGGGGACAAAGGTGGAATAGACATGGCGGGCCTCGTGGTCGTGGACTGAAGGGGGGCAGTTGTGGGCGCCCCTGGAGTGGGTAGGTACAGCGGCGCACCGATGACCCGTGGGGGGCCGTGAAAAGAAGCAGCAGCAAGATCCCCCGTCCCGTGCGCCTGGGGCGCCTCGGGACACCCCCTTTACTAAAGGGAGCGAAGTGGGCTTCACGCCCACATCCGCACATGCACCACGTCCCACCTCAGTCGTGGAAGATGACATAAAGTCAGGTGTTTGCCTCGACGCAAGTCAAATGATCCTTGTGGTGCCGCAGAGCTATCCCGCTCTTCCCCAACAAGAGTTCAGAAACCGGTCACGCCAGCCCGCCGGCCAGCAGCGCCGCGCCCAGCGCCCCTGTTAGCAGCGGGTCCGGCGGCACGAGTAGCTTCTCGCCCAGCCTGGACTCGATGGCCTTCACCAGACCCTGGTCTCTGGCCCCCCCGCCAGTGAAAGCCACCTCTTTCTCCAGGCGGACCCTTTGCACCAACGAGACTACCTTTACAGCCATCGAGTCGTGCACGCCCGCCATGATGTCCTCTTTGGAAGCCCCCTCGGCGATGCGGGAGATGGCCTCCGACTCGGCGAAGACAGCGCAGCTAGTAGTGAACTGGACCACTTCCCTGGACCTGGCGGACAGGACGGCGAATTCCTCCAGCGGCGTCTGCAGCACTCGCGCCATCACCTCCAGAAAGCGGCCGCTCCCCGAGGCGCACTTCTCGCTCACCACGAAGTCGACAGCCTCCCCCTGGAGGTTCACCTTCATCACCCGCGTCGCCTGTCCACCCATGTCTATGACCGTTCTCACCTGGGGAAAGAAGTGATGCACCCCTTTGGAATGTGCGGATATCTCGGTGGCTCTCCCCGCCTCATAGGGGACGTTGGCTGCGCCGGACCCGGTAACGACAATCCTGGCGAGCTCACTTGTTGATAGGCCCGCCCGGGCCAGGATCGCCCCCAGCACGGTCTCCGCCGCCTTTCGGTAGTCCCCGCCGGAGCGAATGACTTCGGAGCCGGCCATGACACCGTCCTTCACCACCACCGCTTTGGCCGTCACCGAGCCGATGTCTACGCCCGCTATCCAGATTACTGCCACGCTCTCAACCCCGACTATGATACAACATCAATGGCTTCCAGGCCCTCCGCCACGACGGCCAGCGCCAAACGGCTATCGGCTGTCATAAAGAACAGATGCGGGGTGGTATGCTTCACAACCTTGGCCGACGCCAGGTGCAATGCGTCCAGGGCCCGCAAGCCACTGCTCTCGGTCAGAGCCGCCGCGCTCCTGATCAGGAGGTCGTCAACTTCTATGATGTAATAGCTGTCCCATTCTGCGTTGAGGCTGCCTATCGTCTCCCGATATTGGGTCAAAGAGAGGTCCTTTTGCCGGTACTTTCTGGCAAAAGCTGAACAGGCTTCCACGTAGGCCAGGACAGAAATGCAAATTACACTCGCGTCTTCAGAAACGCGTCGAACATGCTCGGAACCAGGTTCGTCGAGATAAAGCTTCACCAGCGCGCTGGTGTCGAGATAAAGGTTCAACCTCGCTCCTCAATGACTATTTCTGCTGCAGATTTGCCACCCACGCGAGGTGGAT
The DNA here is from genome assembly GCA_016210545.1 of Chloroflexota bacterium. Classification (GTDB taxonomy): domain Bacteria; phylum Chloroflexota; class Dehalococcoidia; order JACVQG01; family JACVQG01; genus JACVQG01. Next base: position 33,004 of record JACQTY010000040.1, read on the forward strand.
TGGCCGCCCCTTTCGGTTTGCCCCCCGCCCAGGAAGCACGGCCTTCGGCTACCAGCCGTCTCAGTGCTTCATCGGGATCTTTCTCGGAAGGAGGCGGAAGCAACATGGCTACAGAAGTCCCTCTATCGGTAACTACCACCGTCTCCCCGCTCTGGGCGCGCTTCAAATAATGGCTCAGTCGGTTCCTGAGCTGTCTCACACCAACCTTCTGCATACGTCACCCCTTGTAGCAACATTATACCATAATGTGTACACAATATCAAGGGAGACGTGGTGGCTTCAGGGTCTTTTCATTGTTGTCAGACGACTTTGCAAACGCGGAATTGTAGGGTGCGTGAAGCGAAGCGGAACATACCATGCGGCCAGGATCAGTTCGGCCCCGTCTTCTGGATCAAATCCAGCAACTCGCTGCCGAATACCTTGAGCGCCAGCATTCGGTCTTCGTTGGAAAGCTTGTTCAGTTCGCTCGTCAGACGACGCACCTGCGCCTTGTTGTGCCGGGCCTTATCGTACAGTTCGGCTATGGGCTTGAGCGAATCGGGTACCGGGACTGCCTTCTTTGGCGGAGTTGGCGCTGCGCCAGCGCGTCTCTCCCGCTGCCGCTTCTCCAGCACTTCCAGGTACTCCAGCAACGCCCTGGCCTTCTCATCGGTGGAGTCGCGAAGCTCTTCAATCCGGGCATCCATCTTCTTTTCCTGATCCCTCTCTGCGTCGTCCAGATCGGCCAGGTCGACTCTGTCCTCAACGCCCAGTATCCGGCTGAACATTCGCACCAGCGCCCGTGCAGCCTTCACATTGGCCTGCTCCATGGCGTAAACAGGGGCCTCGGCCACCAGGCCGAGAACATCGATCCCGCTCCGCATAGCCGCGCCCGTCAGGAATACGTTCAGGTTAAAGGCCACATTCACCGGGGGCGCCATCGGCAGGCCCAGCCCCCTCAAATACGCCAATAGCCGTTCATTGCTGGCAATGCCCATTACCTCCGGCTCATCCCGGTGGTGGATGTCCGTTGCGAAGGCGCCGGCAATATACATCCGCTCAACCCTGAGTCCTCTGGCCAGTTCCATCACCTTGAAGGCCAGTTCCGAACTCTTGCCCGGCAACGGCTGGGCATTGCCGGAGAAGAAAATCAGGTCGTTGGTCTTTCCGGTCCTCCAATAGTAAAACCTATTCTGTGGTTTGTCCCCTTCCCACTCCATGTCGCCAAGCTTGATCAGGCCGTCCTCTATTCTCAGAACAAACGGAGGAGTAAAGAAGTTGTCCATCTCAATCTCGGCAAACGGCTCTGCCAGCAGGCCGCGCCTCAAATAGTCGACCGCCAGCAGGCCGGCGTTGCCCGTCCCGGGGCCGGCGGCCAGCATGTGCGGCCGGCGTAGCTTCACTTCCTGGATTATCTTTATAGGAGGGTTGAAGTTCTTCATCACATTCCTGCCCGTAAGGTCGACAGGCTGGGACAAAACCCTCACCTGCTTTACTGCTCCGCGCCCAGCCGCGGCCAGGGGCTGCCCCTTACAGCCGGTTGAATACAGTTATCGACCATGTTATCAGAATCGCGGCGAAGACGCACAGCATGAGCACATCGAAACCTATCGTATGCACAGCGAAAACCTGGATCGAGTGTGAGCGCAGGACTGCCGTCAAGCCTATCTGACGAATGGGGTCTACCCCGTAGGTCAACGGGTCAATCTTGCTCAGGATGTCCATCCACGTGGGGAGGTCCTTCAGTGGGAAAAAAGCGCCGCTCAAGAAGTACAGGGGCATCACCAGGACCATCATCATCACCTGGAATGCCTGAATAGACTTGATTATCGCCCCCAATGTGACGCCCAGAGAACTCGTGACCAGCGACAGCAAGAACAGGAAGGGGATCAGCTTCACAACCACGGATGCTGATAGAGAGGTCTCCGCCAGCCAGGGCACAAACATCAGCACGATGAGACCCTGGGTCGTGGCTATGGTGCTCCCGGCCAATATCTTGCCCAGGGCCACCACGTAGCGGCGCACGGGCGCCGCCAGAATCTCCTTGAGAAAGCCAAATTCGCGGTCCCAGACGACAGTAATCCCGTAGAACACGGAACTGAATAGCACCGACATCGCGATGATGCCAGGGAAAATGAACTTCTTGAAGTCGATCCCCCCGATCGCGTTGCCGACGGCGGGAGCAAGCCCATTGCCTATGATCAGCAGGAACAACAAGGGCTGGATCAGCGACCCGACGAGACGGGGCTTGTCCCTCCACACGTGCAGCAGCTCGCGTCGCCAGATGGTCGCCAGACCCTGCAAGTCTCTCTCGATCCTTGACTCGGTGGCCGGCACATGAATGTCTGTCGTGCTGGGCAGTGACGCGGGATGGCTTCCCATTACCTGCTCAACTTAGCGGCCATACGCTGCCCCTCCGTCTCGTCGGCGCCCTGGCGGCGGATATCCCGCCCGGTGACCTTCAAGAACACATCATCCAGCGTAGGTCTCCTCAGGCTTATTCTCAGTATCCGTGGACTTCTCTCACCATTACTGAAAGAGGCAATGAATTCAGGGATGAATCGGGCGCCGTCCGCAACCTCGAAGTGCAGCCCGTCGCCTCCCATCCTCACCGCGACGCCGAACCGCTTTTCTATCAGTTCGGCAGCCAACTGGTTATCGTCGGTGTCCAGGTTGATGATGTCTTGGGCCGACATCGCCTTCAGAGCGGCGGGGGAATCCAGGGCCACAATTTCACCGTGGTCGATAATGGCGATCCGACTGCAGTTCTCCGCCTCATCCATGTAATGGGTAGTCAGAAAGACAGTGATCCCCTCGTCGTGTCGAAGCCGCAATATGTATTCCCAGATGTGACTCCGGGTCTGGGGATCAAGGCCCAGGGTAGGCTCGTCCAGGAAAAGAATCCGCGGGTGATGCAGAAGCCCGCGGGCGATTTCCAGGCGGCGTTTCATTCCACCGGAGAAGGCGCCTACCAGTCTATCTGACCATTCCGAGAGATCGACCATGCCGAGGACTTCGGGTATTCGTCTACGCAAGACCACATTCGCTACGCCATACAGCTCACCATGTATTTGCAGGTTCTCCCGGGCTGTCAACTGGTTGTCCAGGCTCGTCTCCTGAAAAATAAGACCGATAGAACCCCTGACTTTCATGGACGCTGTGGAGACATCAAATCCGTTTACCAGGGCTGTTCCCGAGGTCAGCCGCAATAGAGTGCACAGGATGCTGATGGTTGTGGTCTTGCCGGCCCCGTTGGGGCCCAGGAAACCAAAGACCTCGCCAGCCTCGACGTTGAAGCTAATGCCCTTCACCGCGGCAAAGTCACCGTACTTCTTGACCAGGTTACGGACCTCGATGATATTCGTGCTCATTTCGTATGTATGGTGACCTCCACTGATAGACCGGGGTACAGGCGGAAATCGCCCTGATGTTGAAAACTGATCCTGACCGGCACATCCTGAGTGTTGGCTGCTACGACCAGGGAGCTGCCTGCTGGCTGTTGCACTATCGATGTGGTACCCGGAACAACGAACTGCACCGCTCCTGCCAAGGTCTCGCCGGTGGCGTCTACGTGGATATCGACCTGCTGTCCGGGGCGCACCCGGCGTACTACGTTCTCATCCACATTGGCTATCACCCAGAGGTCGTCAAGGTTAGCCATAGTCACCAGGGACTGCCCGGGGGAAACCATATCACCCACGGCCACATCTTTGCTTACAACTGTACCAGATACAGGGGCAAGGATGCTCTGGTAGATGTACTTCAGGCCACGGCTGTCAGAAGGCGAATTGGAACCACCGGTGCTTACCCGGATCGTAGCCACGGGTTGCAGCCTCTCCACATCATCTCCCGTATCGTAGGGCAAACGCATGACCTGGCCGCGGTTCTCGGCGAATACCTTTACCCTCGTACCCTCGATCCGAGCATTGTCCGTGAAAACGAAACTGTACGTAGGTTGATACCAGTAGCGGATGAGGAGAAAGGAAACGAAGGAGAGGACAACACCGAGGACAACACCGGCTATGAACCGTCTACTCTTGGCCATCTGTTCTCAAGCCTCGATATCCGGCTCGATACTTACCTTAATTCGCCTTCAAACTCTGGGACCAATGGTGGCACGCGTGCCGCCTTAAGTGCGGGCCTCACCCGTTTCTCCCCCTTTCGCAAAGAGGGACGAAAGGGGGATTTTCCTGCTACACATACAGCAGTGGAAAATCCCTCTCAGTCTCCCTTTTCCAAAGGGAGAGGTCACAGCGGCCGGGGCATGCCACTTATGGTGCGCTGAAAAAGCCCTGACCAACCCCCTGAATCCCCAATCTTGTCCGCTTTGCGAGACCCTCAAACCCCGACAAGTCGGGGTTCGGAGGGGGACTTTTAGATCTGTCCCGACTTGTCGGGAAGACCACCGTCAGGAGGTTTCCTGGACCTCTCTTCCAGCGGTCTGATCTGGTCTCACACGCCCAAAAGGCGCAGAAGGGATAAGAGGGAACATAACCTACTCCAGTTCCACTGTCCCTGATTTGCCGCCGCTCTTTTTCACCAACCGGACCTCGCCGATGGTGACACGGGGATCGTGGGCCTTGACCATATCGTAAATGGTCAGGGCGCTGACGGCAACCGCCGTCAGAGCCTCCATCTCAAAGCCCGTCTTGCCGGCGCCGCGCACCCGGGCGGTTATCTCTACCTTGCTGCTTTCCTCGTCCAAACGGAATTCCACCTGGGTGCTCTCGATAAGCAGCGGGTGGCACAGAGGGATCAGGTCCGGAGTCCTCTTTGAAGCCAGCACGCCGGCGACCTGGGCTACGGCCAGCACATCCCCCTTGGTCAGCTTGCCCTGCTTTATCAGTTCCAGGGTCGCCGCCTGCATCCTCACTTCGCCCCGCGCCGCGGCTTCCCTGCGAGTGACCGGCTTCTCGCCGACGTCTATCATCCGGGCCGGTTCGAGCGCAGCCCGCGCCGGACCCATGCCGGCCATCTGGTTAGCAAGCTGGTGAGCTTCCAGCATCTCCGGGGTGGCCTCACCGGGTATCCAGTCCCAATGCAGTTTGCGACGGGCAACCAATTTGTCCAGGGCGTCCCACAGGTCCAGGTTGGCGCGACGCTTCCAGCCACGGGACATGGTATAGATGAGATACTGGCTATCACTGTGAACCGTGACATCGGCGCCATCGGGTGTCGCAACCAGCGCCTGGATGGCCGCGGTGACCTCCATACGCTGATTGGTGGCCTTCTCCTCGCGTCCCTTCAGGACTTGCTTCTTGCCGTCCTCAAAGAGTACAGCCGCCCAACCCCCTACCCGGCTGTCGGTACAAGCGCCATCGGTGAAGATGTTGATCATGCTGAGGGGTCACCCCTGTTCTGCTTTGCGACCTGGCGCGCTTCTCCCGCGCGCCCTCTCTGCTGATGGCAGTGGTGAGAGGTCCAACAAGCCAGATGATGGTCATCGGCAAAATAGAACGACAATATTGCTCGACCTCACCGCCGTTAATCCCTCTCTCCGTTCCGGCTGGAGGAAAAGAGGTGTCCGGAGAACACCCCGCTATGGGAGGCGAGATGTGGGGCGCAAGAGGCAAGACCCACATCCAGCTTCACACCTCTCACCTCTCAAATGGGTTAGCCGCCGATGTGGGCCATGGCTTTACCGAAAGGGCCTTTGCCCTCAGCCAGGTAATGCCGCTCGGGCTTCGCGGCCACTGCTCGCTGGAGGATAGCCTTGATCTCCGCCTGGGACACTCCTGAACGTAAAGCGGCGCGCAGGTCCACCTCCGCTTCCCCCAGAAGACACAGATGAAGGTGGCCGTCGGCGGTCAGGCGCAGGCGGTTGCAGTTGGTGCAGAAATGCTCGCTGATAGGGCTTATGAAACCTATGCTTCCTTTGGCGTTCGGATACCTGAAATACCGGGCAGGCCCACCACCCGCCGCGGGCATGCACGCCTCCAGGGGACCGAGGGCCTCCAACCTCTCCCTTATCTCGGCGACAGGGATGTGGTTCTCTTCCTTCGCGCCCTCTTCGCCAAAAGGCATCAGTTCAATGAAGCGCACGTTCCAGCCATCGTCAATGGTCTTGCGGGCAAAATCGGGTATCTCGTCGTCGTTGATACCCCTCATGGCGACCACGTTTATCTTGACTGGGGTCAGCCCCAGTTCCTCAGCTACCCTCAAACCTTCCAGCACCTGCTCCAGACGCTGCCCCCGCGTGATGCGCTGGAACCTGTCGGGCCGGAGTGTATCCAGGCTGACGTTCACACGACGCAGCCCGGCAGCCTTAAGCTCCGCAGCATACCGGGCAAGCAGGACCCCATTGGTCGTCAGGGCAATGTCTTCAATGCCCTCGATACCCGCCAGCATGGACACTAGCCGGCTCAGCCCGGCCCTGACCAGAGGTTCGCCGCCGGTCAGACGAACCTTGCTAATACCCAGTTCGGCGGCAGCCCGGGCCACCGTGTAGATCTCCTCGTAGGAAAGCATATCCTCTCTGGGGAACAGGTCTATGCCTTCCTCGGGCATGCAGTAGATGCAACGCAGGTTGCACCGGTCGGTTACCGATATGCGCAGGTAGTCTATGGGACGTTGAAACGAGTCTGAGAGTCCGGTCATCGAAGTATCCCCTCTGTGGCCCGCCGTTCCAGAAACTGACGGGCCTTCCTGACAGCACTGGCGCGATGGCTAATCTGATTCTTTGTTTCCGCCGATACCTCAGCCATAGTCTTCCCGAATTCAGGTAAGAAAAAGACGGGGTCATAGCCAAAGCCAAGACTGCCACGGGGTTCGAAGGCGATGACTCCACGGCACTCCCCATTGAACACCTCCAGCCCATTGCCCGGCCAGATCAGTGCGATCACGCAGCGGAACCGTGCCCGCCGCTTCTCCAGGGGTATGTCTTTCATCCGGTCCAGCAGGAAGCGGACGCGGTCGGCGTCGCTGGCGTTCTCTCCGGCGTAGCGAGCGGACAACACACCCGGCTCACCACCTAACGCCTCCACCTCCAGTCCGGAATCCTCGGCAAGTGTAGGGAGGCGGCTCAAAGGGGCGTAAATCCTGGCCTTTTCAATGGCGTTTTCCTCGAACGTGGCGCCGCTTTCAGGCGCCTTCATGGTTATCCCCTGCTCACTCAGGCTTGCCACTCTGTACGGCAACCCGGCCAGCAGGGACCTGTATTCGGTTATCTTGTGCTCGTTGTGCGTTGCCAGCAAAAGGTCTATCACGCGCCCCCTAAAGCTCCGTCATCCGTCCTTCGAGTCTCTTCATTATCTGGGGCATGGTGGTATATTCCATCTCGTCCAGGGGCAGGCGGTGAGGCTCGAACGGGCCGTGCTGGCGGAGGTTATAGGCAATCTGATTCGCCTGCCGGCGGGCTTCATCGAAGGCCGGGTCGTCAAACATATCTCGGGGACCAATCAACTTGCCGTCAGACAACTGAAAGCCCAGACAGATGACGCGGGGTGGGCCATCGAAACGGGAAGGATTGGCCTCGCGGACAGCCACCGGCATAAGCGGGCCGTGATGGGAACCCCGCATCCACCCCTCGACGATGAAGGAGTGAGCAAACGGCTCCAGCACCTCACCCACCGCCGGGAACGTTCCCTGACAGCGAACTACGCACACAGGATCGTCCTTGCCCACATAGCGTCCGGCGAGGAACGATAGCCGTTCCGTAGAGGAGACCGCAGCTATCTCATTGTTCTGCCGGCTGTACACATGCTTTACGGCGAACCGGCCCGGGGCGCCCAGGAATATGAGCATGTCGTAAATCTCTTCCGGGCAATTGAAGGACATTTTTTTATGGCCCTTAACATCGTGCACTTCGAAGGTGAACCCGGTGTGCATATTGGGAGCGATGACGAGTCCGATGGTGTTGAAGGGATCGGCGAACATTTTGTATAAGGGAAGATTCCATGCTCCGGCGGCGGTCTTGTCAGCCATGAATATTATTACCGGCTCGGACGGCCTCTCCTCTATCTCCATCTCGGCCACACCCGGGCCCATACCCTTCACGTTTCCCGAAAAGGCGTCCGCCAGGAGGTCCTGACCGGCGCCGTACAATTTGAGTTTCTTGGCCAGCTCTGTCCCCGCCTTCAGGGTATCCCAGGCCAGCCTGTGGATACGCTCGTTCAGTTCGCCCTGCTGGTGGGTCATGATAAGCTGGAGATCGTCGCCACAGGCGGTCACATGGTAGTCGATAAGAAGCCCCTGCTTCTTGGCCTTTTCCAGGCTCTCACGGGCCAGGACCAGTATATCGGGATGGGAGGAAGAGTGGCCCACGTAGCCACCGATGTCGGCCTTTATAACGCTCAGGGTTACCTTCATCACCGCTCCTTCTTAATCTTATTAGACCAGTACGGGCGCTTTGTATTCGCCAAACACGCCACGCAACACCCCGCACACTTCTCCCAGGGTAGCGTAAGCGCGAACAGAATCCAGGATATATGGCATCAGGTTCACCTCCCCGTGGGCGGCCCTCTCCAGGGCCTCCAGCTTCCGGGCTACCTCCCTCTGGTGCCGTTCCCGGCGCACCCGGTTGAGGCGCTCCAGGTGCCGCCTTTCTCCGGCTTCATCCATCTTCAGGATGGGGATGGATACCGGCTCCTCCATAGCATAGTCGTTTACACCAACTACGACCTGTTCCTTATTGTCCATTGCCTGCTGGTATCGATAAGCGGAGTTGGCAATCTCCTGCTGGAAATAGCCGAGTTCCACGCACCTCAGGACTCCACCCCGCTCACCGATCTGCTTGAAATAGTCCCTTGCCCCGCTCTCCATCTGATTGGTCATTGTTTCAACGAAGAAACTACCGGCAAGCGGATCGACTGTATTCGCCACACCGCTCTCATAAGCGATGATCTGCTGGGTACGCAGGGCGATCCTTACTGCCTTGTCGGATGGCAGAGCCAGGGCCTCGTCCATAGAATTGGTATGGAGAGACTGGGTGCCGCCGAGCACCGCCGCCAGCGCCTGCAAGGTGGTCCGAACGATGTTGTTCTCCGGCTGTTGAGCGGTGAGCGTGCAGCCGCCGGTCTGGGTATGGAAGCGCAGCCACTGGGAGCGTTCCCCCGCCCCGAAGCGCCCTTTCATCTCCCTGGCCCAGATACGCCTGGCCGCCCGGAATTTGGCGATCTCCTCAAAAAGGTCGTTGTGCGCGGCGAAGAAGAAGCTGAGACGAGGAGCAAAGTCATCCACCTTCAGGCCGCGCTCTATGCCTGCCTCCACATAGGCAAGGCCGTCGGCCAGTGTGAACGCCAGCTCTTGAACAGCCGTGGCCCCGGCCTCCCGAATGTGGTACCCGCTGATACTGATAGTGTTCCATGACGGCAGGTTCTTGCCTCCAAACTCCATGGTATCAGCAATGAGCCTCATGGAAGGACGCGGCGGAAAGATGTAGGAATTCTGGGCGGTGTATTCCTTCAGGATGTCATTCTGGATGGTGCCGCCCAGTTTGCCCATGGGGATGCCGCGCTTTTCGGCTGCCGCGATGTACATGGCCCAGATGACCGGGGCCGGCCCGTTTATGGTCATGGATGTGGTTATCTTGTCTACAGGGATGCCGTCGAAGAGTATCTCCATGTCTGCGAGGGAGGAAACGGCCACGCCACACTTGCCGAACTCGCCGCGCGCCAGCGGGTCGTCGGTGTCGTAACCGGACAGGGTGGGGAAGTCAAAGGCGACGCTGAGCCCGGTCTCGCCGTGACCAAGCAGGAACTTGTAGCGGGCATTGGACTCCTCAGCCGACCCGAAGCCGGAGAACATACGCATCGTCCACAGGCGCCCGCGGTAGCCGGTGCTGTGGACGCCCCGGGTGAAAGGGAACTCCCCGGGGAGACCCAGGTCCCTGAAGTAGTCTTGATCGGGAATGTGAGCCGGGGTGTACACCCTCTCCACCGGCAGACCGGAAGAAGTGACAAAGCCGTCCTTCCGTTCCTTGCCGTTTGGAGACCTATTGGGCCGGCTTCTGATTTCCTTTATCTTCTGCTGGTCGAACATCGGTTAATGCCGACTCCTTGAGCAAAGATTGTTCTCTGACGATGCGGACCAGATCGAGGCTGGCCCCACGCCCCCCACCATGAAGCCTGAACCTGGCTTCGGCATCCTTATTGAGGCCAGGCGCACGGAACTGGACAAAAACACTGGGCACGAAAACTCCAGCCAGTACCATTGCGACGCCTGCCCCAAGGGCAATCAAGTGGATGGGTACCAGCGGTCCAAGATTAAGACCGAACGAACCTCCCAAAAGCCCTGACAACGATTTCAAAATGGGAGAGATTATGGCCAGCATCAGCAGGGAGCTTAGGAACGTAACGATAACCACAACCCCGGCGCGAATCAGACCACGCCTCGGTTTCCGGGCCACCCCCACCGATGTCAAATGAGCATAGGGTATGTCGTCAACTTCCTCGCCAAACAGATGCTTCTGGTATCTTATCAGACGCTTGTTGGAGGCATAAAAATCACCGCACTGAGCAATGATTTTCTCCCCTTCCATGAGATAGGTCTGCAGCGGCATGTCTTAGCGGCCCAACCCTAGTAGTCTATCCCCTGCCGGGACAGGATGCCTTTGCGGTATGGATGTTTGACCTCCTTCATCTCGGTCACCAAGTCGGCCAACTCCACCAGTCGTGTGTCGGCGTAGCGTCCGGTCAGCACCAGGTCCAGCTTCTCGGGCTTCTCCCTCACCAACTGCGCTACCTCTTCCACCGCCACCAGGCCCCACGCCGAGGCCACGAGTACCTCATCAAGGACCACCACATCGTATTGCCCGCTACACACCGCCCGTCGCGAGGCTTCCAGCGCCTGCCTGGCCTGCGCCTTTTCCTCTTCCTTCACGTGGAGCGGGTCAACGAACTCAAGGGAGCCGAAGCGCTCAAAGCTCAACCCAGGCAGGCACGTTAGAGACGTCTGCTCGCCGTAGGGGAACTCCCCCTTCATGAAGAAGATGATGTGCACCTTCAGGCCGTGCCCCAGCGCCCGGAGTGCGATGCCCAGAGCAGCGGTGGTCTTCCCCTTGCCATTGCCGGTGAACAACTCCACCAGGCCCGGCGCGGACCGGGGAACAGAAACGGGGGCTGATACTGCTTCGTTCACGCTGGCTGCATTCATCTCGACAGAAAGAGACAACAAAAAGGCTGCCTGGCGGGAAAAGGGCAGCCGAATCCAGATTCAACGATAGTCTAGCAGTTTATAGGAAGGATTGTCAACCTACGGAGGAGGCGTGTAATCCGTGATTTCCAGCAGGGGGCATAAACGCTAACTCACGGACTGCTCTCGGTGTGACGGCACAATAATGGAGTGCGGTGATACCCGCCCTGCGAGCGGGATCTACGATAGGAGGCACATCCCGTAGCAAGAATGCCGGGTCTGAAGGCGCCCGTCTGCCAAGACCACGGCGGTTAAGGCCACTGAGATGGCCGAGCTTGGTGGGTTCTGAAATGTCCAAACTCCAGGCCCCGGGCTAAAGCCCGGGGCCTGGACACGGACTCCCGTGCCGACGGCTTCAGCCGCGGGGCTGGAATCCTCCAATTATGGGTAAACCCCCTCCCCGTCTGTGCGGTCAGACCCACCCCCACCTTACCCCGGTCTTGAACACACGCCACGCGAATAGCCCCGACAACGCTATGAGCACAACGAAGGCAATCCAGTTCAATTGGCTGACCAACCTAACTCCCAGAAGCAAGGCGCTGAATACCAGGAAGAGGCAAGTCCCAGCCATCCTCTTCCGACGAGTTCGCAAGCCCATCAGGACCGGCTTCCTGTCATCGGACAGCAACTCGCCCGGCCTGAGTTGGGCGAGCAGAGCGTTTACCTTAGGCTGAAGGCTGAAATGTATGTAACTGAGTAGCCCCAGCAAAGCGGCGACTGCCACCCACTTGAGCAACAACACCCAGTTGGCCAGGAGACCTCCCCACCCGAAGCCTTTCTGTCCCGCCGCCAGCACGAGTCCGGTAACCAACACTACCCCAAGATACGCGTAACAGCGGATGGCCTGGCTCGTTATCATCTGCTCCATATAGCGGTCAGTATTGTAGCCCGGGGGCGCCCCGAACCTGGCCCGTTCGTTTACCACCACGAGAGCGTAGAACGGCGCCGCCATCAGCAACACCCCCAGAAAATGAATGATGATCACTATTGTCCGAACATCAGGCGACACAGATGCCTCCTTTCTCCGGCTAGGGGGCCAGGAATCCCGTGCTCCGGCCCTTTATCATTCACCGCCGCGAGTCTGGTTCAGGCAGCTTTCTCACCCCCTTCTCACGTCCGCCCTGCAGCCCCTCAAAATATTGTATGGCGAAGCATAAACCCTCTCCGTCATATTGTCAACAGGCGCAAGCACGTCCCGCGGCACATCTCCTGACTGCGAACTGCGACGCCACCCACTCACCACCGTGGACGACCGCTTGTCCCACCGGACAAGAGCCTAACATCGGTCTGCAACATCTCGTAAGCCTTACTTTTAGCACATTGTAAGCTCACTATAAGTACACTGTAATGTATCTGCCAATCATCAATGCGCGGCGCGTCATACTGCAAGCCCACAGGTTTCCCCTCTACGACTGAGCATGTCCCACATTTCTGCTGGACACAAGGAGAATACTGTGCTAGCCATAGGGTGGGTGGAGTTAGCGCAACCCGCCAGAACGGGGGTGGTGGGTCACGCCGGAATCCTTCCACCCCCTTTACTAAGAGATTATCTCAAAAAGGCCAGCGCTACACTCGCGTGCTAGAGCAGAGCACTGGCTGGTATCTGCCCCTGTAGGGCAGGTTTCCTAACCTGCCAGCGCAGTCGGGTTGGAAAACCCGACCTACGGCATTTTGAGATAGATTCTAAATAGGGGGAACTCGGGACTGCACTCACCCTACGATCTCCCTTCTTTCTCCCCAGATGCTTCGCGAAGGTCACCCTGAGCAGCGCCGAAGGGGCTCAGGGTGACAGGTGGTACGGCCTTCCTCTATATGTGGCTCTCCAATAATGCAAGGACCTGCCAATACGCGCCAAACCTCTTGACCAATCTGGATACTGGTGATACAATGCACTTACTCAGATAGCTATCCTCTTGTTTCCCACCTGCTATGCGTTAGAGTCAGACTTATCTAGCCCTCGCGGAGGACGCCCCCGTATGAGAAAAATGACCGAACAGAACCTTATGGCCGCTTTCATTGGTGAGAGCCAGGCCCATATGCGTTACCTGGTCTATGCCTACGTCGCCGAAAAAGACAACCGCCCCAACGTCGCCCGGCTGTTCCGCGCCATCGCCTTCGCTGAACAGGTCCACGCCACCAATCACTACAAGGAGCTGGGCCAGGTCAACTCCGTATCCCAGAACCTCCAGGTAGGAATAGACGGCGAGAACTATGAAGTGGACGACATGTACCCTTCCTACCGTGCGGTGGCGGAACTCCAGGGCGAAAGGGGGGCGCTGCGCACCACGGAATGGGCCCTCCAGGCGGAGAAGGTCCACGCCGGCATGTACCTGCGGGCAAAGCAGGCAGTCGATGGCGGCCACGACTTCGATCTTGGAGAGATGTACATCTGCGAGGAATGCGGGTACACCGTGGAAGGAAAGCCTCCGGAGCGTTGCCCCTTGTGCGGCGCTCCGCGAGAGAGATTTCGAAAATTCTGAACGCCGAATAAGTTAGAGGAGGGACTTGTGACGCAACAAAGGGACAGGAAGAAGATCGTCGACGCTTTGAGTCAGGATGTGAGCCTGGAACTCGGAGCAATCATTCAATATCTGTGGCACCACTACATGGCGGAGGGCATGGAAAGCCCGGCAATTATCGACATGTTTGAGGACACCTCGCGGGCCGAGATGAAACACCTGGAGAAGTTCGCCGAAAGGATCGTGGCCC
>JACQTY010000043.1 GCA_016210545.1 Chloroflexota bacterium
ACTAATCGTCTTAAAATAACATGGACTCAGAAAACATTACCCGAGGCTGTCCGAAATTGTCATTCTGGAGCGAAGCGAAGAATCTCAGGGCTGGGGGCGTTTTCGGACAGCCTGTATAGACTATTATGAGACCATTAGTAATGAGATAGAAATGAAGAAGATTTATTTAGACACAAATCAGCTATTTTACATTCGCAGAATTGCGGAGGAAGCACAAGGATATGAATACGGTGATTATGAATGGGATTTGGAGTTCTCTACAAGCGATGCCTCATACACCGAATTGTGTCATATGTTATGTGCCCGTGGCGTCAGAACTAAAGAGGCTTGGGATCTGTTCGCAGAAGGGGTGGAAAGAGGCGAATATCCAAGACGGATTCCTTTCGCAACGTATAGACTGGTGCGTGGGCGCCTCAGCCTAGACTTTGTTACAGATAATGCCGACAGAGCAATTCTGCGCCATTTTGTAAGTGATGGGGCTGATGTTATCCTTACAAGCGACGATGATATTCTCAGACACAAATTGAAACTTGATGAGTTGGGGATAAGAGTAATGAGGCCTGCTGAATGGTTGAACGAGTTTCTTAAAGATGCACGCGGAACTGAAGATACCGTAGACTGGCTAGAAAGAATTTTGTTTAAAGTCGAGAAATAGGTACCAAATATAAGTATCAATAAGGAAGGCTAAACCATCAGAGTTTACGGCGATAAGCGGTTGCCCTAGGATCCTACGCGATAACCTGGCCGAGGCCTATACTATCTCTCACCATCTTGGCGCTATAGCATCCTTTGGGCTATAATCACTACAATGCTATAATGGAGTCCAGTATGGAAATTGAGTTTGTAGCCACAATTGAAAAGCACGGCCCGTGAAGGAAGGATAAAAATGGACAAAATTAGAGAAAAGTTCCTTATTGACCGAGAGGGCAAAAAGACAGATGTTGTTCTTCCCATCAAAGATTACGAACGGATGTTGGAGGACATCCATGACCTGGCGGTTGTAGCAGAACGCCGTAATGAGCCTACGATTGGCCTCGATGAGTTAAAGCGGAGGCTTCGGGCCGATGGACTCATATCGCATTGAATTCAGCCAGTCGGCTGAGCGCGATATCAGGAAGATTAGCTCTACACTTATTGAAAACATACTTGCAAAAGTAGAGGCTCTAAAAGTGAATCCGCTACCTCCACAGTCGCTCAAGCTCTCAGGAGGAGAGATGACTTACAGGCTCAGGGTCGGGGATTACCGGGTTATCTATGAAAGAATCTCCACGGGATAGAAGACGTAGTGTCTCGGGTTGAAAGATCCTCCAGCATTATTGTCTTGCCGTTGGGTATGACAATTATCAGACTCATGATTCCCCTGAAGGACTTCGAACTTCACGACAGGGTCATCATGGCTACAGCCCGCTATGTAAACGCCCCCTTGGTTACTGAAGACGAACGGATCCACAACTCTGGGATCAAGTGCGTATGGTGACGGTATAATATGCGTTTTTCTCAATTCTTTGCCAGGACCCTTCGGGAGAACCCTTCGGAGGCCGATACTGTCTCTCATCAACTTCTGGTGCGGGGCGGATTCGTTCACCAGCTTGTCGCCGGCGTCTACTCTTACTTGCCGTTGGGGTGGCGCGTGTTGCGCAAGATCGAAGCCATTATCCGGGAGGAGATGGACGCCGCCGGCGCTCAGGAGCTGGCCATGCCCGTGCTCCAGCCGGTGGAGCTGTGGGAAGAGACCGGCCGTAACCTGGCCTTCGGCGAGATCGTTTTCAACGTGAAGGACCGCAAGGAGCACATGCTCCTGCTTGGCCCCACCCATGAAGAGGTCGTCACCATGCTGGCCCGCCGGTGGGTGAAGAGCTATCGCGACCTTCCCTTTACCCTGTATCAGATTCAGACCAAGTTCCGGGACGAACCTCGCCCGCGTGGTGGGCTGCTCCGGGTGCGGGAGTTCCCCATGAAGGACGCCTATAGCTTCCATGCCGACGGCGAAAGCCTGGATGTCACCTATCGCCGTATGGCCCAGGCATACAAGAACATCTTCGAGCGCTGTGGGCTGCCCACGCTGATGGTGGAGGCCGACAGCGGCGCCATTGGCGGCAAGGACTCTCATGAGTTTATGGTGCAGGCTGAGTCGGGGGAAGATACGATTATCTACTGCCCCGGCGGGGACTATGCGGCCAACGTGGAGAAGGCGGACAGCCTAAAAGAACAGGGGGAGACGGAGTCTCTCCTGCCGCTGGAGGCAGTTGCCACGCCGGACGTGAAGAGCATCGAAGAGGTGGCAAAGTTCCTTCGTGTCCCGCACAAGAAGACGCTGAAGGCGGTATTTTACAGCGCTGGAGATAGCCTTGTCTTCGCCGTCATTCGCGGGGACCTGGATGTCAACGAGGTCAAGCTCCGGAACCTGTTCAAGGGCGCTGACCTGCGGCTGGCTACGGACGAGGAGACTCGCCAGGCGGGCCTGGAGCCAGGATACGCCTCACCCATCGGTTTTAAGGGCATCAAGATTGTCGCCGATCCGTCCATCACCCTGGGTAGCAACTTTGTGGCTGGGGCCAACAAGAAGGATGCCCATTTCAGGAACGCAAACTACCCCAGGGACTTCTCGGTGGACGTAATGGCTGACATCGCCATTGCGAAGGCGGGGGAAGGCTGCGGCCGCTGCGGCAAGCCTCTTCAATCGACAAGAGGCATAGAGGCGGGACATATTTTCAAGCTGGAAACTGCCATCAGCGGCAAAATGGGGGCCGATTTCCTGGACAGGGAAGGGGTCTCTCGGACGATAATTATGGGCTGCTATGGTATCGGAGTCGGACGATTGCTGGCGGCGGCGGTGGAGTATGGCCACGACGACCGGGGGATGATCTGGCCGGAGAACATCGCCCCGTTCCAGGTGCATCTCGTCGGGCTGAACCTCGACCAGCCGCAGGTATCCTCGGTGGCTGACAGGCTCTATGCCGATTTGAAGTCGGCCGGTCTTGAGGTGCTCTATGACGACCGCGCCGAGTCGCCCGGAGTGAAGTTCAACGACGCCGACCTCCTGGGGATACCGGTGAGGCTGACGGTCAGTCCCCGTACCATTAAGGCCGGGGTGGTGGAGGTGAAGAGGCGCCGTGACAAGGAAAGCACGATGATAGCCGCCGAGGCGCTTCAGGGACATCTCAGGGAGTTGCTGGGGAAAAGGAATGGTAGTTGATTTCCGCCTGGGGGATGTGCTTCAACTGAAGAAGGTACACCCCTGCGGCTCGGATAGGTGGGAGGTGGTCAGGATAGGAGCGGACATCGGCCTTCGCTGCACGGGATGTCAGCGCCGGGTCCTCATCGAGAGGCGCGTCCTCGAGAGGCGTGTCAAGGCATGCCTGGCCATAGGCAGCAAAGTTGACACCACATCCAGCTTGGCGTAGAATTCAGATGTCCCCAGAGTTGTCAGGAGGCTGGGTTTTCCTATGATTGAGATGACGATTGATAGCATTAGAGTAAGTGTCACGAATTATCAACGCGTGGTAATTCTGAAGGACAAGACGCACGACCGCTACTTGCCCATATGGATCGGGCCGTCTGAGGCGGATGCCATAGCCGTGAAGCTGCAGGATGTCTCGGTGCCTCGGCCGCTGACTCACGACCTGCTCCGCTCCATCATCGGCGCTCTGGGCGCCACGGTGGTGCAGATCGTTGTATGCGATCTCAAGAACGACACTTTCTTTGCCAAGATTCATCTCCAGGTCAATGGCAAATCCCTGGAAATAGACTCCAGGCCCAGCGACGCGATGGCTCTGGCGGTGCGCGTATCGGCGCCTATTTTCGTGGATGAATCGGTCATGGAAAAGGCCGGCATACTTTTGGACAAGGAGACCGGCAAGGCGATACCTCAGGCCCAGAAGGCGGCTGAAGCGGGGGAGAAACCGGTGGGCGAAGAGGAATTGAAGAGGCTATCCGCGTTCAAGGACTTTATTCAGGAGCTGAACCTGGAGGACCTGGACAAAGGCAAAGAGAAGTCCTGAATTCCCGGGCCGTGGCCGGCTAGAATGGGAGATGGCAATGGAAGAACTCCCCATGGAGAAGTTGGTTGCCTCTTTGCGATGCGCTGTCTGCGGGCAGCACTATCATGTTCGTGAACTCAAGGTCCTGGGGCGCCGCGATGAAATGTGGTATCTCAATGTTCATTGCACGTCTTGCGGCAGCCGGGGGATGATGGCGGTGGCGTTCAAGGAGTCGAGAGGGCATAAGGCCGCGACGGAGCTGTCATCAGACGAGCAGAAGCAGTTCTTCGATGCTGCCGCGATAAGCGGCGAGGACATACTGGACGTGCACGATTTTCTGAATGGTTTCGACGGTGATTTCAGGCGGATTTTCGCCCAAAAGTGAGGCATCGTAGCGGGTTGTCTCGAAAACTCCTGGTTCGGTAGAGCCGGGAGTTTTTTTGTGAACCTATTGACCCCCTGAAAAGGTGCGTGATATAATGCGCAATGTTGGTGCGACGTGAACCGTTGGAAATTCGCGTTCACTCTCATTGGGGTGGGGTGGCTGATTGTTATCCCGATCCTCGCGGGAACGTTTGTGGGGCTGTGGCTGGATGGTAAATTTCACACTAAGCCCATCCTGGCTCTGGTAGGTGCGACCCTGGGTGTTGCGCTGGGCATGTACAGTGTGTGGCGTCTGCTTAGGCGTGGGATGGGAAACAGGGGGAAGAAGCTCTAGTGCGTAAACTGGGCTGTTCACCTTTATTGCTCGGTCTCGGCATAGTTATTGTATTACTACTTGGTATCAGCTTTATCAACGGGGCGATCGGTTCCAAGTTTGTCGAAGTAGAAGCGTTCAAGTTTCTACGAGTTAGCCAACCCCACGTCAGCCTTGCCACCGAACCCATCATCCCCCTGTTTGGAGACCACGACGCTAATCCCCTTTTCTCAGCATCCATAACCAATACGATTCTGGCGGCCTGGATTACTATCGTGGTCCTGGTGGCGCTCTTCGTTCTTGGCACGCGGAAGATGAAGCTTGTGCCAAAGGGTCTCCAGAACTTCGCTGAGTTCATAGTCGAGGCCCTGCTGAACCTGGTGGAGGGCGTAGCCGGAAAGAAGAATGGCCGCCGCTTTTTCCCCGTAATAGCCACGATCTTCCTTTTTGTCCTCTTCAATGCCTACCTTGCGCTGTTCCCGGGTTTCGGCGCCATCACGCTGAGAGAAGGCGTAGAGACCAAGGAACTATTGCGTGCGGCAAACACTGACATAAACCTGCCTTTGGCGCTGGCTCTGGTATCTTTCGCTTTCGTGGAATACTGGGGGGCCACGTCAGTGGGCTTCCTCCGCTATCTTGGCAAGTTCTTCGCTTTCCGCAATCTGCTCCGGGGCAAGCCTATGGGCCTGATAGACGTTTTCGTGGGCTTGCTGGAGCTCATCAGCGAGTTGGTGCGTATCGTCAGTTTCACGTTCAGGCTCTTCGGCAACATGACCGCGGGCGAGATATTGTTCTTGATCGTGTTCTTCCTGTGGGCGTGGGGGACAGCGCTGGGAGTCTATGGGCTGGAGATGCTGGTTGGCATAGTCCAGGCCCTTATTTTCTCTTTGCTCACACTGGTATTCGCGGTGGTTGCCGTCGCGTCTCATGGTCATGGCGAAGAAGGCAAAGAACACTAGGTGAAGGAGGTCGAGGATGGACTTCGGTACGGGCCTGGTGCTGGTAATAATTGGGGTGTCTGTGGTGTCGGCCTACGTGGTGGCAGCCGGGGTCATAAGCTCGTTCTTAAGTCGCAAGGAATAGACGGGATGTCTGGGTATTGCCATCGGCAGCACTAATAGAAGGAGGGACTAAGAAGGAATGTTCGTAGAAACGGCAAAAGCGGTTATGGACGCTGTTGTGCCCGTGGCGCAGGTAGCCGGAAGCATCGAGCCCGGGGCCATGAAGCTTCTGGCGGCGGGCTTGGCCATCGGTCTGGGGCTGTTGGGTCCGGGCATCGGCATCGGAATGCTGGGGTCGTCGGCTCTACAGGCGATCGGTCGCAATCCCGAAGCCAGCGGTACTATTCTGACTAATATGATCCTGGCCATCGCCTTCGCTGAAGCTCTCGGCATCTACGCTCTGGTCGTAGCTATTCTGCTAGCGATGGTTGTGTAGCGGCCATGTCTATCGGGGTTTATCAGCCGATGGCACAGTCGCTCCTTCTAGCGGAGGCAGAGCAAGGCGGCGTGGCCAAACTGGGCATCAATGTTCCCAGTCTGGTGGCCCAGGTCTTGAATTTCACGATCCTGTTGATACTGCTCTATCTTTTCGCCTATAAACCTATTACCAGGATGCTGGACAAGCGCTCCGAGAAAATAAGAGAGAGCATGGAGCAGGCGGAGAAGATGAAGCAGCAGACGATCCAGGCCGAAGAGCAGATAAAGGCTCAGCTAGAAACGGCCCGCAAAGAGGGCCAGGCCCTGATCGCCCAGGCTTCTCAGATGGGTGATAAGCTGAAAGAAGAGGCCCGAAAGGAAGCCCGGCAAGAGGCTGAGGGGCTGGTAGCGCGCGCGCGATCTGACATCCAGCGAGAGCGCGATGACGCTGCCGATGCCCTGCGTCGGGAGTTCGCCGACCTGGCCATAAGGGCCGCCGAGAAGGTCATCAGTCAGTCGCTGGACAAAGAGTCGCATCGTCGTCTCATTGACGAGGTCTTGACCCAGGCGAAAACCGCCAAAGGATAGGTTCTGGGAGAGGAAGGTCACGTTGGCTAAGGCACTGGCGCGGCGGCACGCCCAGGCGATTTTTCAGATAGCTCTCCAGCAGAATACGCTGGAGGTGTGGCGCGCCGACCTGAAAAGACTGGCCGAGGCGCTTACGGATGAAGTGGCGCGGCACTTCTGGGACAATCCCAGGGTCAGGCTGGATAAGAAGATAGTCGCGCTCAAGAGTGTTCTGGAGGGGGTCAGTCCTCTGGTGCTTAACTTGGCCGGTCTTCTCATGGCCAGAGGGCGCCTGGGTATCGTCAACGATCTGGTGGACGAGTACGGGCGCATGGTGGATGCCCATCACGGCATTCTGCATGCCGACGTTACTACTGCTGTAGCTCTGGACGAGGCTAGCCAACAGAAGCTGGTGCAGGGCCTGGGTGAGGCTCTGGGCAAAAAGGTGACGGTGAAAGCTAGCGTGGACCCGGCCATTCTGGGCGGGATGATAGCCAGGGTAGGAGACCGGGTCATTGACGGCAGCATCAAGACCCGGTTAGAGAACCTTCGCCGGGGACTGGTGAGTTCGTAACATCATCCTTCACGTGCTCACGCTGCTGGCCAGTGGGAGCCGTGGGAATGGCGCCCGTCTCATTCTTGCAGCGAATGGCGAATCCCCTTGCCCCACCTACATAAAGGGGGGCCGAAGGTCCGTGTTGTCCGCCCGGCGGACCCTCGGAACGGGGCGGGCTCCGCTTGCGAGCGGGGGATTCGATCTTTGGGAGAACCGTTCATGCCCGCTTGCGCTGGGCGCCGCGAAGGATGAAAATGTCATTCCGGCCACCGAGCCGGAATCCAGGGGCGGGTGGGACACGAATTCTCCCCATGAATCGGGACTTTCGCGGGAATGGGGAAATCACTATTTTCGAGGAAATATGCGGAAACCGGGGGTGAGGTAAGATATGACGACACGTGGACAGTCGATTGCGTCGATCATTAAACAGCAGATTGAACAGTTTGGCGCCACCGTGAGCATGGTGGATGTGGGGACCGTAATAGAGGTGGGAGATGGCATCGCCCGTATCCATGGCCTGGCAGGCGCCAAGTACAACGAGTTGTTGGAATTCGCCAATGGCACAATGGGCATTGCTCTGAACCTTGAAGAGGATACGGTCGGCGCCGCCGTTCTGGGGGACTACACTGCTATCAAAGAGGGCGACGAGGTGCGGACCACGGGCCGGATCGTTGAGGTGCCCGTGGGTGACGGACTTATCGGCCGTGTGGTGAACCCTGTCGGACAACCAGTTGACGGCAAAGGGCCGATCAAGACGACGAAGACTCGCCCCGTTGAGCGAATAGCACCCAACGTGGTTGTCAGGAAGTCTGTGGACACGCCAGTACAGACCGGGATCAAAGCCATCGACTCCATGATACCGATCGGACGGGGACAACGAGAACTTATCATTGGCGATCGTTCCACGGGCAAGACTGCCATTGGCCTGGATACGATCATAAACCAGAAGGGGCAGAACCTTATCTGCATCTATGTTGCCATCGGCCAGAAGGCCTCAAAAGTGGTCCAGGCGGTGGCCACGTTGGAACAGTATGGCGCCATGGAGTTCACCATTGTGGTCGCCGCTAATGCGGCGGACCCCGCCCCTCTGCAGTACTTGGCGCCCTATTCCGGCTGCGCTATGGGCGAGGAATTCATGGAGCAGGGCAAGGATGCCCTCATCATCTATGACGACCTGTCTAAACACGCCTGGGCGTACCGGCAGCTTTCTCTCCTCTTGCGGCGTCCCGCCGGTCGGGAAGCTTACCCGGGTGACGTGTTCTATCTCCACAGCCGTCTACTGGAGCGCGCGGCCAAGCTGTCTGCCGACCAGGGCGGCGGTTCACTTACCGCATTGCCCATTATTGAAACCCAGGCCGGAGACATATCGGCCTACATTCCCACAAATGTCATCTCCATTACCGACGGCCAAATATATCTGGAAACGGACTTGTTCAACGCCGGTATCCGTCCGGCTATGAACGTCGGCCTGTCCGTATCCCGCGTGGGCGGCGCTGCTCAGACCAAGGCCATGAAACAGGTGGCCGGAAAACTGAAACTGGAACTCGCCCAGTTCCGCGAGCTCGCTGCTTTTGCCCAGTTTGGCACTGCGGACCTGGACAAGGCGACGAAGGCCCAACTGGACCGGGGGCAACGTATTACGGAGCTGCTCAAGCAGCCCCAGTATTCACCTCTGGTCATGGAAAAAGAAGTGGAGATACTCTACGCCGTAGGCGGGGGCTACATGGACGATGTCCCGGTCGACAAGATAGCAGCGTGGGAAAGCGCTTTCCACCGTTTCATGGAGACCAACCACCCTGAGATCGCCAGGACAATAGCCAAAGACAAGGCAATTAGCCCCGACACGGATGGCAAGCTAAAGGCTGCCATAGCCGACTTCAAGAAGACGGTGAGCCTCTAGAAGTTCAGAGGCAAGAGGCAAGAAGGGATCTGGGTGTCGCCTATGCCTCCTGTTTCACCTTCCCCCGCGGGAGACAGGGGCCAGTCCGATGATGTCCCGATGCGCCGGGACTCATCGAGACTCTCCGATAGCGTGGCGCCTTCTGGTGTGTCGGGATACTTCGTTCGGACCGCGAAGTCCCGACTTCTCGGGATTTCGGGATTTCGGAGGGGGATGAGGGTATTTGGCTACTCTTAGACAGATAAAACGGCGGATCCGCTCCATACAGAGCACCGCCAAGATAACCAAGGCCATGGAGATGATCGCCGCCTCCAAGATGAAGCGCGCCCAGGAACGGGGTCTGGCGGGGCGGCCTTACGACCAGAGGATCCGCCAGGTCCTGGCTGATGTGGCTGCCGCCCATTCTCCGGATGCGGACTTGCATCCTCTGCTGGAGCGGAGAGAGGTACGTAACATAGCCGTTATCCATATCACCGCCGATCGCGGTCTGTGCGGCGGTCTCAATACGAATATGAACCGGAAAAGCTCCACCTTCATTCTTGACCAAAAGGCTCCTGTGGTGTTGATAACAGTGGGCCGCAAGGGGAGAGACTTTATGGTTCGCTATGGCCAGAAGGTGCGGGCGGAGTTTACTGGCCTGGGGGACAGGCCGGGGATTCTGGACATAGGCCCCGTTGCCCGCGTCGTAATCGACGATTATACCAACAAGGAAGTGGACCTGGTATATCTGGCTTATCCGCAGTTCGTGACCACGGTGACTCAACGGCCGGTACTGCAGCAGCTTCTGCCCGTTGAACCGGCAGAGTTCCCCAAGGGTCAGAATGTGGAATATCTCTTCGAACCTGACCCTCATTACGTGATGACGCAGCTTCTGCCGCGTTTCGTGGAGATGGAGATATACCACGCCATCCTGGAGACCGTCGCCAGCGAGCAGTCGGCCCGTATGGTAGCCATGCGTAACGCCTCCGACAACGCCAACGAGCTTATTACCGACCTGACCCTGGCCTACAACAAGGCCCGGCAGGAGTTGATCACCAAGGAACTTCTGGACATGACGGGGGCGGCGGCGGCGCTGAGGTAGTGACGTGCCCATAAGCGCCAAGGAATTTGAAAGCGGCTATGCGGAGCCAGCCATATTTATTCTGGGGGTTTTGCAGGTCGTTTTTCCTAACGCTGTTAGCCTTGAAGAACTACGGACCGAAGCTACCTCCAATAGACGGGAACTAAGTTCAGCGCAACTTAAGAGCATCTTAGACGGGCTAGTAAATGATGAGAAGGTTGAATCCAAAACTTTTGAGGGTGTAATATATTATAGGTACAAGAAGAGACCTTTGGGTTTTGGCATGCGTGGGAGGTAAACTGTGCCTATAACTGGTAAGCAATTTCAGCTTGGCATAGATAGCGAGATAGAGGGATGGATGAAGAACATCCACAGCTTTCTCTCTGAGCACGCTGAGTTGGCGTACACCTTGGAAGAGTTGGCGAGCGAGCTCAAAGGTTTTGGCTTGTTTCCCCCACCGCTTCCGGGGATGGGTGTTCCCATGCGTTCCTTCGTGATTGCTTTGGACAGACTGGCAGAACTTGGAGCTGTAGACGCGAGAATCGTGAGGGAGCAGCGATATTTCCGGGTCGGCCCGAATCCACTGGATCTCTAGCCAAACTGGGCCGCAATATGAGGTGAAAACTTGGCTACAGGCAAGGTTGTTCAAGTCATCGGCACCGTTGTGGACATTGAGTTCCCGCCGGAGGGTCTTCCCGCCCTGTACAACAGCGTGGAGATCACTCAGGATGGGAGCAGGCTGGTCCTGGAAGTGCAGCAGCACATGGGGAACAACTGGGTGCGCTGCCTTTCCCTATCCCCGACCGAGGGGCTCAGGCGCGGAGTCGAGGCCGTAGATACTGGAAAACCGGTAGCGGTGCCTGTGGGACGGGGCAGCCTGGGGCGGCTGTTCAATGTGCTTGGGGAGGCCCTGGATAATCTGGGCCCGGTCAAGGCCGAAGAGAAATGGCCGATTCACCGTGCCCCGCCCTCCTTCGAAGAGCAGGAGACTACAGCCCAGATGCTGGAGACCGGCCTCAAGGTCATCGACCTTATCACGCCGTTCACCAAAGGTGGAAAGGTGGGCGCCTACGGAGGCGCCGGCGTCGGCAAGACGGTCATCATCCAGGAGCTTATCCGCAACATCGCCACCGAACACGGCGGCTTTTCCGTTTTCGCGGGTGTGGGGGAGCGTTCCCGTGAGGGGAACGACCTGTGGCATGAGATGAAGGCTTCTGGCGTCATAGACAAGACAGTCATGGTGTTCGGCCAGATGAACGAGCCGCCTGGTGTACGGCTGAGGGTGGCCCTTACCGGCTTAACCATGGCGGAGTACTTCCGCGATAGAGAGGGGCAGGATGTCCTGCTCTTCATCGACAACATCTACCGCTACACCCTGGCGGGCATGGAAGTCTCCGCTCTGCTCGGTCGTATGCCGTCCGCCGTAGGCTACCAGCCCACCCTGGCTAATGAGATGGGCGCTTTGCAGGAAAGGATCACCAGCACCAAGAAGGGGTCGGTGACTTCTTTCCAGGCTATTTATGTCCCTGCTGATGACTACACGGACCCCGGCATCGTCACCACCTATGGCCATCTGGACGCGATAATTGCCCTTGAGCGCTCTATTTCTGAGATGGGCATCTACCCCGCCGTAGACCCCCTTGCTTCCACCTCCCGTATCCTGGACCCCAAGATAGTTGGTGAGGAACACTATGGCGTGGCGCGGGGCCTGCAGAAGGTGCTCCAGAGGTACCGCGACCTCCAGGACATCATAGCCATCCTCGGAATCGACGAGCTCTCCGAGGATGATAAACTCATCGTCGGCAGGGCCCGACGTCTTCAGAGATTCCTGTCCCAGCCCATGTTCGTGGCTGAGACCTTCACTGGCATCCCAGGTCGCTATGTGCCGGTGAAAGAGACGGTGCGCAGCGTCAAAGAGATACTGGAGGGCAAGCATGATGCCCTGCCGGAGCAGGCATTCTTCATGGTGGGCACCATAGACGATGCTGTGGAGAAAGCCAAGAAGCTAGCGGCGTAGGCCGCAACTATGTGACGCATGGTGTGGATGATGTTAGAGGAGATCAGGCTCAAGAATTTCAAGGCCTTTGGTGATGACGGGCAGGTTGTCCGGTTGGGCCGTGTTACCATTTTCATTGGTGAAAACGGTACGGGGAAATCGTCTGTCCTCCAGGCCCTGCAGTTGCTGTCCCAGTCTGCTGGCAGACAGAGCCTAGTGGCTAGTAGCATGTTTCAATTCTCCGACTATCAGGACATTATTCATAAGAAGGATGTTGAAAGTAAGATAGTCATCGGCTATAGGGCCCGTGTCTCAGGTGAGAGCAAGGGTCAGCATTCAGCGAGAATAGAGTACTCGGCGTGCTTTGCGTCGGAAGACAGAGAGGTCAGGCTCAGAGAGCAATCAGGCGTCATTGAGTTCGACAACTGGCCCCCGGTAGGTGAGCACGGAAAGTTTGAGGGCACATACCATTACGGTGATATGAGTGTTAACCCCTCCAAATTGGAAGGTGCCAATTGGGATGTGACGCTCCAGTCAAGCGATCGTGTGTGTGAACCGATTGTTGCTGGTGGAGGCAGTTACAGATCTCCTAGTGCAGAAACAGCGTACAGGGCAGCGTATCTGGCAGCGCGCGACCTCCTGACTATCTGCAAATCGGTCTTGACCAAGTATCTTTTCATTGTTCGATCTGGTAGGGGCTTTGACCAGCTTGCCTTCTCTCTTGGAGAGGAAACAACGGAGCACCCTGAAACACCGGACGAGCTTGCCACTACTTTCGCATACAGAAGAGAACTCGAGGGGACTGTTGCAGGCTGGATTGCCAACGTAACTGGAGTGAACATAAGCGTTCACGTGATACCCAAGCGATTTGTTGAATTGAGAAGCACGGATGGCTACAATATATACCACGAAGGCTTTGGGACGGGCCAGCTTGTTAAACCCATGGTGCAGATTGCAATGGCGCCAAGAGACTCGCTCATAGCGGTGGAGGAGCCTGAGATACATTTACACCCTGTCGCGCAGATCCGACTCAGCGACATGCTGGCAGATATTGCGGTAAGACAAGACAAACAGATTCTGCTGACCACTCATAGTGACCACATTCTTGCAGGGTTTTTGAATATTGTTGCAGAGGGCAAACTCAAGGCCAAGGACCTGTCGGTTTGCTATTTTGAAAAACAGGAAGGCCAAGTTAGAGTAGTTCAGTCACCGGTGGCCGACAATGGCATGATAGAGGGTGGCCTACGGGGGTTCGCTGAAGTGGAGTTGACTAAGCTGGAGAGGCACCTGAAAGCCCTAACCAAGCCAAAATGACATCTCGCATCTTCATACTGGATGAAAACGTGCTAATGGCTGCGGTGAACTGTAGCAAACAAGCCAACACCCTGGTTGCGCTGGTGTTAAAGAATGGACACAGAGTCGCCGTGCACGTTCAGTTATACCTTAGGTACTGGGACATTCTTCGTTCGCACAAGAATTCTCAACATCATCCGTTCCTTTGCAAGACGTTAAACATGATATTGACTAATAGCAACGCTAACGTGTTTGTCCCGGAATTGGCGGCGGACCCGAAAACGATCCCAGTAAGGCATCGCAAAGATGTGTTCTTGGGGCAGTTGGCTCTTGCCGTGGAAAATGAGTCGCCTTGCGTGGTTAGCGAGGATAAGAAAACAAGAGAGGACATTAGGAAGAAAATGGGAATTACGGCGCTTTCACTCCGGGACTCCTTAAGATATGCTGGGAAACCTCGTGAGGAGGAGTGAGCAGGGAATATGCCTAAGACCAGACTGGAGATTGTCACTGCTGAGAAGCTAATATACTCTGAAGATGTGGACATGGTGGTAGCTCCCGGCGTGGAGGGCTACCTGGGAATACTGCCGCGACACACCCCGCTCATGACCATGCTCAATCCCGGGGAGCTCCGCATAAAGAAGGATGGCGAGGAGATCGACATGGCCATCACGGGCGGCTTCCTGGAGGTCAGGCCGGACAAGGTGGTGGTGCTGGCGGATGCCGCGGAACGGGCCGAGGAGATCGATATCGCACGGGCTGAGGCTGCCAAGAGGCGGGCTGAGGAGAGGCTGGCCGGCAAGGCGCCCGAAGCCGATTTGGCCCTGGCCGAGGCTTCGCTGGCACGGGCGCTGGTCAGGTTGAAGGTCGCCGAAAGGCGTCGGCGCAGGGAGAGGCCGCTACACCCTAAGTAGGCTATTTCTTCCCGATTTGGTCGTCTTGCTTCAGATAGTAGGTCATGCTCTGAAGTTTGAGGACCGGGTCAATGTCCTGTATTTTGGCTTTGCCCCGGGGGGCGGTAATGGGGGCGTAGTTGAGGATAGCCTTGACGCCGGCTTCTTCCAGTCTTTCAATAACCTGCTGGGCTGCCGAAGCCGGTACTGCTACTATCCCGATTTGAATGTTCTCTCTCTTGATCGTGTCCCCTAGTTCCTTCATGTCCTTGACTACGAGAGTACCCACCTTCTTGCCGACCTTGGCGGGGTCGTGGTCAAAAGCGGCCACGATCTTGAACCCCTGGGGAGCGAACCGTCCGTAGCCAACGATGGCCCTCCCCAGCCCACCCACACCCACCAGGGCCATGTTCCATTGCTTGTTCTCCAGCCCCAGGATCTCTCGCAGCCTCTGCACCAGCTTCTTTACGTCGTAGCCCTGCCCCTGCTTGCCGAACCGTCCAAAGTAGCTCAGGTCCTTTCGTATCTGGGCCGCTGAGTAATTGAGGGCCTTGCCGAGGTCTTCGGAGCTTACCCTTTCCACCCCGCCGTTTTCCTGCATGCGGGTAAGCGCCCTCAAGTACTTGGGCAGACGCTCCTCAATCACGATGTCGGGGATCTTCTTGGTGTTCTTGTTGCCAGACCAGACCATAATTCGTTGCTTCCTGAACGGCGGCTATTTTATGGCAAGATGGACCATAGCTGCTCTCAGATGCAGCGGGACGATCTCTATGGCGCCGAATCCGGCGTCCCTGAGCGAATCACGGAGTTCCTCCGGCGTGGAGAACTGGCGAATTGAACTGTGAAGATACTCATAAGCGACGCCTTGGCCGCTCAGCAGACCCCCAACGCCCGGCACAACATGCTTCAAGTACCAGCGATGCGCCCGGGACCCATGCGCCGGAGGATACAACTCCAGAGTTACCAGGCGACCTCCCGGCTTGAGCACCCGTCTTACCTCGGCCAGATATCGGGCCAGGTCCGGGATGTTGCGCATGCCGAATCCTATCGTAACGGCATCGAAGGTGTCAAGGGGGAAAGGGAGACTCAGAGCATCTCCGAGCAGAAAAGCTACGTCGACCCCGGGGCCCGCCTTCCTCCCCTTGCCCATCCCCACCTGAAGCATCTCCTCGCAGAAGTCCAGGGCAACTACCCGGCTTCCAAGTCGAGCCACCGCAAGCGCCAGGTCTGCCGTGCCCGTCGCTACATCGAGCACTAATCCTGGTCTGCCAGGCTGAGCGAGCCGTGCAGCGGACCGGCGCCACGAACTATCCAGCCCCAGGCTAAGCACCCGATTCCCCAAATCGTAACGCGGCGCCAGCCTGGAGAACATGCCTCTTATCGCTTGAATCCGCTGGGAGCTTTCAGGTAACCGCACCATTAGCCGTCACCGCTCAAAGCTATCGGGCCCTTGCCCCCATCGCCTGATCGATAGCTTACTCTCAATGTGCGCCTTTTCTGAGTGAAGGCAAATGGGCTAATGCCCCTTACGTCCAGCTAGATAATCTCCAGTTGGACACGGGTACCCTTTTTGGCGGCTGCCACCCGCAGCACCGTGCGCATGGCCTGGGCCACCCTTCCCTGCTTGCCGATTACCCTTCCCTTGTCGTCGGGGTCAACTTCAAGGCGCAGCAGTACGCCCTCGGGGCTATTCTCTTCAGTCACTTTCACCTTGTCCGGTGAGTTGACAATAAACTGGGCGACGTACTCGACTACTTCTTTCATCCTGCCTCCCAGTTGGTCATTAATCAATGACGATTGCTCAACGAAATTCGTGGTAATCATTTTTACGGGCTCTCCTTTTGAAGTTTCTGCAGAATGCTCAGCTTCTCGAGCAATCTTGCAGTGGTGGTGGTGGGCTTTGCCCCCTGGCGTAGCCAGTGCAGCGCCCTTTCCTCATTGACAACCAGGGTGATGGGTTCCGTTCTTGGATTGTAGAACCCCAGCGTCTCGAGAAACCTACCGCCCCGAGGAGACCTGATGTCCGCTACTACCACGCGATATACAGGCTGCTTCTTGGCGCCAACCCTGCGTAGCCTGATCCTTACCATTCTGCTCCCTCCAAATTACGCCCGCACCCGGTCAAAAAAGATACTTGGCCAGATAGTTTTCAAGGCATAACTATTATGGGACATAAACCAGGTCATGTCAATGGTCAGGCTGTGACTTACACTCCCCTGCAGGTCCACCCCCGAGGCTCTTGACCGCGGCCTACGGCCGCTACACGGACGTTCCCTCCTTCCTCCCGGGGCCTACGGGCGTCTGACGCCGCCCTTGCGCAGCGCGAACCACCCTCTTGCTTCCGTTGCCGCCAGGCGGTACCCGCCGTGCACGCCGGCGGGGCGCAGGCAACGGCTCCCCGGAAACTGACGTTGTTCTTATGTTTCATAAGCGCCTTCTCACGATTCGCCTAAGATAATATAGACGAGTCGGGCGACTCTGAACATTCGCAGAACTACTGAGTTATGGGTGTGAAAAGCCCGTAGTCTTGCGGACCGCGACGCTCGGGGCAATGTGGGGCAAGGGAAAGGAGGGCGCTGGAACGTCCGAGGTGTGGAGGTGGATGGCATTGATCGCTTGTTGGAAGGGCGCGGTCAGCCTGACCTGGGCTACACGGCGACTAACGGATCCCGTCGGGGATTGGCCGTGTGTCTGCTGGCCGTTTCGACGAGGGTCAAGGACGTATGTCAGGGGAGAGGCGACTTATCGCCCCGCAAAGGGGCCTGACTCGCAAACGGGATTCAGGAGTCAGGCTGCACGATGCCCCTCTTGATGGCATACCGGACCAGGTCGGCCCGGTTGGTGAGAGCGAGTTTGCGCATCATGTTGGTGCGGTGGGTCTCCGCGGTCCGCGGGCTCACGACCAGGCGCGAGGCTATCTCAGCATTGGTCAGCCCTTCGGCTGCCAGGTGTAGTATCTCTTTCTCCCTGTCGGTCAGTCTGTCGTATGGGTCCATGGCCCCGGCGGTGGCCTTTTGGGCGTAGGCATCTACTGCTCGTTCTGAGAGGGGTGGGCTCAGGTAGCGGCGTCCCGCGAGGACCTCACGTATAGCTTTCACCAGTTCGTCCGCGGCCGAGCCTTTGAGGACGTAGGCCCGAGCTCCTGCTTTCAATGCGTCCAGCACGTATGCCTCTTTGTCGTACATAGAGAGAATAATGACGCGCGTCTGAGGGGAGTCGTGCACAACCTTACGGGTCACCTCCTGGCCGTTCTGTCCGGGCATTATGAGGTCACACACCAACACATCCGGCTTGAGGCGTTCGGTGAGTTCCACGGCCTCAATGCCGTCGGAAGCCTCGCCGACAACCTTGAAATCTGACTCCGCCTCGAGGAGGGCGTGGAGGCCCTTGCGCACGATGTGATGGTCTTCTGCCAGAACTATGTTTGTCATAGGACTTTGATTCTCTCCTTGCTAGACTGGTCTACGAGCGGGAGGTCCGCCATTACGCGAGTACCGGCGCCAGGCGACGGTTCTACGCTCAAACGTCCGCCCACGGCGGTCGCACGTTCCCGCATGCCGGTAAGTCCGCAGCATGTGCGAAGAGCCATCACTTTCTGAGGATCGAAGCCGATGCCGTGGTCCTCCACCTCGACCTGGAGGATTCCAGGATGGGCGTATGCCTTGACATGGGCCTCTTTTACACCAGCGTGCCGGGCTACGTTGGTCAATGCCTCCTGCACGATGCGAAAAGCGGCAATCTTGACGTGGCGAGGCATCGGCGATTCCAGATGGCCGTGAGTAAACGATACGACCACTGCCGTCTGCGACGTGTAGCGCTCAAAATACCACAGCAGGGCCGGCAGAAGTCCAAGATCGTCCAGCATGGCCGGGCGCAAGTCCAGTGACAGGTTGCGTACCTGCGCCATGAGTTCGTCGAGCGTCGCCAACGTCTCCTTCAGTTTTGCCTTTGCCCTCGCCGGCGGCAGCCGCGCCAGCATGTCCAGAGAAATCCTTAACCCGGTGAGGTACTGGCCGACTTGGTCATGTAGCTCGGTGGCGACGAAGCGCCGCTCTTCCTCCTGGACCTCGACGAGGCGACCGGTCAGGGCGTGTAGCTCCTGTTCAAGCCGCTTGTGCTCGGTTATGTTACGTAGCGAGACCAGGTAGGCGGGATGCTCCTGCCACTCGATCTCCACAACACGCACCTCAGCTACGGCGCTTTCCTTGTTCTCACGGGTGACTTCCATCTGCGTGGTCTCGCCAGCAATGAGCGGAAAGCCCGCAGGGCTCCCCACTATCTGTTCTGCTTTCTTGTCGAACAGGATTTCCGTGGCTGGGTTGACATAGCGGACCACGCCGTCCGTGCTTACGATGACAATCGCGTCAGCGCCCCTTTCTATTATACGCCTAAAACGGGCTTCGCTGGAAAGGAGCCTCTGGCTGTACCACCTGATCGTTGCCCGGCCCAGCGGCGCCTTCCGTACGTCCGAAGATTGCGTCAAGGCTGGGCGGCCGTCGCGAGGCGACTGGGTTACAGGCGCCTGGGGCGCATCCGATGAATGGCGGGTAGTCTGGCTCACGGCATCGCCTTTGAGAGAGGCGATGACGGGCGCCAGGTCGTCGCGGGCGGCCAAAATAACTATGGGGGCTGCTTCCACCTGTTGGAGCAGACTTGCCAGGAAAGTCACTTTCTGACCGGCCAGAAGGTCCAGGTCTACGAAGGCTACCTTGACGTCGCCCCGTGCGATGCGGGCCGAGGCCTTTGGCAGTGTGTCGACGCTCTCCAGCATGAAGGGTAAATCCCTGCCCTTGTCCATGAGGTGCTGAAGGAGACCCGTGTCCCCGTGGTCGGCTTCTACCACCAGTATCGTGGTGGGGCCGGCGACTTGCCGGACATTCTTCTTGTCTGCGTCGCCGGATGTGTGGTTGTTCATGATTGCCTGCCCTCGAGCATTGCGGCGATCAACTCGTCGAACAAGCTCTGTGTCGGCGCGGTCTTATTTGGGCGGCGCCTGCTGCAGCGGACACTGTGCAGTCGGAAGTTAGCGCCCGGACAATCGGAGGTTACGGCCGTGTTCGTGAGGTCGTCAAGCCAGCCTGGGCGACTAGCGCGGAGCATTGGTGTTGAGGCCTCCCTGTGCGTAATGGACCGGGCAAGTGGGGAGCAATCCGCACTGTCCGGAACGGCTGCGCTCCTAACACGTTGCTGCATTGACCATGAACAGGACACAGTATGACGAGGGTATCAGGTGGTCAACAGAAGTCTACCGAGAATATACCGCTTTTCCCGTCGGGATGTCAAATACTGCGGGCGGGCTCCCGTCCTACCTGGCGGCAGTGTTGGTGGGCCGGTTAGCTGGTCAGCGGCCCCCGCTTTGGAGACCAAATATGGAGGCCGCGCTTTGCCTGTGAACCCCCGATGTCGTCGGGGCGAAACCCACCACCTGCCGTTCAAACCAAATGTCCCGACTCTTCGCTCCGCTCATGTGACGGAGCTTGTCGGGATTCGCTTCACCCACCTTACGCATCCGCAATTTCTGGGGTCGTGCCGCAACAAGGCAAAGACCCTGCAAGGAGGACGAGAATCCCTTGCGGTAAAATAAGGGTTAGGCTAAAATATTGGGGCATGGCAGAAGTAAGACCATTCGGCGGCCTCCGCTACAACGGCTCGAAGGTGAGCGAACTGGCGTCAGTCCTCTGTCCCCCCTACGATGTCATGTCAGCAATTGACCAGGAGGACTACTACCAGAGAAGCCCGTACAACGTAGTGCGTGTGGAGCACGCTCTCTTCGAATCAGGCAAGCCCTTCAACAAGTACGCGTTCAGCGCCTCCACATTGAAACAGTGGCGGAAGGACGGTGTGCTGAAGCTTGAAGAGCAGCCCGTTTTCTATCTGCACGAGCAAGGTTTCTCCTACGGTGGCAGGGAGTGGCGCCGCCGTGGGATCATCGCACGGGTGCGGCTGGAGGGCAAGGAGTCAGGCGTTGTCCGTCCGCACGAGGGCACGTTAGCGGCGGCCAAGAACGACCGGTTGCTACTACTGCGGGCGTGCCAGGCTAATACCAGCCCCATTTTCGCTCTGTATGAGGATGACGGCGGCCGGCTGTCTTCGTTGCTGGATGCCCATGTCGAGAGGCCGCCTTCCGCCAGCGCAAGCATCGGGTCTGCCGAAAGCCACAAGCTGTGGACCGTCACAGAGCCAGACGCCCTGGCACGTATCCAGTCCCGCTTCAGGCAACTGTCCCTCTACATTGCCGATGGCCATCACCGCTATGAAACCGCTCTGGCGTTCCGAGATGAGGCGCGCCGAAGCCGGGCATCATTCACCGGGGAGGAGGCATTCAACTTCGTGATGATGACCCTGGTCAGCATGTCTGACCCGGGGCTGCTCATACTTCCCGTGCACCGGCTGGCCCGGGGACTGTCCCGTGAGACTCTTGCCAAACTGGAGGGGAGGCTGGGTGGGTTGTTTGAGATAGAGGAATATGCCGTCGGAGCGGCAGGCAGCCCGACGCTGAATAGCATCCTGGAAACGATGCGAAGCCGGGGACAGTCGGGCATCTGTTTGGGTGTGTACGGCTTGAAACCGAAGACATTCATGGTCCTGGGCCGCCGGACTTCTGTCCCTGTGGAGTTGATGCCGGTCCATGCTTCACCGGCCTATCGCGGTCTCGAGGTCGCCGTCCTGAAACACCTGGTGATGGAGGGTGTGCTGGACATAGATGAGTCGCAACTCACCTATACACCCGACGCCGCCGAAGCTCTGGGCCGCGTGGCCTCTGGAGAGTATCAGCTAGCTTTCTTCTTGAATCCGCTGGGCGTGGACAAGCTTCGCGCCGTGGCCGACGCCGGAGAGAGATTGCCCGGCAAGTCCACCTACTTTTACCCCAAGCTACCGACGGGACTGGTCATCAACCCGCTGGAATAGTTGGCTCCAATTCACTCTCGCAGGGTTTTCTCATAGGCCCAACGCCATGGGCGCGTTGGGAAACCCGACCTGCGACTTCCTCTCTTTTCCTTGACGCCTTCTCTTGCTGTTGCTAGACTATCAATTGAGGGGTGTCATATGCCTGTTTATGAGTACGTTTGCACCGGTTGCAGCCTCAAGTTTGAACTCCTGAAGCCCATGTCTCAGGCCGATAACGGGGCTACTTGTCCGAACTGCCAGAAACCGGGGAAGCGCCAGATGTCGACGTTCGCCTCCTTCTCCAAGAGCGCGGGCGGGGCATCGCAACCTATCGCTGGCGGCGGCTCGGGGTGCGCTACCTGCGGGTCAAGTAGCTGCTCGACGTGCGGCTAAGCCGTCAGGCGAGAAACAGAAGAATGGAATCCCCCGCTGGTGAGCGAGGGATTCCCCTTTTTTTGCCTCGTCTATCGGTCAGGGGGCAAGGTCCTCAACACCACCCTCGCCGGAGCGCCATCGCTGCCAGGGATGTTCAGCGGCAAGCAAATGAGTTCGTACTCCCCGGGGCCCACCCCGGACAGGTCGACGGCCTCGATTATGATGGTCCCCTGGCGAAGCAGAAGATGATGGGCCGGCTTCTGCTTGTCTCCCGGTCTGTCCACGGAGAAATAGTCCACGCCCAGTAGCTTCACTCCCTTTTCCACAAGGTACTGAGCGGCGCTCTCGTCTACATAGACAAAGTCCGGCGCGAATTCGCGCTTTCTCAGAAGGGCCGAGTTCCTGGTCTTGAGCAAGAGCCTCTGAACGCCAGACAGTTTGAGAGCCTCCAGGTCTGTCCGAGCCACCTTCTCTGCCGCCGGGACCTCCCGCACTGATGCCGGGCCGATCAGGACGGAAAGGGGCAAACCCTCCATGCCCACGCCTTGATCGCTGGAGTGATAGGGCGCGTCCACGTGGGTGCCGGCATGGCAACTGAGGCCTACGGCCGAGACGTTGCTGGAATCGCCCCGGGCGAGGGCCTTGAAAAGCTCCCTCTTGAAAGGGGGGTTGCCCGGCCAGTTGGGCATACCCGGCGTGAGGGGCAGCGTTATGTCGATGTATGTCGGCTGCTCATCTCGGGTTTGCACAGATCCTCCTGCCGAGAGTGCCCGCCCACGGGGACAGGGCAGAAATCGCCTCTCCCCTTGCCGAGGACCCCGCAACGCGGCATGAGGAGGGGCCTGGATAGAGGGCGTTCTCTCCCATCCGCGCCCCAGAGACTCGACGCGACTGCCAGTCGCCCCTACGGGTTGTCGGGCCTGGATCGTTGGAGCAACGCCAAAACTAGACTACCTTCGCCAGGTTCTTCCTCTTGGCCTCGATTGACGATATGAGGGCGTCGAACGAATCGGCAAACGCTTTGACGCCTTCGTCCTGTACCTTTTGGCAGACGGCGTCGACATCGATCCCGAGCCCGGACAGGCGGTCCAGTACTCGGTGGGCCTCTTCCACCTCTTCGGTCAGCGTGCTGCGGGCTACGCCGTGGTCCTTGAAGGCAGAGATGGTGGCCGGCGGCAGGGTATTGACGGTGTCAGGCCCTATCAACTCCTCCATATACTTCACGTCGCTGTACGTCGGGTCTTTGGTGCCCGTGCTGCCCCATAGCACCCGCTGCAGCCGGGCGCCCTTCTTCTGCAGGGCCTTAACGTCGGAAGAGGCGAATATCTCCTTGAAGTGCTGATATACGATCTTGGAGTTGGCCACGGCTGCCTTGCCCCTCAGGCTGCGGATATCCTTCTGCATGGCCGGGTCGGAAGTCTCTTTGAGCATGGCATCCAGCAGCTTGTCCACTGCCGTATCTATGCGGCTGACGAACACACTGGCCACCGAGACAACGCTCTTGAGGTCGGCCCCCTTCTTCTCCCGGGCCTTGAGGCCGCGGATGTACGCCTGGGCAACGCTTTCGTAGTGCCGTAGAGAGAAGATGAGGGTGACGTTGACGTTGATGCCCTCGGCGATGAGCCTCTCTATGGCTGCAGGCCCCTCTTTGGTGGCAGGGACCTTGATCAGGATGTTCTCCCTGCCCACCATCCGGGCTATCCTCCGGGCATAGTCCACGGTCTTTACCACATCATGTGCGTACTTGGGCCAGGTCTCGATGCTCACGTAACCGTCGATGCCCTGGCTCGACTTGTGAACACCCCTGAGCAGGTCGGCAGCGCCGGCGACGTCCTCAGAGGTGAGGACGTCGTAGACCTCCTCCGCAGACTTGCCCTGCGTAGCGAGCCTTTGGATGGCCTCGTTGTAGACCTGGCCGGCGCTAATGGCCTTCTCGAAAATGGTGGGGTTAGTGGTGACCCCACTTATGCCATCTTCCTCGATTAGCTTTTTCAGTTCACCGGAGCTGATGATGTCTCTTGAGATGAAATCGAGCCACACGCTCTGCCCGAGCTTGTTAACGCCTAGCAAACGGTTTGCTGCTACCATTGCTCACCTCCTTAAATGGCCTGCGCCCCTTCATCCACCTGGAAGATGACCTTGAGTGAGTCCGGGATGGGTGCAAAGGCATCTCTGTAATCCTTGAGTGCAAAGCTGTGAGTTATCACCCTGTGCAATACGTTGTCAAAACGCTTGTCTATCTCTACCATGTTTTGCAGGGCAGCTTCAAAGTGGCGCCGGTTGGAGTTGATACTGCCTATGATGATCTGGTTAAGACGCACCATCTGTCGCAATAGCAGGTCCCCGTCCATACACACCTGACTCTGTCCCCTCGGGATACCGGTGAAGACAAACGCCCCGTTGCGGGCGCCAACCGGCAACAGGCCCAAGGCGAGTTCGGAAGCGCCGCTAGCCTCGAACACAATATCCGGATTGCCCATCCTTTTGACCAGGCTTTCAGGAGTGATGCCGCGGCCGTCGATGTACTGGGCCTCCATCTCTTGCATGCGCCTCACCTTCAGAGCCGTTTCGGGGACGATCTCGATGAAATACGTCACCATATCTGCCAGCCGGAGCAACGCTGCTCCGAAAAAGCCGATAGGCCCCGCTCCGATCACCAGCGCTTTCTTGCACGCCCCCCAGCCGGGCCGGTCAAAGCTATGCTCAGGGTGAAAACAGCCCCAGGGCAGCCGGGCCTGGATATGGCGCACCTGGCCCATAGCCTTCTCCGCGATGGACATAGGCTCCGCCAGCACGGCAACCTCTTCCAACCCCGGTGGCACAACTACCAGGTATTGCTCCTCGTCCACGAAATACTCGGTAAAGTAGCCGTGGAGCTTGTGGATGCCCCTCTCCTTATACAGGCCGGTGCTGCACATATCGCTGCCCTTGTCCAGGCAACTGGCGCACTGGCCACACCCCCGGCGGACGGTGGGCACCACTATGTCCCCGGGCTTGACGTTTCGGACTCCCCGCCCAACTTCCTCCACTCGCCCCACCGCCTCGTGCCCCAGGACGATGAAGTCCTCCCCCTCGCCGATGTCTTTCTGCCCCCGTTGGATCATGTCCCGGTCGGTACCGTCTATCCCCGCCTGCAACACCCTGACCAGAACATCTTTGGGACCTTTGATCTCGGGTTTCTTCAACTCGAAATCAACAAGACCCTCCTGTTTTCGGGCTAGACCCACAGCAAACATCGCTGCCACCTCCTAGCCGAGACCGCCCCGTTTCCTGGCAATAGCTTTCCTGGCTGCAGCCACGATCTCTTTGGCAGTAAGCCCGTACTTCTCTTGCAGCTCACGCTCCGCGCCTGACTCACCGAACGTATCCTGGACCGCCACCATCTCCATCGGGACCGCCCTGGAGCGCCCCAGGAACTCCGCCACCGCTCCGCCCATGCCGCCATTGACCTGGTGCTCCTCAGCCGTTACCACAGCCCCGGTGCGACGGGCCTCTTCCAAAAGGGTCTGCCCGTCCAGCGGCTTCACCGTATGCAGGTTAATAACACTGGCGTCGATGCCTTCCTGCGACAGCCGGCTGGCTGCCTCGATGGCCTCGCCTACCATAAGCCCGCAGGCAATGATCGAGACATCGTTCCCGGTGCGTATCCGGTTCGCCTTCCCAACCTCGAAGGGATCGCCCTCCTGGGTGACAATGGGAGCGGCATATCTCCCCAGCCGGAGGTAGACCGGCCCCGGGTAGTTCGCCACGGCGATAGTCGCCTTCTTGGCCTCCACGGCATCGGCGGGGACAACCACAGTCATCCCCGGCAACACCCTCATGGTGGCAATATCTTCCATGGCCTGGGCCGTAGCCCCGTCCGGACCTGTAGTAATGCCGTTGTGCGTCCCCACGATTTTCACGTTAAGATTGCCGTAGCCATGATTGTTATAGCACACCGACACCCGTATCTGGTCATTGGGCCGGGTAGTCACGAAACAGCCGAAGGAGCATGCAAAGACAACCTTCCCCGACAATGCCAGCCCGGTAGCTATGCCTATCATGTCCGATTCGGAGATGCCCACGTTGACAAACCTGTCCGGCCATTGCTTGCCAAACAACTCTGCTCGCGTCGAATCAGCCAGGTCTCCAGTGAGGACGAAGATGTTCTCATTGGTCTTGCCTATCTCCAGCAACGCCTCCCCAAACCCGTCCCGCGTAGGTTTACCTGCCATCTATTTCACCCCCATGGCGGCATCCAGCTCTTTCAAGGCCGCCTCTAGCTCGGTCTTATTGGGGGTCTTGCCATGCCATTGGTGATTGAGTTCCATGAAGGATACGCCTTTACCTTTGATAGTATTAGCTATCACCACGGACGGCTTGCTTTTCACGGTTTCGGCCTCATCGTACGCTTTGGTGACCTGGACGGCATCGTGGCCATCCACCTCGATCACATGCCAGCCGCAGGCCCGCCACTTGTCCGGGACGGGGTCCAGGTCCTTGATCACTCTGGTGAGCCCATTCTGCTGGACCTGGTTCTTGTCCACTATGCAGCACAGATTATCCAGCTTGCGGAAGGAGGCGGTCATGGCGGCTTCCCAGATTTGGCCCTCGTCCATCTCCCCGTCGCCTATCAAGCAATAGACCCGGCTGTCCTTCTTTCCATGTTTAGCTGCGATTGCCATGCCGTTGGCCACAGACAGCCCCTGCCCCAGCGAGCCTGTGGACACCTCGACGCCGGGCACGCCCCTGTACGTATGCCCCTGGAGTCGAGACCCCAGTCTGCGGAATGTCATCAACTCTTCCTTGGGGAAGAAGCCTCGATAGGCCAGCACGGTATAGAGAACCGGGCAGCAATGCCCTTTGGACAGGACGAATCTGTCCCTCGCCTCCCAATTGGGGTTCCTGGGGTCGTGGCGGAGCTTGTTGTAATAGAGGCTGGTCAGTATCTCCACGGCTGACAGGGAACCGCCAGGGTGGCCGGACCCCGCGTGTTCCAACATTATGAGGACATCCCGGCGGACCTGCCAGCCCAGCCTCTTGAGTTCCCCCGCTGATAGTCTATCCATCCTTCACCAGTCCTAAAAGTGCCATATACGCCTCCTTTGGGGCGACGTGGTTGAATATCTGACTGCCGACACACGCGTAGTCGACGCCGGCAGCCTTGGCGCGTTTAATGTTCGCGGCCTTGATCCCGCCATCGATCCCAACTTCCAGATTAGGTCTCAATTCCCGGGACTCACGCACCTTGTCCAGGACACCCGGTATGAATTCCTTGCCGTAAAACCCGGGGTTCACCGAGAGAAACAGCACGAAGTCCAGCCTCTCCCTCAGCTTCAACAGTGAAGTCACTGGCGTCTCGGGATTGATAGCAACGCCAACGGAGACGCCCAGCTTCCTGGCTTCTCTGGCTACCTCGTCGGGGGATGACGCAGCTTCATAGTGAAACACAATCCTTTTTGCTCCGGCCCGGACAAAGCCCTCTATCTGAGCTGCGGGTTCCTTGACCATCAAATGGACTTCCATGTTCAGCCTGGTCTTAATGTTGCACAAATGAGAGGCGTCTATGCTCCGAGAAGGGACGAACTTGCCGTCCATGATGTCTATCTGAGCCCAGTCGCAGAAAGATTCTGCTTGCCGGACCTTTCTTTCCAGGTCCACCGGGTCCTCGGTCAGAATTGCCGGAAGTATACGCATGTATCTTCTTGGCACCTCAACTGTCCCTATAATTTATCATAAAAGGTCGTGGCTGAATAGATAGTCTGTGAAAGGGGCAAGCGCGAATCCGGGTGGGCGGTCCTCGTAGCCCTTTCTCAGCCCGTCGCCATCGATCTGCGCCTCCATCTCCATCTCTATCTCCGTCTCCGCCTCTGTCTCCGCCTCTGTCTCTATACCTGTCCGTTGCCCACTAGCTTTCACGGAAGCCGCGGGGTATAATATCGACACTAATGAATGCGAAGGAGGAGCCTGTGGAGACGACCAAGTTCATGCTCTCCGAACGGGAGATGCCTACCCACTGGTACAATGTCTTGCCGGACCTGCCTGCTCCCTTGCCGCCGCCGCTTCATCCTGGCACCGGCCAACCCCTGGGGCCGGCCGATCTGGCCCGCCTTTTCCCGATGGAGCTGATCAAGCAGGAGGTCAGCCCCGAACGGAGCATCGAAATCCCTGAGGAGATCCAGCAACTCTACCGGCTGTGGCGTCCCACGCCTTTGTTCCGGGCGCACCGTCTGGAGAAGGCGCTAGGCACGCCTGCCCGCATCTTCTACAAATATGAAGGCGGCAGCCCTGCGGGAAGCCACAAGCTCAACACGGCTGTAGCCCAGGTGTACTACAACAAACAGGAAGGTGTACGCAGGCTGGCCACCGAGACGGGCGCCGGCCAGTGGGGTAGCGCTCTGGCCCTGGCCTGCCAGTTCTTCGGCCTCCAGTGTAAAGTGTACATGGTACAATCAAGCTATCATCAGAAACCGTACCGGAGAGTCCTTATGGAGACCTGGGGCGCCAGGGTTGTGCCCAGCCCCAGCGAGGATACCAACGCGGGCCGGACCATTCGGGCCCTGGACCGAGATTCCCCGGGCAGCCTGGGCATTGCTATCAGCGAGGCCGTGGAAGATGCCGCTTCCCACGACGACACCAAGTACTCCCTGGGCAGCGTTCTTAACCACGTCCTCCTCCATCAGACCGTGATAGGCCTGGAGGCCAAGAAGCAGATGGAAATGGCCGGTCTCTACCCGGACGTCATTGTGGGGTGCATCGGCGGCGGCAGCAATTTCGCAGGGACATTCTTGCCTTTCGTGAAGGACAAGATCGACGGAAAGAATCTGCGCATTGTCTGCGTTGAACCGGAAGCCTGCCCCAGCCTTACCAAAGGCGTCTGCGCCTATGACTTCGGGGATACAGCCAAGCTTACACCACTGCTGAGGATGTACACACTGGGTCACTCTTTCGTTCCGCCGCGGATCCACGCCGGCGGGCTCCGTTATCACGGGATGGCGCCCATCGTAAGCCATCTGTACCATCTCAAGGTTGTGGAGGCGGTCGCCGTCCATCAGTTGGCGACGTTCGAGGCAGCGGTCACTTTTGCCCGCGCCGAGGGTATCCTTCCGGCGCCCGAGCCGTCCCATGCCATCAAAGTGACGATCGACGAGGCGCTAAAGTGCAAGGAATCGGGAGAAAAGAAGACCATTCTGCTGGCGCTCAGCGGCCACGGGCACTTCGATCTCGGCGCATACGATGAGTTCCTGTCCGGGAAGCTCAAGGACTACGAGTACCCGACAGAGCTGGTGAAGAAGGCTCTCGAGGAATTGCCTAAGGTGGGGTAGCCAATTTGTCCTGGCCGGCGGCCAACTACCGTCGAGCCTATTCGGGGGCAATGCTGCATGGTGGGCCATGGCGGTTCTCAGTTTCAACTTGAACTCTCTGATGAAGCGTCTGGCATTGCCCCCTTAATCCACCCTTAATCCTCCCTTAATCCGCCATCAAAGTTCGACGCTAAGTCGAAGCAAGGTGGCGCGTCTAACCCCTTTTCCCCCTTTCGGGCGTTGCCCCAAATGTCATTCTGAGGAGTCCCGACGTGTCCCGATGTATCGGGAAGAATCTGGGTCCCGATTTATCGGAATTCATATCTGGTTGACCCCCCACCCCAGACCCTTCGCTACACTCAGGGTGACAGTGGGGGCACTTTTGGGGCAAAGCCCCCCTTTCGCAAACTGAGCATGTCCCACATCTCGGGCTGGACACAGAGGTTTTGTAGGGGGGACACACCATTGCGATAACTCAATGACACCTCATCTATAGGGTCAGACACATCGAAA
>JACQTY010000045.1 GCA_016210545.1 Chloroflexota bacterium
CACCTGAAAGTCATGAGATTGCTTCGCTTCACTCGCAATGACGGGGGTTGTTTGTTTTCAGAGCAGTAACCGCGACCAATGTCCCACAACCCCGAAATCCCCCTGTGTCCAGCAACCCAGGATATGGGTAAGGGTCAGTTTGGCAAAGGGGGATGAAAGGGTGATTTTCCCAAACGACCGCTCCGCCAAAATCCCTCTCAGTCTCCCTTTATTAAAGGGAGAGGTTGGTTGTCCTCTTCTTTGCTAAAGCTACATACAGATCGAAATGCCGCACCAATCAGGTAACGGGACGTTGCGTTTGACGACATTCAGTAGGCGGTGGATTTGGGGCGCGCCGGGGGGATTGTGTACGGCCTCTGCCTGGTGTAGTATGGGCATATAAGAGGACCACCCTGAGTCCCCAAATGTCGGGACTCGGGTGGGGAGGTTTGCCTTGGTTGAACTTCTAGCTACAACCGCGACCTTCAGGCGCGGGGTCGCTGTGAAGATGCTGTACTTTATGCTGGCTTCAGCGGACTTCTTGCTGACCCTGTGGGCGTTGCGCTTGGGGCTCACTGAACTGAACCCGTTCGTCGCCAGCCTTCTGGGCGCACCGGCCCAGTTCTTCCTGGTTAAGGTGCTAGCCTCTTTCTTTGTCGCCTGGCTCATTCCAAGCCGGCTGCTCATCCCAGGGGTAGCCCTGCTTGTGTTAGTTGTGGCCTGGGACTTCAAAGAGCTTCTGCTCTTCCTCCACTAGGGCCCCGTTTCCCTCCTCGTTCCCACTTCCCACATCTCACTTCCCACCTCTCACTAGTCTTCCGCCATCTCGTCGCTGGGCAACTGTCCCGTAGCCTTCAGGTATAGTGTGATCGCGTTTACCCGCGGGTGCTTGGACTCGGACGTGGGGCTGAGCTTGCTATAGATACTGTTGATGTGACGCTCCACCGTCTTGCCGTCGACGCACAGTATGTCGGCAATGGCCTGGTTCTTGAACCCCTTGGCCATCCAGTTGAGGACCTCCAGTTCACGGGGGCTGAGTTCCTTGAGGAAACTGGCTGCCTTGCTCTCCCCGGACTCGATCAGTCCTTCCATGACCACCGGGTCCAGGATCACGCGACCCTGGGCCACCGCCATGACCACCTGGGTCATCTGGCTTATGGTGTCCACAGAGTGCTTGAACAGATAGGCGCAACCGGTGCCGCTCTTCTTGGCGAAGGCCCGCAGCCGCTTGATGCCTTTGACATCGTAGAGGGCTGAAAGCAGGACAATGCCCACCCTGGGTAGCTTCTCCCGCAGGGTCTCCAGTTTATCGATGAAGCTGGCCTGAAGTACCTTTGTGCCGATCAGAAGGACGTCTGGTTTAAGTGTAGCCACCGTGCTGGCCAGGGTGTCCGGTTCAAGGGAGTCAGAAAGCCCCACCACCTCAATGCCAGGCTCAAAGGAGAAGAATGCCTTGTACGCCTCCCGGAGTATCTCCTGCTCCTCCATAATATAGAGCCTGGTCTTCTTGACCTTGGTTACGACCTCCACCACCTGCCCCTCACCCGGGCTTACTATATCAACTATTCCTCTTTGCATGGCCAGCTCCGATTTCTCGATTTGAGTTGCCCTTTAGCTTATGATTCCACTTCTACCGAGAGAAAACAATAGGGATAACCCCCAATTTTTGCCCCATAATTGGCCGTAGTTTCT
Source organism: Chloroflexota bacterium (assembly GCA_016210545.1). Taxonomy (GTDB): domain Bacteria; phylum Chloroflexota; class Dehalococcoidia; order JACVQG01; family JACVQG01; genus JACVQG01. Next base: position 1,672 of record JACQTY010000045.1, read on the forward strand.
TGCGGGATGGCTCTCAGGTGCTTCCGCTCACTCCTGACAGGTGCACCCACCGGGGCCCTTCCACCTGTTGGTATGATCCCGGACCACCGGCAGGCAAGCAGCCCGGGGCGCCGCGGCCTGAGCTTTCTCCCCAGTAAGTCCGCAATTATAACAAAAATGATGGGAAATGTCAAAGATTTCACAATGGTTAACCTTACCTTTATGTCCTTCACGGTCCTTTCAGTAAACCGCATTGGCATTTCCGCGTACAGCAGTACCATCGCCTAGCTTTTTGATCCACTAACCGTAACTATAGGTCTCTCCACAATAGACCAAAGGGTACAGCGGTTTACCCGTCGCACAGGCGTACCGTGTTTTGGCGCTTACTTTCGATGGCAGCCGGGCGTGAACCTGGCGTCAGGCGTTTTCCGCCACTGTTGGTACGCTTAGGCTCCCTAAGATGCTGCTCCGTCGTCCCTGGCGGAATGTGGCGTCGCAGTCCTGGGAACATCTCCCGAAAATAAGGCGAGCAAGCGCCGCGTCCCGACCCTTCGGTGTGCTCAGGGCGGAGCTTGTCGGGATCGAAGCGTCGGCCCCGACCTGTCGGGGTCCTTCGACAAGCTCAGGATGGCGTCTGCCCTGCGCTCCACGTGACATGTAAGCCCATTTTCATACTTCGCGGCGCCCGGCGCAAGCGGGCATGAACGATTCCATGATTCTATATATATGGTAGGCTGCCATCCTCGACTGGAGGGGCTCCCCGGACCACTGCGAGCCTAAGCCCTGAGCCAAGTGAATAGGGAAGCAATCTCATTAGATGGCGACCTAAGCCCCAACCCCTTCCCGACACGGGAAGGGGTTGGGGGGAGAGGTTTTCACCGTCTCCCGTGCCTTGGAAAGCGGGGGACCGCCACGTCGCTACGCCCCTCGCAAAGACCGTTAACGCTCATTTCCGCGAGAGCGACTTCTTCAGGAGTATTAACCGCATTAAGGTACAGCCTCTGTCGCCCACCATTGTAGACACTATGCACAGACTACCCCAGTGGGCGAACACCCAATGTCGGTGCGTGTTTTCACTCATTTCGCGTTGGTGCTGGCACCCAGAGAAATTGAGTAAAGTTCCCAGAGAAAATGGGGGGTCGACACCATAGGTTAGCGGCGAGAAAATTGATATTCTTGCCCATGAAAACACCAGCCCAGGGGCCGAAGAGCCAGGGAGAAACTCCCGGAGCGGGCCAGAAAACTGGCCGGGAATTCGGGGGGCGAATACAAAGGACAGGGAAGGGTTATGGTGCAGCATCTTGGTAAACCCCGATGGACCGGGGGCGAATTGAAGAGGTTACTCCAGGACAGCCGGGGGATAACCGGCCTGGAAACGGCCATTATCCTTATTGCGTTCGTGGTGGTCGCCTCGGTGTTCGCTTACACTGTCCTCTCGGCAGGGGTCTTCTCTGCCCAGAAGGGGAAGGAGGCCATCTACGGAGGACTAAAGAAGGTATCCGAGACCCTGGAGCCGAGGGGGACCGTGGTGGCCAAGGACACCACCACCCCGGCGGACGGGAAGATTGACCAGGTGATCTTCACCGTCGCCCTGGCCCTGGGAAACGATGCGGTGGATTTCGCACCGCCGACCGATGCCGCCAGCGATGGCGAGCCTGATGCCGGCAGCACGCACAAGACGATCATCTCATACATAGATGATACGCAATACCTGAGCAATCTGTCGTGGACAAAGACCCAACTCGGCTACGGCAACGGGGACAACCTGTTGAATGCTAACGAGCAGTTCGAGATCGCGGTCAACCTGGCTAAGGTGGCTGGAGGGTCCAATCCCTTGAAAACAGATACCACCTTCACCCTTGAGGTGAAGCCTAGCCATGGCAGCATATTGAACATTACCAGGACCACGCCCGGCAGCATCGGCGCCGTGGTCCGCCTGGACTGAGGAGGTGGCTAAGATGCGATGAAACCGAAGTTATGTAGCTGAAGAACAGGCACACCAAAAGGCACACCATTTCTATCATGTAACCAGTGAAAGGAGGCACACAATGTTAAAACTCATGAGGCGATTGGCCCGGGACCAGAGAGGCATCACCGGCCTGGAGACGGCCATCATCTTGATCGCGTTCGTGGTGGTGGCTGCGGTATTCGCTTATACCGCCCTGTCTGCCGGTATCTTCTCGGCCCAGAAAGGCCAGGAAACGATCTACAGCGGCCTGAAACAGGCAGCCGGAAGCATGGAGCTGAAGGGCGGCATGATTGCCTATAATAAGGTGGCCAGCGAGAGCATCGGCACCGGCGACGCAGCGACGACGGTCTTCTATCTGGCCTACGCTCCCATTCTGGCTAATTCGGAGACCATCTACGTGGATGGCGTTGCCAAAGCCGACCCCGCCGACTATTCCATTGTTGACGGGACTGGCGCGGTAACGTTTGTTGCTGCCCCGGCCAATGCTACAGCCATCACCGCTACGTACCAGGCAGCCGCCAGCAAGGTGGCCAAGATATCCTTCGTCGTATCCAACGGCGTTGGCGGCGAGCCTATTGACCTGACGGTACCTACAGACGCCGATACGCCGCCCGACGGCGCGGCCGATTCCGGCAGCACGCACAAGGCGGTCATCTCCTACCGGGACAAGAACCAGTTCATTAACAACCTGGCCTGGACCAAGACCCAACTCGGCTTCGGCGATAGCGACAACCTGCTGGAGCAAGGAGAGGAGTTCCTGATCATGGTGAACCTGCGGGCGCTGACCACCGAGATAGGCTCTGATACCGAGTTCACCCTGGATTTCAAGCCCATGCAGGGCGGCTCCCTGATCATGACCCGCACCATCCCCAACACCGTAGATAAGGTCATGAACCTGCGGTGATCCGGGGAAGGACCTTGCCCGGTCGCAGTGGTTGAGATTGCCCGCCAGTGGCGGGGGTTACATACCTGACAAACGAAAGGAGGCACACATGCTCAATAGAATATGGAAGTCCCTTAGGGACCAGAGAGGCATCACCGGCCTGGAGACGGCCATCATCTTGATCGCCTTCGTGGTTGTGGCGGCTGTCTTCGCCTACACCGCCCTGTCCGCCGGCATCTTCTCCGCCCAGAAAGGCTCGGAGACGATCTACAGCGGCCTGAAGCAGGCAGCCGGCGCTATGCAGATAAAGGGGGGTGTCATTGGCTCGGACACCGGTGCAGATAACGATATAGATACAATAAAGGTTGTTGTGTCTGTTGGAGTTGGGGGTGAGGCCATTGATATGACCCCACCTGCGGGTGAGAGCACCGGTATAGCTACGGGTACATCCCACAAGACCATTATCAACTATATAGATAAGAGCCAGCGGAAAAACAACCTTTACTGGACAAAGAGCTTGCTCGGTTTTGGCGACAGCGACAACCTGCTGGAGCCCGGCGAGGAAATGGAGCTATCGGTTGACCTGGAAGCAATAAGCGGCGCTACCGGCTCCGACCCTCTGGTCAAGGATACCGAGTTCACTCTGGAGATAGTACCCATGCAGGGCGGCGCTCTCGTCATCACCCGGACAACCCCGCTCTATATTGACACATTAGTAAACCTGCGGTGATGAAAGCGTTGCTCGAAAACCACGCGGACAGACTGTAACTCCGGGGAGAAAAACGAAAGGAGGCACACATGCTCAATAGAATATGGAAGTCCCTTAGGGACCAGAGAGGTATCACCGGCCTCGAGACGGCCATCATCTTGATCGCGTTTGTGGTAGTGGCTGCGGTATTCGCTTATACCGCCCTGTCGGCCGGCATCTTCTCGGCGCAGAAAGGCTCAGAGACGATCTATAGCGGCCTGAAGCAGGCAGCCGGCAGCATGCAGCTCAAGGGTGGCGTTATCGCCAAGGACACTGACGCTGACAACCAGGTCAACCAGCTCATATTTGTCGTAGCCACTGGCGTAGGTGGAGAGGCCATTGACCTGACCGTACCCACCGATGCCGGCGGCGACGGCCTGGCGGACGCTGGCAGCACCCACAAAATGGTCATCTCGTACCAGGATAAGAACCAGCAGATAAACAATGTGGCCTGGTCCAAGTCTATCCTGGGCTTCGGCGACAGCGATGACCTGCTGGAGCCGGGCGAGGAGTACCAGATAACTGTCGACCTGACCGCTGTAGACGGCGGCGCCAACCCGTTGGTCAAGGATACCGAGTTCACTCTTGAACTGAAACCCATGCAGGGCGGCACCCTGATCATCACCCGGACCACCCCCAACTACATCGATACGGTAGTGGATCTGCGGTAGTCCACCGGTAGGGGCGCAGCATGCTGCGCCCCTACAAGCATCCGAACGGACGGCCCCCGATCTACCGGGGGCCGTCTCTTTTTGAGCGGGTTCTTCGTTCTTAGGGCACGGCGTCGCCGTGCCCCTACGAACCAGGGCTTGCTGCTATCGGATCGGGTCAGGAATACCGGCCTGCAAATAGGACCGCTACCTTAGGGCCAACGTTCAGCTTGCTCCGGGAAATACCGCAAAGAGAAAACCCCCGTTCCGATTCACCGAGGTGAATCGGAACGGGGGTTTTCGACTTCCAGTCAGAGGACGCCTGCGACGAAGGAGTGGCCAGGTTCTAGCTTTGTGCCTACCGCCGTTGTTTGATTGTGGGCCTTGGAGTTCGTATGGGCCACGCCGCCGTCCACTTGTTCCAACAAAAGGCAGTCGGGGTCCGTAGCGGAGCCAGACGAACCGGCCGCCTGTCATTCCGGCCTCTGAGCCGGAATCCAGGGGGAGGCCTTGCGGGGGTTCCCCGATGAGTCGGGGCCTCCGCTGGAATGACATGCTGCGCAAGGACTATTCGCTCCATAATCTAAGATTCCTTCTTGCTTGTTCGGCCAAGAATGTGTTGGAACGGGCGCACGCCGCCGCCGTGCCCCTGCCACGCCGCGGGCAAACCCCCAGAATTGGGCCGTCCCGGTCGTCGGGCCTCTCGGGAACCTCTCCAGACGCAGCATGCTGCACCCCTACCTGTGGACTTGGATCCTTGAACTTTCTGCGCCGGATGGACCCCTTGCCCACCATTCGATGCCGCAGGTTTTTCGTCTCGGACCGATCACGGGGCCAGGAAGTTTAACCCTACTCATGCCGGGACAAACCGCCGGGTTAGTTTCAGGATGGTGTGTACCCTCGCCGGGGTGTGGGGTGTGCCCGCCAGATTGAGCGGCTTGCGGTGAGGGTGTTGCCGGGGAAAAATCACTATGTGGACCAGGGCTTTCCATGCCGCCTGGCGCCGTGAGACCCCGGAGAAGTCGAGGTTTTTCATCTACTGGAATTGGGGGTTATCCCCCCCGGTATTGGGCGTTATCCCTCTATTGCGCCGGCTGCCTGTCTGCTAGATTACCTACGGTAGATACAGAAAGGTGGAAAAGGAAGGAGGAACTATGGCGGATAAGTTTCAGGCGATTGAAGAGGAGATGAAGCTCCTCAAGAACGAGATCAAACAGGTACTCATCGATATCAAAGAACGCCTGGAGAACCCGGTCGCCGGGCGGGCCATCCCGGTGCATGTCGTGAAAACGGTCTCGATGTCGCCGGAGAAAGCGACTGTGGAAGAGAGTTCGCCACAGCCAAAGGCGGAAGCGGTCGGCGATGCGCCGGCGCCGGGCGCTAACGGCAATGGCAGACAGGCCCACGACGTCCTTGCGACGGCCGGGGTTCCCCCTGCGTCTGTGGTGGCCGGCGGCAACGGTAACGGGAATGGGAATGGGAAGGCGGCGCACGAGGCGACCGCTGCTCAGGGATCCGGCATCTCCACCGGCCCGGTGACGGTGCAGCCAGCCATCAACCCTTCTATCCCCTCAGCGAAACCCGCCGCCGACCTGCTGACAGTCTCCATGCTTTCTCAGTGGCTCGCCACTGGCGTGAAAAAGGTGGGGAAACAACGCATGGAGGCCCTGCTGGATATCTATGGCCAGCTCGGCGGGCTGTCCTCTCCTCTAAAGGACGCCCTGATGAAGTTACTGAATACCGACGAGGGGGACGGGCAGTCCATGAGGGAGGGCATTTCGCTTCTGGTCGAGGTGGACAACCTGGTGCGACGCAGCTTAACAGATCGAAGCGAAGCGGCGATACTGAGCCTCTTCATGAATAGCAACGGCAACGGGAAACAGGTCTCTCATGGATAAGGTCATTGCATCGGTCCTGCTCACTATTGCGGCCGTGGTGACTTCCATAGTGGTGGTAAATGCCGTCTATCCGGCAGTGACCCAGGGTAGCGGCAGCCTGACCAGCGCCACCAGCCGGGTGAGTGACCGACTGGAAACCCAGGTGACCATTGTCCAGGCTACGGGTGAGCTGAACTCCAGCGGCGCCTGGGTCGATACGAACAGCGACGGGGACTTCGACATCTATTTCTGGGTCAAGAATGTGGGCGGCAGCCGCATAACCAATGTCTCTGAGTCGGACGTCTATGTGGGACCGGTGGGCAATTTCACACGCATACCCTACACCGATTACGCAGGCGGGGCAAAGCCTAACTGGACCTACAGTATTGAAACCGGTACGGAGTGGTGGACTGCCGACACCATCAAGGTCACTATCCACTACTCCAGCACCCAGTCAGCCGGCACCTACTGGGGGAAGTTTGTGGCCCCCAACGGTGTGTCGCACGAGTTGACCTTTAGCTTCTAGCTATGGAAACTGCCATTGTTTCGCTGATCTGCATCGCCGTCATCCTGACGGGCGGTCTTATGATGGCCCAGAGCGCGGTGCTCTCGGCCGATCAGCTTTCCGTGGATTGGAAAGCAATGGAGAGACGGTCCACGGACATAGGCAACACGATCATATCGGCGACGGGGGTTGTCGACCAGGGCAATGGTGGATTTGACATAAATGTGAGGAATACGGGGCAGCGGGTCATAGGCCATTTCTCCGATTGGGATGTGATAGTGCAATACTATGAAGCCAGCGGCACATACGCCATAAAACGCTTATCGTATGTGACAGGCACGTCGCCTAGCAACAATCAATGGGCGGTGAATGCTATTAAGCGGAATGGCGCCACGGAGGTCTACGCGCCGGGCCTGCTGGACCCGAGGGAGGACCTGACACTACGGCTGAAACCGAACCCCCCGGTTGGACCCGGGAAGACGATTCTTGTAATCATCTCAACGGACCGCGGGGTTACAACGTCTATCCAGTATACCAAGTAGACCGGAGCCTGGCAGGGGCAATTCATGAATTGCCCTACTACAAAGGACCCGCCAGCCCTCGTTAATGCGAGCCATGCGTGCGCTGTGCGAGTGTATGGATACCCTTTTGGAGAGGGAGGTCTCGTATGACGGTAAAAACAAAGGTGGCCGGCAATATCTCGACGGGGAACTCGGAGATAGACAAGAAACTTGGCGGCGGCATCCCCGTGGGCTCTCTGACCCTGGTTGAGGGCCAGCCGGACTCAGGTAAGTCGGTGCTAACCCAGCAGATACTGTGGGGCTCGCTGGGGTCCGGGCACAGGGCTACGCTTTACACCACTGAGAATACGGTCCGGAGCCTCATTAGCCAGATGAAGAGCCTCAATCTGGACATTAGCGACTATTACCTGCTGAGCTACCTGCACATTCATCCGATGAAAGCTATTAAGGCCGGCGAGCACGCGCGGCAAGTCCTCGACAACCTTTTGGAGGCCCTGGCCAGCGAAGAAGACCTGGTCATGGTGGATTCCCTCACCTCCTTTCTAAGCCGGGGCACGCCCGAAGAAAGCATTGCCTTTTTTGAGGACATGAAGGGCCTGTGCAACGGTACCAGGACCATCCTCGGTGTCATGCACTCATATGCTATCACGGATAATGTCCTGGTGCGCATCAGCTCCATGTGCGATGCCCACCTCAGACTGCGCATTGAGACCATGGGCGCCCAGCTTGTGAAGATGTTGGAGGTGGCCAAGGTGCGTGGCGCCCAACGGAACACCGGTAACATTATCTCCTTTGAAGTAGAGCCGAACTGGGGTATGCGCATTATCCCCTTCTCGAAGGCCCGCGCGTAGGGGCGCGGTCCCGACCTGTCGGGGTGCCCGTATTTGGATAGGATGTGAACATGTCGCAGCTAGCAGCGCCGGTAGCTGAAAGTAAACCTCACGGCCACGCCGAGGAACCCGGGGAGTGCAGCCTTTTTCCGTTGTTGCCCCCCCCTCTTCAGGGCGCGTGCCAGGAGAATACTCATCTCCTCCAGTATCTGCACCTGCTGCCTTTGCAGGAGGTGGGTTTCCCCGCCTATTACCCTGTCTTGACCCGGAAGCTGGGAGATGGGCCTAAACACAACCTGATCTACCCGGTGAGCCAGGACATCCTGGTCCACATCTTTTCCGACACCAAGTCCAACCGGAACCTCTACATCCCGGTGGAGTCCAGCATGGGGCTGGACCTGGAGGCTAAGCTGCGCCTGCTGGACATGATACTTCTGGACTATACCGACGAGATCTCCCGGGCGGAAACCGAGGAAGATCGGCAAGCTGTGCTCCTGCGCTGCGTGGAAAAGGCCTTTCCTGTGTTGCCGCCGGGCAAGATACCAGCCGCAGGTGCGGGTGATAACGGGAAGCGCGGCAATGGCCGTCCAACGGCGGTTACCCCCCAGGAGATGCAAGCGCTGAAGTACCTGATAATGCGGAATAAGCTGGGCATGGGCGTGCTCCAGCCAATGATAGCCGATACCTACATTGAAGACGTAAGCTGCAGCGGGCTGGGGCCTATCTTTGTGGAACACAAGATCTTCCACAGTCTCACTTCGGCAGTGGTCTTCAACACCCACGAAGAACTGGATGAGTTTGTGATGCGGCTATCGGAGCGGGTGAAGAAACCGGTTACGATGCGCCATCCCATTGTGGACGCCACTCTCCCGGATGGTTCGCGCATCAACATCGTCTACGGGAAAGAGGTGTCTCAACGGGGGAGCAACTTCACTATCAGAAAATTCTCCGAGACCCCCCTCAGCATCCTGGAAATAATCGACTTCGGGACTCTCGACTACTCGATGGCGGCCTATCTCTCCGTGGTTATGGAGGAGGGTATGAACCTCTTCGTGGCTGGGGAGACAGCTTCAGGCAAGACCACCCTCCTCAACGCCATGACGACGTTCATACCGTATTCCAACAAAGTGGTCAGCATCGAGGACACGCCTGAGCTACAGGTGCCGCACAAGAACTGGATCCGTGAGGTTTCCCAGATGTCGCAGGCGGACCAGGGAGCTTCGGTTACCATGTTTCAACTCCTCCGGGCGGCCCTGCGGCAAAGACCCAACATTATCGTCATCGGTGAGATCCGCGGTGAGGAGGGGTCCGTGGCCTTTCAGGCCATGCAGACCGGACATACCGTCATGGCCACGTTCCATGCGGCTTCGGTCGAGAAGCTGGTGCAGCGTCTCACCGGTAACCCGATCAACATCCCCAAGACTTACGTGGACAGCCTGAACGTCGTGGTCATCACCAACGCGGTCAAGCTGCCGAATGGCAAGCGGGGGCGACGTATAATCTCCATCAACGAGATTATCGGTTACGAGGCATCCTCAGATAGCTTCTCTTTTGTTGAGGTCTTCCGCTGGGACCCGGCAACGGATGGGTTCGAGTTTGTGGGAAACAAGAACAGCTTCTTGCTCGAACAGAAGATAGCCCCCAAGAGGGGCATCCCACCGACCCGGAAGTGGGAGATATACGCCTTGATCGAGAGGCGCGCTCGGGTGCTGGAGAGGCTTCACAAGGAGGCGAAGGTGACTAATTTCTATGAGCTTCTGGAGGTCATGTTCAATGCCCAAAAACAAGGCGTCTTCTAATCGCGACGCTGTGAGCGTCGACCTCCTTTTTCAGCTCACGTACTTGTCGACTATAGCTGCGGCCGGGATCCCGCGGAGCCGGATCTTCCAGATGGCATCCGGGCTGCCCAATACTATCGCTCCACACTTCGAGAAGATACATGTGCTGGCTGAGAAGATGCACTATGACTACACCGAGGCCTGCCGCATGGTAGGGCAGGCGATCCAGGATACTCGTATAAAGAGCCTGCTTCTGCGGATCTCCAGTTCCCTTATTGCGGGAGAGGCGGAGAGCGATTTCCTGGAGAGAGAGGCCAAAGCGCAGGCCGAGACCTACAGCAACGAGTACGAGGGGAAGGTGGAGGTCCTGCGCAAATACACTGATGCGTATACGGCTATTACCATATCTGCGGCCCTGGTCCTGGTTGTGGCGGTTGTGTCCATGCTGATATACAACACCTCCAGCGCATTTATTATGGGCCTGGTGGTGGTGTCTGTGGGAGTCACCGGCGTTGGCGTGTGGATTCTCTACAAGGTGGCGCCTAAAGAGAGCAAGGTATTGGACAGTAAAGAAGGGCCGCCGAAGGCCAGGCTACTGGCAAAGCTCTTTCCCATCTGCGTGTCTACGAGTTTTGTGCTCCCTGCGCTCCTGTCCGTACGCGGGCTGCCCATAGGCGTGCTCCTCCTGGTAGCGGCCTTTCCTCTAATACCGCTCGGCCTGGTGGCCAACAGCTATGACCGGGATATTGATAGCAAAGACAAGGAGATAAGCACGTTCTTGAGGGCCCTGGGGAGCGTGGCTACGGCCATAGGCTCTACCCTGACGGAGGCGATGGAGCGGCTGGACCTGCGCTCCTTTGCGGCCCTGGGTCCGCACATAAAGCAACTCCATGACCGACTTGTGACCCGCATCGACCCGGCCCTGTGCTGGCGGCGCATGGTCACCGATTCGGGGAGCGGCCTGATCGACCGCAGCGTTGCCATCTTCCAGGACGCCATCAATCAGGGCGGGGACGCCGGGGAGGTGGGCGCCCGTTCCTCCCTGATGGCCCAGAAAGTGAGCACGCTGCGCGAAAGGCGCCGCATAGTGAGTGTTGCGTTTGGCTGGCTGACGTTAGTCATGCACGCCACCATAACCGCCCTGCTGGTATTCATTGTGTCAATAGTCGACGTTTTTTCCGGCATGCTCAGCGGGGTGGACATGGGGGGAGTGAAGGGCATGCTGCCCTTTTTCAGTTTCAGCAGCGCCGATGTTCAAATGCTGCGATTCATATTGATACCGACCCTTATTCTCTTCAGCCTGGCCAATGCTTTCGCTCCGCTGGTGACGGATGGCGGGCACAAATACCGTTTCTTCTTTTTCGTAGGGATTACCCTGGCTATTGCGGGCGCCAATCTCCTGGGGGTGCCTGCGGCCGTGAAGATGCTGTTCAATTTCTCGTCGATCAATTGAGATGAAAGGAGGCAAAACATGGGACTCGGAGGACTCGGGTTGGGTTCGGTGAAGTCGCTCATATCACGCCGGCAGGGTCAGGATGATGCTGGGAAAGCGGGGCAAGGCGCGCCGGGGCCAGGGGCGATAAGGACGGCTCCGGCCAAGGCCGCTTACCCCGGAGCGATACCGTTCCAGGTGGCGGCTACCCCGCCGCAGCCGCTACCCACTGCGGCTACACAGTCGCCGGAATTTAGCGGCGTGGCCGCGGTAGTGGCGCCGCCCCCGGGGATGACAATGCCGACGGACGGGGGCGCGCTGCCCGGAGGCGGACAGGGCCTGGCTCAAACAGCTTCGCCGGAGGCGGCGCCCCCGCCCGGGGACGATAAGAAGAAACTGGAGAAGGATATCCTGGACCTGTTCCGTCAGGAAGAGGCGACGGTCTCGCCCCTGGGGAATCTGGCAGGCAGCCTGCCTGACGTGGATATCTCAGCACTGTACAAGGAATGCCTTGACATGAAAGGAAAGCTGAGCGGGTGGCAGCGGTAGGTGGAACATTGACTGACGGCCCAGCTTCGCAAAAGGGTGACCCTTGAGAGCATACGGAGGAAAATCCCCCGCTCCGACATGTCGGAGCCGCCCCCTTGCTGAAGTCGGCAATTCCGGTTCCCCGTAGGGAATCGGAATGGGGGATTCTGCCCGCCGGTCAAAGGGGCTAACGACAAAGGTTCGGACCGGCGCAAAACCAGCGGCCCGGCTCCGGCCAATCCAATAGATTACTTGAGGTGTGCCTCCTGGTTATACTTTGCTTCTCCCTCTCCCCTGATAGGCGGTCGGGGGAGGGGGAGACAAAGGGTCGGTGGGGAGGCCGCCCGGCCATGCCGCGTAGCGGCATTTGCGAAAGAGGGCAGATGGTCGTGTCAGCCTGCAAAAACAGTTGGGGATTACCCCTAACCGGTTTGGGGGTGTTCTCCTGTACTGAATGGAGGTCAGCCAGCTTTACCGCATTCTTGCAGTGGTTTACGTTGAGGCTGGAGACGGAGGTAGCACAGCTATGACCAGGGTCCTGCCCGTGGGCAACGGCGACATGATGGTCAACTTTGACCTGAGCTATGACCTGCGTGACATTCACTACCCACATACGGGTGGCGAGAATCACGGGTCTATTTCCAGGTTCGGCGTCTTTGTGGACCACATGTTTTCGTGGCTCTCAGGACCGGCCTGGCGGAAACGCCTGAACTATGAGCCCTATACCCTCGTGACCTCCGTAGAAGCGGAGAACCCTGGCCTGGAACTCCGCGTTCTGTCTCAGGACATTGTAGACGTCGGCCGTCCCATATATCTGAAAAAGGTGACGTTTACCAATATGGCCAGCGTTCGCAGAGAGATCAAAGCCTTCTTTCACTGCAATCTAAACATATCGGGCCACGCAGTGGGCAATAGCATCTACTATGACCCGTCCCTGCGGTGTCTGATCCAGTACAAGGGGAAACGGTATTTTCTGCTGAATGCTTGCACCGGGGGAAAGGTGGGCTTGCATGACTTCGCTACGGGCGTCAAAGGCAGGAACGGGTTAGAAGGCACCTACCGTGATGCCGAGGACGGCCAACTGGGCCGGAACCCTGCGGCCCACGGCGGTGTCGATGGAGTAGGGTCACTGACGCTGGGACTGCCACCATCCGGAGAAGTGATCACCTACTGGTGGATCGCCGCTGGACAGAACTACCGAGAAGTAGTGGAACTGGATCGACTGATAGCCTCTCGCACACCTGAGTCGTTCATCGAAAGGACGCGGGCCTATTGGAAGACTTGGGCGAACAGGAACCACGACGATTTCGGCGACCTCGACGAGCGGCTGGTGGAGCTTTACTGGCGTAGCCTGCTCGTGTTGCGCACCCACAGCGATAACCGGGGCGGAATCCTGGCGGCCAATGACAGCGACATGACCGCCTATAACGATGATAACTACAGCTATGTTTGGCCCCGGGACGGCGCCCTGGCTGCCATAGCCTTGAGCAAGGCGGGCTTTCACGCCCAGGCCAAGAAGTTCTTCATTTTCTGTTCTGAAGCCATTGCCCAGGAAGGTTTCCTGTTTCACCGGTATAACCCCGACGGTTCCCTGGGTAGCTCCTGGCATACGTGGACCGATAGCGAAGGCAAGTATCTCTTGCCCATACAGGAGGACGAGACGGCCCTGGCGCTCGTCGCGCTGTGGAACCACTACCGCAATTCTCAGGACATGGACCTGGTGCAGACACTCTACAGCAGTCTTGTGAAGCCGGCAGCCGACTTCCTGGTGCGGTACCGTGAGCCCAACACGGGGCTGCCGGAGGCGTCCTACGACCTGTGGGAGGAGAGGCGCGCTATCTCAACTTATACGGTATCCACGGTCTGGGCAGGTCTGAGGGCTGCTTCGGGTCTGGCCCAGGCTCTCGGCGACTGCTCTGCCGGCGCAGTCTACAGCGAGGCTGCCGAACAGATAAAAGCGGCTACGCTGCAACACCTTTACAGTCCGAAACTGGGCCGGTTTGTGAGAATGGTCCAGGTGGACAAACGAGGACGGGTATGTGCTGACCCGACAATGGACAGCAGCCTCTTCGGCCTGTTCTACTTCGATATGTTCGAGCCCCGGGCGCCCAATGTGATGCAGACGATGCGGGACGTGGAGGAGCGCCTGTGGTGTCCCGACTGTGGGGGCGTAGCCCGCTATGAGGGCGACCCTTACCTGCGGGTGCGTCACGATTCGAGTGCTCCGCCCGGTAACCCCTGGATCATCTGCACCCTGTGGCTGGCCCAGTGGCACATCGCCAAAGCCGAATCGGTTCCAGACCTGGGCAGGGCGAAGGAGCTTCTGGGACTTGTTTGTCAGCGCGCCCTTCCGGGCGGCATACTGCCCGAGCAGGTAAACCCGGTGGACCTCAGTCCGCTGAGCGCCTCTCCGCTGACATGGAGTCACGCTACCTATATCCTGACGGTGCAGGAATACGTTTCTAAGTATAAGGCCCTGGCCAACGGGATGTCCACTTCTCAGAACCATTACTTTGCCCAGGAACTGAGCTGTGTTTGATAATTTATCTTACAAAGTTGCTGACGAATTTCCCCTCTCAGCGTTTAACGGAACAGAGGCTCAGAGCCTCAACCCGGGACCTTCGATGACCCTGTCGACCGAGATTTGGCGTTAGAGAGGGATTCTTATGGGTACGACTGAAATATGGCTCAACGTGGCAGTATGGGGCATGATATGGCTGGTGACGGCCCTGTTTACCGGTCCAGGCACGGGCCTGATATCCTTTGCCATCGGGCTACTGGTTATTAGCTTCAACGTGACTCCCGGAATCGCTCTTGTCCTCCGCGCGGCGGCCGTTTTCGCCTTCATGACAGGCGTCTACCTGACCCTTCGCTCTCAGAAGAAACGGAAGAAGAAGGGGCCAGGCGTTGTGGAATGCGCTGGACACCCGCGGCCGGCGCTGGGACCAAGAACGCCTGACACCATGGCGAGGATGGCATCCAGGCTGAGAAGCAGGCATGGTCGTAAAGTGGACATTGTCTGAGGCGATGAGTCCCTGGTCCGGACAAGCCGGAACTATCACGGTACTACGGTCCCGATGCATCGGGGGGAACGCAGAAAACACAAAGGAATCCAGAATCTTTCGCCCCCTCCGCGCTCTCTGGGGGTCCGATGAATCGGAATGCCATTTCGCGCAAGGTCTCGGACTCAGGGAATAACGGCTTGGCGCCCGCCCGCCGTCACCCGATGCCCCCGACTGCACTGCACACCCCCAAACGAATTGACATAACAGCGAATGCCTGGCGGCGATATCCCTGTCGCTAGCCTGTCCTCAGCCTGATAATATAGCTATAATGCAAGTATCCTATAAGTTATCTTAAAGTATCGCTGAAGTTAGCTATAAGCTATGCTGTTCCACTGAAATGTAATTCGACTATAGGCTGGCCCGCCGTAGTCCCCGAAGCCACGCTCCTGGTCGCCTGGCCTGCTCGCCCGGGGGCATTGCCCCGCTCGGTCCTTGGCGGAGGCTGTTTGCCTCCCCCTCGGCGGGCTGGCGGTTCTTGCATCGGCGTCACCGGGTCACGTCTGGCTGTCAACAAGAAGAGCGCCTGGCCAATGGCCAGGCGCTCTTCAGGTTTACACCCACACCTGACCCCGGGACCCCGAGGCAAGAACCCCCCGCCCCCCCACGGGGAAGCCAACACCCACCGCCCAGGACCCAGCGGGGCAATGCCC
>JACQTY010000046.1 GCA_016210545.1 Chloroflexota bacterium
CGCACCTGAAAGTCATGAGATTGCTTCGCTTCACTCGCAATGACGGGGGTTGTTTGTTTTCAGAGCAGTAACCGCGACCAATGTCCCACAACCCCGAAATCCCCCTGTGTCCAGCAACCCAGGATATGGGTAAGGGTCAGTCTGAGAAGGGGGAACGGATGATTCCCCTGTCCCAGCGCAGTGGAACCCACCAATTCGTTTCAAAAGAAGATGGTGGGTTGCGCCCCGAGGAAATCGGGGCTACACCAACCCTACGAGGAATGGGCGCGGGGCGAAATGGAAAGACCGTGTCCCGTGTCCATCGGAGCTTGACTTCAATCGCTGCCAGGGCATAGAATCTAGCCATGCCACAGCTTCTTTTCGGCCCGGCCGGTATCCCCCGTAGCACCCAGGGCAAGTCCACCGTGGACGGCATCGCCCGCGTCCACGAGGTCGGCCTGGACTGCATGGAGGTACAGTTCGTGCAGCGCGTGGCCATGGGGCCGGCGGCCGCCAAACAGGTGCAAGAAGCGGCCCGCCAGAATAACGTCCGCCTTAGCGCCCACGCCCCCTATGCCATCAACCTCAACTCCCACGAGCCCGACAAGCTGGCCGCCAGCGAGCAGCGCTTGCTTCTGGCTGCCCGCGTCGGCCACCTCTGTGGGGCGGAGACGGTGAACGCCCACCTGGCCTTCTATCTCGGCGACCCACCCGCAGAAGTCTACCAGCGGGTGAAGACCGCCCTGGCAAGGGTAGTCAAAACGCTGCGCGAGGAGAGCAATCCCATCATTGTGCGGCCAGAGGTTATGGGCAAGGGCAGCCAGTTCGGCGCCATCGAGGAGGTCCTCGATCTCAGCGCCGAGATCGACGGGGTGCTGCCTACCATAGACTTCTCCCACTGGCATGCCCGCACCGGCAGGTACAACTCCTACGCCGAGTTCACGGAGGTCCTGAAGCAGATAGAGGCGAAGCTGGGCCGGCGCGGCATCGAGAACATGCACATGCATATCTCGGGGATCAAGTACAGCAAGGCTGGCGAGCTATCCCACCTGAACTTCGCCGAGGCCGATCTGCGCTACGAGGAACTTATGCGGGCGTTGAAGGACACCGGCGCCGGGGGCATGGCCATCTGCGAAAGTCCCAACCTGGAAGAGGATGCCCTGGTATTGCAGGAAACATACCGCAAGCTGAATTCCTAAGCTCCAATATCCAAATTCCAAGCGAGAATGTGGGTTGGGTGAGAAGCATAATTCGTCATTGCGAGAAGCGGAGCGACGAAGCAATCTCCGCTCCTAGGCGGACAGGACTGCCTAATAGTCATGAGATTGTTTCGCTGCGCTTTCAATGAACCTTGGATTTTGAGCGTGGTCACCCTCACTGCCAATTGGTTCATCGCTCTACATCGGGTCGGCCACCCCGACCTGAGGGACTCGCAATGACGCGTACGTTACGTTCCGGGCGATGCATGCGGTGCATTCGTATCAACATACATTGGTGGACACTGGTGGGTTAACGCTGAAGGTGTATGGGGCTGAACGGTGGCAGCGTTTAACCCACCCTACGATTTGGGGATAGAAGATGTCTGACGAGCGATTCACCCCATCCGGAATCCCTTTGAAGCCGGTGTATACGGCCAAAGACATAGCTGACCTGGACCCCGAAAGCGACATCGGCGACCCGGGGAAATCGCCGTTTGTGCGGGGCATCTATCCCACCATGTACCGGGATCAGCCGTGGGCCATTGTGGAGAACACCGGCTTCGACCTGGCCTCGGATACCAGCCGGCGTAGCCAGATGTACGTGAAAGAGGGCGCCCGCCACTACCGCGATCGCGGCTCGGTGCACCTGGTCTTCGACCTGCCCACCCTCTACGGCTACGACGCCGACCAGCCCGGCATCAGCTACGAAGTGGGCAAGAACGGCGTCCACATCAACTCCCTTCGGGACATGGAGGACATGTTCGCCGGCTTTGACCTGGAGAAGACCCACGTCAGCTTCGTCCCCTATGGCGTCTCGTCCATTATCTTTGCCATGTACCTGGCCCTGGCGGAGAAACGGGGTATACCCTGGGACAGGCTCTCCGGCGCTATCGACAACTGCCCGCTGCTCGGCCCGCTGGGCGAGAACTGCGTCATATTCCCCTCGGAGCCGACTCTCCGACTGGTAGTCGACGCCATCAAATTCGGAGTCAGTCGCGTGCCTCGCTTCAACCTGTTCGTCGTCCCCGTCTATTCTATTCGAGAGCGCGGCGGCAACGCCATCCACGAGCTGGGTATCGGCCTGGCCGTGGCCCGCCTGGCGATGGAGAGAGCGAGGCAGGCGGGGGTGAAGCCGGAAGACTTGTCGTCTCGTTTCCTCTTCTTCCTCAGCATAGACAACCACCTGTTTGAGGAAGTCGCCAAGCTGCGGGCGTTGCGCAAGATGTGGCGCCGGATAATGTTGCAGCAGTTCGGCGTCGCCGACCCGAGGTACAGCGCCGTCCGGCTTTACGTCATGCCCGGCGGGTCTACATTGCAGGCCCAACAGCCGCTGAACAACATCGTGCGCTGCGCCCTTCACGGGCTGGTGGGGGCGCTGGGCGGCGTGCAGGTCATGGGCATGCCCGCCTACGACGAGGCCCTGTGCATCCCTACGGAGGAGGCCGGCCGCCTGGCGGTCCACACCCAGCGCATCATCATGCACGAGACCGGCGTCACCGACGTGGCCGACCCGCTGGGCGGCTCCTATTACATTGAGTGGCTGACCCACAGGCTCGAGGTGGAGGCGCTCCAATACCTGGACAGGATCGATAAGATGGGCGGCTACGTGAAAGCCCTGGAAAGCGGCATGCTCCTCTCCGACCTGGATGCCGCCGCTTTCGAACAGCAGCGGCAGCTCAAGACGGGCGAAAAGAAGGTGGTGGGAGTCAATATGCTTCCGGAGCCGCCGGCCGAGGGCGAGGTCTTCCGTTACAACCAGGCGACTCCTAAGAAGGCCCTGGAACGGCTTCAGGCATTGCGGCAGTCCCGTAACGCGGGCAAGGTGTCATCGGCGCTGGCCGCGGTGAAGGCAGCCGCCGCCGGGCGGGGTGACATGATGCCGACCATTCTGGACGCGGTCAGGGCCTATGCCACGACGGGCGAGATAGCCGGTGTCCTGCGGGAGGTGTTCGGGGAGGCCAGAGGATTGGGAATGTGAGATGTGAGCGGTAAGAAGTGGGGGACGAGAATCCCCCGGCCCCCTTTAGTAAACTGAACATGTCCCACATCTTGCGCTGGACACAAGGGTTTTGAAGGGGGGATACACTATTGCAATAACTGAATGCTACCCATCTTCGGGGTCAGACATATCGAAATTGAAAACCTACCCCGTCATTGCGAGGAGCGTA
>JACQTY010000047.1 GCA_016210545.1 Chloroflexota bacterium
CGGCGTAGATGGTATCGAAAGCCAGGGAACTCTTCCCCGATCCTGAGACGCCGGTGATAACCACCAGCCTGTCCCTCGGTATAACCACGTCGATGTTCTTGAGGTTGTGCTCCCTGGCGCCACGGACGACGATGCTATCTAAAGGCATAGGTTAGATCCCTTCTTTCGCACCAGATATTGTAGCATGGAACAAGGGGCGGGAAGCAAGAGACGGGAGGCAAGACCACCCAGGGGGTAAATCCTAAATCCGAAGCACGAAATCCTAACCCGGACAGGCTGGAACTAAGACGATTTACCGCTGAGGCCGCAGAGACACAAAGGAATCAGAATTATTCGCGCGCCCCGGAGCGCGTTTCGCGGGAAGCTCACATTTTCTTACCTTGACAAAAGAACATATGTTCTTTTATACTTGAACTGCATCCCCTGGGAGGTAGCAAATGAAAATCGCCTGTGTCTTTATTCCCCACTTCCCGCTCAGCGCCGAAATCCTCCGTCAGTCCCGATGCATCGGGACCGATAAGTCAGTTATCCTGGTAAATAGCCACGCCTCCCGCCGGGTGGTGCTGGATTTCTCATCCGACCTGGCAGGGTTAACAACCGGTATGCCCATCCAGGCAGCCCTTTCCCGGTGCAAAAGCGTGGCCCTAATAGAGTCGGATATGCCATACTACCAGGATGTTTTTGCCCATATCCTGGAAAGCCTTGAGAAAGTAGTCCCGGCTGTAGAGGACGCCAGCCTGGGGAACGCCTATCTGGATATCGGCGGCCTGGACGAGATCTATGGAGGCAGGGATGGGCTGTTAAAGGCCATTCTCGACGTCATACCTGTA
Source organism: Chloroflexota bacterium (assembly GCA_016210545.1). GTDB lineage: Bacteria > Chloroflexota > Dehalococcoidia > JACVQG01 > JACVQG01 > JACVQG01. The sequence goes on from JACQTY010000047.1 coordinate 831, forward strand.
GCTTTTAAGTCACAAATCGGCATAGCTCAGGGCAAATTTCCTGCCTATGTAGCGGCTACCAGCGCCCCGGCATGTCGGGGGCAGGCAATAGAAGTGGACGCCGACGCCAGAGATTTCCTGAAGGACTACTCGGTGGATGTTTTGCCCGTATCCTGGAAAGTTATCGAGCGGCTGCGCAGCTTCGGGCTAGAGAAACTGGGGCAAGTGGCCGCCCTGCCCGTCGGCCCGCTCCAGGCCCAGTTCGGCAAGGATGGCCAGGAGATATGGCGGCTGGCCAGAGGCATCGATAGCCGCCCTTTGCTGCCCCATCGCTCCGCCGAGTCCATCGCCGAGTATCTTGACTTTTCTGCCCCCACCGCTACCCTGGAGGTAGTCCTGATGGCTGTGGAAAGCCTGCTCTCCCGGGCCTTTTCCCGCCCCCTGCTCACGGGTCGCTGCGTCCGCTGGGCGACTCTGAGCGGCCGGACCTCCAATGGCCTTGACTGGCAACGTCGGATTGCCTTCAAGGAGCCAGCAGGCAGCAAAGCGCGGGCCCTGTTCGCCATCAAAAGCTCTCTGGAACCAGTCACGTTACCCGGCCCACTGGAGGACCTGGGCCTGTTCCTCTCCGGGCTGGCCGGCGAGGCTGGCCGCCAGGAAAGCCTTTTCTTGAACATCCGCCAAAAGCAGCAACTCACCGAAGCTCTCCAGCAATTGGAGGCTCGCCTGGGCAAGAAGCCCCCGATATTTCAAGTGAGGTCACTGGAAACATGGTCCCGAATACCCGAACGGCGCCAGGCGCTGACGCCATTCAGCCTATAAATGCCCCGGCGCCAATAGAAGTAACGGAAAGCGCGGGGGGGCAGCCGCTAAAGATCAGACTCGGCCAGTCCCGGTACATCGGGATAACCTCCGTGGAGGATATGTGGCGCATCGACGATGAGTGGTGGCGGGAGGATCCCGTCTCTCGCCTGTACTATGAGGTGATAATCCCGATGCATCGGGACGGACGCCGCATGACCATATTCAAGGACCTGTTGCGGTCCACCTGGTACCGGCAGAACTACACGTGACGAGAAATCTCAAATCCCAAGCACCAAACTCCAAACAATCCCCAAAATCGCAAAGAATAAATCCCGCCATATTCTTGGTCTTATGCTTTGCAGTGAAGCGTTAGCCTGTAGTGTGGGTTCCATGTCGTAACCCCTGGTCCCCCTTTACGTAAAGGGGGACGTTCCGATTCCTCAAGAGGAATCGGAACGTGGGATTCTTCTTCTACTTGAAGCGTAATGTCACTATATTTCGTTTATGACCCTTGCAGTGATGGCACATTAGGATTTGTGTCATTTGAACTTGTTTATGATTTCGTACTTCGGATTTAGGATTTTTAGTCCCTATGTATGCTGAACTCCACTGCCATAGCAACTTCTCCTTCCATGACGGGGCATCCTCTATCGATGAGCTGACAGCCTCGGCCAGGGAGTTGGGCTATGCCGCCCTGGCTTTAACCGACCACGACAATCTGTGCGGGGCCATGCACTTCGCCAGGCTGGCCAGGTACCTGGACCTCAAGGCGATAATCGGGGCGGAGGTCACCCTTCGGCAAGCTCTCCGAAGCGGAGTCTCCGCTTCGCTTCGACAGGGCAAGCTCCTATCGGAGGACAGCCACTTCACCCTCCTTGCCCGCAACCGGAAGGGGTACAGCAATCTGTGCCGGCTCCTCTCCTATGCCCACGTCTCCAGTGAACGTCGGGACCCGCAGCTTGATACAGATCTGTTGCCGGCCCGCGCCGATGGCCTGGTACTGCTCACCGGCTGCAGGAATGGACCCATCCCCCGGTTGCTGGCCGAGGGCCGCCTTGACGATGCCCGGGAAATGGGCAAGCAGTACATGGCCTGGTTTGGCCCGGAGAATGTGTATGTGGAGCTACAGCAAAACCTGGTCTATGGCGATACCCGCCGCAACCGGCAACTCGTCTTACTGGCCCGGGAGCTAGGTATAGGGGTGGCAGCCACCAACAACGTCCACTACCATATTCGGGAACGACACCAACTTCAGGACGCCCTGGTGGCTATCAAGCACTGCAAAAGCCTGGAGGAGACCCATCGCGAGCGCCGGCCCAACTCCGAGTTTTATTTGAAATCGCCGTCGGAGTTGGTCGCCCTTTTCCGGGACTGCCCCGAAGCCATCAGCAATACCCTGAGGATCGCCGGGCAGTGCAGCTTCGACCTGACCACAGACCTCAACTACCGCTTCCCCGACTACCCGGTGCCGCCGGGCTTCACCCAAGAAAGCTATCTGGAACACCTGTGCCGCCAGGCGGCGGTTCGGCGTTACGGAGCGATCACTGAACCGGTGGAAACACGCCTCAAGGAGGAGTTCAGGCTAATCCATAAGCATAACCTGGCGGGCTTCTTGCTGATCTATCACGATATCATTGAGCTGGCCAGACAGATAATGGTCGAGATGGGGCTGGCCACTCCGGGGGCGCCTCCGGAGGAGAACATGCCGGGCAGGGGCCGCGGCTCCTCGGTGGCCATGCTTGTAGGCTACCTCATCGGGCTTTCCCACATCGACCCGCTGCAATACAACCTCACCCTGGAGCGTTTCCTCCCCGAGGACATGGCCAACGTCCCCGATATCGACCTGGACTTTCCCCGGAACATCCGTGAAGAGCTCATAAAACGGGTGCATGAAAAGTGGGGCTGGGAACACGCCGTCCTCTCTGGAATGATAGATACCTACCAGATCAAAGGCGCTGTCCGCGACCTGGGCAAGGCCCTGGGGCTGCCCCCTGTCGAGGTGGACAGGCTGGCGGACAAGGTGGACTATCTCAACAGCGCCGACGTGGAAAGCGAGATGGCCCGTCTGCCCGAGTTCAAGGACAAGGTGAATGCGCCAGTATGGGCTGACCTGGTCAGGCTGGCCAGGGAACTGGACGGCTTTCCCAAGTACCTCGCCCAGCACCCGGGGGGGATGGTCATCAGCTCTACGCCCATAACGGAATTGGTCCCGGTGCAGCGTGGTGCCATCGACGGCCGCTATATCTGCCAGTGGGACAAGGACAGCATCGACGACGCCGGCTTTGTGAAGATCGATTTCCTGGCCCTGGGCGCCCTTTCCCAGTTGCAGGAGGCCCTACAGCTTGTCCAGAAACAGACCGATAAGTCCATAGACATCTCCCGGATCAACTTCGATGACCCGGCCGTGTATGACATGCTGTGCAACGCCGACACCATCGGCATTTTCCAGGTGGAGTCGGCTGCCCAGATCCAGACCATCCCCCGGCTCCGGCCACGCAACCTGGTGGACATGGCCCACGAGGTGGGGGCAGTGCGCCCCGGGGTCGGCGTCAACCGGGGCGTCAGCCAGTACCTCGCCCGGCGGCAGGGCAAGGCGCCGGTCATCTACGACCACCCTCTGGAAAAGCGGGCGCTGGAACGCACCCTGGGAATCATCCTCTTCCAGGACCAGGTGAACCAGGTAGCCATCGACGTGGCCGGGTTCGGCGGCGGCGAGGCCGACCAGCTCCGCCGGGCCTTCGGCCGGCGGCACAATCAGGCGCTGCTGGAGACCTACTGGCAGAAGTTCTTGAAGGGGGCGCTGGCCAGAGGCGTGGATGAAACTGCCGCCCGGACGATATTCGACAAATTCAACGGGCAGTATATGTTCCCCGAGTCCCATGCCTTCGCCTTCGGGGTCACCGCCTACCAGGCCGCCTGGCTAAAACACTACTACCCGCTGGAGTTCTACGTGGCCATCTTCAACCAGCAGCCAATGGGCTTCTACAACCTGGAAACCCTCAAAGAGGACGCCCGGAGGCATGGCATCAGCGTCCTTAACCCGGATATGAACCGCAGCCGGGAGAAGTGCATCATCGATAGAGATGCTCTGCGGCTGGGCTTTCTCACCGTAAACGGTGTGGGGGAGGCCGCAGCGAAGGCGATAGTAGAGGTGCGGGAAAGGGGACCATTTCGCTCCCTGGCCGATGTTATGGAGCGGATCCCGACTCGGTCGGGACTCCAGGCCCAAATAGAGGACCTGATCAGCGCCGGAGCAATGGACTGTTTTACCTCAGACCGTCGGTCGGCTCGCTGGGAATCGGGCTTACGCTACCGGCCGCATGGGAAATTAGAAATGCGAGGTGAGAGGCGAGAAATGGGAGGCGGGAGACGGGGCGCACCTCCCACTGCCCACCTCTCACCTCTCATAGGGCAACTGGCCTTGCCCTTGCCAGTGGAGCAGGACATGGCCGAATTGCCCGAGCTGACCGCCTGGGAGCGTATGAAAGGCGAGTACTGCTCCCTGGGGCTTTTCCCCTCGGGACACATTATGGCCCACATGCGCCGCTTCCTGAAGGCGATGCTCACCAGCAAAGACATACTGGACCTGGATGACGGCGCCGGCGTAAAGATCGCCGGCATTGTGGTCCGCCGCCAGCACCCGCTGGCCAAGGCCTACTTCATTACGCTGGAGGACGAGTTCGGGCATACCGGACTGGTGCTCTGGCCCGATGTCTACGAGCGGTACCGGAGCCAGATCCGCGAGCCGTTCCTGGTGGTGGAGGGGACTGTATCCAGGAGAGAGGGCGCCATGCAGGTGGTAGTCAGCAAGATAAAGACCAAAGCCGGGCTATCCCACGCGCCCAAATCCAAGGACTGGCGATAACCCCTTCGTCGGCACACCCTTGTCAAAACCCAACCGTAGGGCAAGTTCCAGAACCCGCCCGTTGAAGCCCACCATCCAGCGGTAATGGACTTGATGATCTCGCGTACCAAGAAACTCCTTGGGTCGAGATAAGACTGGGGGCCACAGCACTAGCGCCTAGTCGCATTAATGGGTCCAATTATCTAACGAGTGGGCACAGGCAGAGACGCCTGTGCCACCAGATATATACAACGCGAATACGAATATTGGGCTAACTTACGCGAGTTAGTCCTAGTCAATGAAAAAGAGAATAGATAGAACCTCATAAATCATCCCTGTCAATCTCTACCGGCCACCGCCCGATTCAGGCGGTGTATCTTCCTCTTCCTGTTCCCCCTCCGCGTTTCCAAGTTCCAGTCTCTATCTCTGTCTCACATCTGCCGTGGCGACGTCTTGTCTCTTGCCATGAATTACAGCAAGGATTATTACCTTTTCATCCTCAACAAGATAGATGATCTTGTATGGAAACCTCTTGATAAGATGCTTTCTCGTTCCTTCGTATTCAATTGGACGGGTTTCGGGGTTTCTGTCGATAAAGCTGATTCCGGCGTCCACCTGCATGAGAAACTCGAAACCCAGCCCTTTTCGCTTATCCTCGTACCACGAAAAGGCTTCCTTTAAGTCATCCTCGGCTTCAGACCTTACGATGACTTCATGTATCACTTCCTGTTCAATATCCTTTTGTAGACATCCGCCCAAGGAGATCCCAAATCAGGATTTTTGTGATAAGCGTCCAATCGTTCATCAATTATCCTTTTTTCTTCTTCCGTCAGCTCAACGGCCTCAGCCTCGCTGGCTATGGTATCCCAAATATCCTCCACCAGTTTGATTCTTTCCGATATTGGTAATGTAAGGCTGTCTGTTGCTGTTATCTTCTTCACAGTTCTGTCCCCCTATTTCCTAATATAGACGACAAACCTCGCGTACATCGATGGAGAGCGGCGAACGATTTATTCCGTGGGACATCTTGCTACTTTTTGAACGCGCTGACTTCCCGCACGATTTGGGGGCCGCCGAACCATATAAGCTTTGCAGGGTAACGGGCGCCCAGAAAGTCAATTACATCTGGCCAATCTTCGTATGGCACCCGCTCGAAAGGAGTGTCAAAATCCTTATGCCACCATCTGTTGTAAACAGTTATCGGACGGTCCGCAGGATTCACCCTCTTGCGTTCGTTGAGCCGTGGTTGCAAAAAATACACATGTGCCGACTCGGCCAGGTCAAGCAAGGGATCGGTGACTTTGATCTTCTTTCCCGGTATTCGAGGAGAAGAAACGTCCCCCAGCCATATCTCCAAGTCGCGTTTGATTTCCAGCAACTTGTGGTGATCGCTATTCATCCGCTGTGCCAGGTTAGACGTGAGTCCTACATACTGGAGGCGACGTCGATGCTCATATTTCCTCTTGCCAAGCGCTAAATAGAGGCCGTCCCCATAGTCGAAAGAAGCTGTGGTGCATCCTCATAGGAGTAGGGGCCAGACCACTCCACTACGGCTACAATTGACTTCATTCTAGGGACACTATAGAGTAAGGCAATGCCACGTGTCAATGCCCTAGCTGGCACTTCTGAGATATGCTATAATCCACTTAGATAGCCTCGCGGGGGTGTAACGTACAGGAACTGATTGAGATAGCCAACAAAGCAGTCTCGGCTGTGCTGGACAAGCAGGCCAGCGATATCGTATTGCTCGATGTGCACGAGGTGTGCGGCTTCGCCGACTATTTCGTCATCTGTAACGCGGAGAGCGAGCGTCAGATGAACGCAGTCGGCGAGGAGGTAGAGAAGCAGCTAAAGGAGCAGGGTAGCCGGCTCCTCCACCAGGAGGGGAACACGGAATCAGGGTGGCTGCTGATGGACTTCGGAGCGGTCGTGGTGCATATCTTTGCGCCGGAGCAGCGCGAATTCTATCAGTTGGACGCCCTGTGGGGCAAGGCTCCGGTGGTGGTGAGGATCCAGTAGGCATGACCATGCACCCTTCGGCAGGCTCAGGGTGGCGAAACCGACAGTTGGATGCGCTGTGGGGCAAGGCGCCCGTCGTGGCAAAGATTCAGTAGGCTGTCCTTACGAAGGAGTCCTCCCATGCCAGACTTGCCCACGCAACACGTCGACACTGGAGATTCTTCACTCGATTCAGAATGACAGGGGAATGTGTCCGGCGCCGGCGGTGGGGACCCAGTAGCCTGCCCGCCCAAATCGTCCTCTTCGTGAAATCCTCTTGACCTGTACGCCTTCGTGACGGTGGCGTGGTCACCAAGATGCCCACCAGCCTGGCTTGCCACACCAGGTTGCCAATGGCGCCCCGACGCGTCTGAAGTTACCCACCCCCCTCTGCCTTCCGGCAATTCCGTATGATTGCAACAAGCCACTGACAGCGTTTACGCGCCGCTCCAACGGGGTGCGTCGCAGCCTCAACAGGATGGGGTGCACGTGAGGTTGCCCCAATCTAACGCGTACTGGCACTGGCACGCCGCCAACTTGACAAGAAAGACCCTCCAGAGGTACTATTAGCCCAACTATTTTCCACGACGTTTGATTCGTTTGCTCACAGTGACCGTCAACAGGAAACGCTTGATATGAGAACACCGGAATGGCTGAGATGGCCATTCTTCCCGCCCGGAAGCGCCCCGTTTCCGTCGACCATTAGAGAGTCTCTGACTGCCTCTCCGCTTCAGGCGGTCCCTCATACAGCCGAAACTAAGGGGGCACAGGATGAAACAGAATGCCTGATCGCTGTGTACGCCAGTCGCACTGGTGACGCCAGCCACGCATGTCTCTCAAGCTGCACCCGCCCCGATGCTTGCGGCGCCAACACCGACGCTGCCCGCGTCCTTTCCGGTTGTAAGCTAATTGCTTTGAGTCAAACAACTTAGCCTTTTGGACGAAAGATATGAGATGCAGGTCCGATGCAGGGTATTGGTCCCGCATGCAGGCCCAGGAGTAAGAATTGACAAAGCTCAGACTGGACCCCATTGATATGGAGATTGGCCTCCACCGCCTGTGGCAGATTACCGAAGAGATGGGCATAACCCTTACCCGGACCTCGGGCTCCATAGTAACCATTGACTCCAAGGATTACATGACGGCCCTCTATGACTCGGCCGGGAACTGCATTACCAGCGGCTGCGGGGTCATCTTCCATACTACTGCCTTCGCCTCGGCGGTAAAGTTCCTGATGCACGAGGAAAGCCAGGACTCTGCGATTGAGGACGGGGATGTGTTCATACTGAACGACCCCTATGTCGCCGCTCTGCATCAGGCCGACGTGGCCGCCTTCGCCCCCATCTTCTACGACGGCCAGTTGGTCGCCTGGTCAGCCACGATGACGCACAAGGTAGACATCGGCGGCATCGACCCGGGCGGCTCCAGCCCCAGCGCCAGAAACGTGTTCCAGGAAGGGCTGCGCTTCAAAAGGCTGAAGCTCGTCGAACGGGGGCGGTTCAGGCGTGATGTCTTTGAATTCATCCTCAATTGCGTCCGAGACCCGGGCATGGTGGGCATGGACATGAAAGCGCAGCTAGCCGCGGGCGAGACTGCCAGGCAGCGCCTCAACGAGTTGATAGATAGCTATGGCCTGGCTGACTTCAAGGCGCTCTGTCGCTACGCTATCCAGTACGCCGAGGACAAGTTCCGGGCCCGGCTCAGGGAGTTGCCGGATGGAGTGTGGTCGACAGTTGTCTATCAGGAAGGCGACGGGGTCTCGGACAAGATCTACCAGGCGTCCCTGACCATGACCAAGAAGGGCGAACGGCTTACCTTTGACTTCACCGGCACCAGCGAGCAGGCCCCTTGCTCCATCAATAGCACCGCCAACGGCGCCCCCAGCGGCGTTTTTGGCGCCATAGCCCCTCTGCTGTGCTATGACATGCCGTGGAACCAGGGGATCATGAACCTCATGGAAGTTGTCGTTCCCGAGGGGACTATCTTGAACGCCAAATTCCCCGCTCCGTGCTCCACCGCTACCACCGGGGGATGCATGATCGCCTTCGATGCCGCCCTGATCACGATCTCGGAGATGTTGAGCTGCAGCGAGGAATACAAGGAGGAAGCCACCGCCCAGTGGAGCTCCTCTTCACCGGGCTTCCGCATCTCGGGCGTGAACAAGGACGGCAAGTACTTTGTGACCAATATCATGGAGAACCTGTGTGGAGGAGGGGGCGCAACCCGCTCCGGCGACGGTGTGGACGTGGCCGGCAAGCCGTGGACGCCGCAGAATACCCTTCCCAACGTAGAATCCCTGGAGTTGCAGTTTCCCATCATGTACCTGTACCGGCGGATGGTGCCCGATTCGGGCGGGGCTGGAAAGTTCCGCGGGGGCGCGGCCGGTGAACTGGCCATGGTTCTCCACGATAACCCCGAAGGGGTGTATGAGGTCTGCACCGTGGGGATGGGGTATGAGCCGTTGCAGGGCTATGGCCTGTGCGGCAGCTATCCATCTCACAACGTCAAGCTCATGGTGAAGAGGGGCACGGACATACAGAACAGGCTCCGTCAAGGCGACCCGATCAAGGGGCCTGATGACCTTCCGGGTGTCCTGGATGTGCTGACAGGCAAATGCATCTTCCGTCTGGGACAGACGGATGTGCTTTTCCAGGAATGGAACGGCGGCGGTGGGTATGGCGACCCGCTGGACAGGGCGCCGGAGCTAGTCAAAGGAGATGTGTCTAACGGTCTGGTCTCTACAGAATGCGCCTGGCGGACCTACGGGGTGGCGCTTGACCAGAAAACGGGGGGAATAGACACGGCCAGGACGCTGAACAAGAGGAGAAGCATGCGACGGCAAAGGCTGGCCGCGGGTAAGGCGGTCAGAGACGATGCCCCGGATAATACCTCGCCGCCCGCGAAGACGAACGGTGTACCCCGGCGCCTGGGCGAGTACCTGCAAATCAGGAGGACCGCGAGCAAAGCAGTCGTCCGGTGTGAGAAATGCGGGAGGGTGCTTTGCGATGCGGGAGACAACTACAAACAGTTTGTGCCTATGGCCGAGTATCCCTTGACCAGAGCTAACCCGCGGAATTCCAGGACGAAGCGTTTCGTTTTAAGGGAGTTTTACTGTCCCGGTTGCTCCACCCAGATTGACGTGGAGATGGCTTTGAAGGGCGCTCCCTTGATATGGAGCTATCGCCTGGGTATTTGAGAGCGAGGGTTTGGCGACCAGCCGTCGTGATGAGGCGAAACCCCGGCCGGGTTTTCCCGGGCCGCTAAGTTAGAGGAGGCTTCAATGAATAAACGTTCTCTTTGGGCTGTGACGCTGTTGATCATGGCAGTGACAATTGCTGCCTGCCGTCCACAGGCGCCCGTACCTCCGGCGGCTTCAACGCCAGCGGCCGCGCCGCCCGTGCAGCAGACGCCGTCCAAACCAGCTCCGTCAGCTCAGTCGCCGGACGACATTGCCTGGAACAAGGTATTGGAAGCGGCCAGGAAAGAAGGTGTTGTAACAGCCTACAGCTTCAGCCTGACCGGCGACATCGCCAAAGCAGCCATAGAGGCTTTCCAGAACCGCTACGGGATAAAGCTGGATGTGGTAGGGGGAGTGGGGGCGACGCTCGCGGAGAGGATCAAGACCGAGAACAATGCCAAGAAGTATGTGGCCGATACGTTTGACACCGCCGTCAATGGCATTATTCCGATAAAGGAACTGGGCCTCCTCGTCAATCTCAAGGACTTGCCGGCGCTGAAGGAGAAGAATGTCTGGCTGTTGGAGCCGGTTATGGACCCGGCCGAGGGGACCATGCTGCAGATAAGACTCACCTATCAGACTACGGTGATCAATACGACTTTGGTCAAGCCCGATGCGGAACCTAAGTCCTTCCTGGATTTCCTTGATCCCAAATGGAAAGGAAAGAAACTGGCGTCAGCGCCCCCGAGGGTATCCTGGCCGCTGGTCTACTTGAATATTGCCATTCCTGACATCATTAGCGAGTCGTATTTGCGTTCCCTGGGCAAGCAGGAACTGCTAATGGTGACCACCATGAGGGATGAGGCCACGGCCGTAGCCAGGGGGGACGCCCTGGCTGTTGTGTCCACCTCGCTGTCTACCGTTGACGCGTTAGTGAGGTCCGGCGCTCCGTTGAAAGCTGTGGTCATGAAAGAAGGGACGATAAGCGCCAATCCGGCAGTAAGCGTACTCAAGAATGCCCCGCATCCCAACGCGGCAAGGGTCTTCGCCAATTGGTGGCTATCTCCGGAAGGCCAGACCGCCGTGAACAAGGCAATGGGGGTGCCCAACGTCAGGAAAGACGTCCCCGACTTCAGCAGTGAAGGCACCCGCATCAAACCCGTAAAGCTACTGCCTCTCGATGAGGAAGCTAATCGGCTGACAGCCAAGTATGTGGCCGAGGGCCGGGTGGACAAATGGTTGGGAGTCGACGTGAAATAAGGGCCAGGCTTTGGGCCTATCTCCCCCATGCGAGGAAAGGGGCTAGCATGAGAATACATTCAGCCTGGGCTATTCTGGTCGTTGTTGCAGCTATTCTGGCGGCAGGCTGCCGCCCGCAGGCCGCCGCGCCAGTCCAGCAGACTGTGCCCAAGCCCGCCGTATCGGCGCCCGCCCCCACTCCCGCTCCCGCATCGAACCTCCCGCTTCTCACTTCCGAGAGCGACGTCTGGAACAAGGTGGTGGCAATGGCGCGGGAAGAAGGCAGGGTGACGGCCTACAGTTTTAACCTGACGGGGGATGTCACTAAAGCGGCTACAGAGGCTTTTCAAAATCGGTACGGGATAAAGCTGGAAATAGTCGGTGGGGTGGGGGCGGTGCTGGCGGAGAGGATAAAGACTGAGAGCAACGCCAAGAAGTATGTCGCCGATACGTTCGATACGGGCGTTACGGCTATTCTGCCTCTGAAAGAGCTCGGCCTGCTGGCCAATATGAATGATTTGCCCGTATTGAAAGAAAAGGATGCCTGGATCCTACCCCCGGTGTTGGACCAGGCGGACGGCGCCATGCTCCGAACAAGGCTGGAGTACCAGACCGCGGTCATTAACACCAACCTGGTGCGTCCTGGAGACGAACCGAAGTCGTTCCTCGATTTCCTTGGTCCTAAGTGGAAAGGGAAGAAACTGGCGACCGCTCCCCCTCGAGTGTCCTGGCCGCTCGTCTATCTGCACGTTATGCTTCCTGAAGTTTTCGGTGACTCCTATCTGCGTTCCCTGGGCAAACAGGAGATGCTCATAGTATCCACCATGAGGGATGAATCTGCGGCGGTGGCCAAGGGAGATGCACACGCTGCAGTGTCGACTTCCATTCCTACCATGGTGCCTCTGGTCAAGGCTGGCGCCCCGTTGAAGGCGGTGGCGATGAAAGAAGGAACGATAAGCTCCACCCCGGTGGTCACTGTTCTCAAGAATTCGCCGCATCCCAATGCGGCCAGGGTCTTTGTCAACTGGTGGCTTTCCCCCGAGGGGCAAGCGGTAATAAACAAGGCCCAGGGCGCTCCTAACATCAGGAAAGATGTCGCCGACACAAGCTACGATGTAACCCGTTTCGCGCCCACCAAGCTCCTGCCACTGGATGAGGCTGCCCTGCGGACCGTCGCCAGGTACGTGGCAGAGGGCAAGGTGGACAAGCTCCTGGACATGGATGTGAAGTGACGGGTGTGCGACCATTTCCGAAATCGGAGAGGGGTAACGGGGGAAAGGTCGGGATGACCCGCAACCCGGGTGGGACGGATTGCTTCATCCCGGCCTGTCGGGACTCGCAACGACGAATGGTATTCGTTTTCGGGAATAGACCGCTAATATCTTACGGTTATGCGTTTGGAGGATTGAGTTAATGCCTTACATGATCGGTATCGATACCGGTGGGACCTTCACCGACTGTGTGATTGTGGACAACGAGGGACGGGCCTCCTCTGCCAAGTCGCCGACCACTTATCACGACCTGTCGGAGGGCATCCTGGAAGCCGTTCGCCGGGCGGCCGAGCGCAGAGGACTGACCCTCCAAGCCCTTCTTAAAGACACTATCCTTTTCTGCCAGGCATCGACCATAGGCACCAATGCCTTGCTCACCCGTTCGGGAGCAAAGACGGCCCTTCTAACCACCCGTGGATTCGAGGACATTATCCTGATGATGCGTTCCAAGGGCAGGTTCGCCGGCCTCAGCGAAGACCAGATCAAGCACGTGGTCAAGACCAGGAAGCCTGACCCGATAGTGCAGAGACCGTTGATAAAGGGTGTAAAGGAGAGGCTGGACTACAAGGGCCGCGTCCTGGTGTCACTGGACGTTGAAGAAACCAGGCGTATCGTGGCCGAACTGGTCTCCTCCGGCGTCGAGTCCATCGCGGTTTCCCTGCTGTGGTCTTTTATCAACCCTGTGCATGAGAAGCAGATCAAGGACATTATCCAGGAGATATCCCCCAAGACCTATGTAAGTATTGCCAGCGACCTGGCCCCCAAACTGGGGGAATACGAGCGCACCTCCACGGCGGTCATCGATGCCTATATCGGGCCTGTCAACCACCGCTTTGTTTCCAATCTGGACTCGCAGCTAAGGAAGAGCGGCCTGGGCCGTTCGCCGCTTTTCTCCCAGGGTTATGGCGGGGCGGTCTCGCCGGAATATGCCATAAAGAAGGCGGTGGGCACGTTGTCCTCAGGCCCGGCGGCCGGGGTAATAGCCTCCAAGTACCTGGCCGAGCAACTGGGTTACGAACACGTTATCACTACAGACGTTGGAGGCACCAGCTTCGACGTGGGGCTGATATACAAGGGCGAGCCAGCCCTGGAGCACAACCCGGTGGTAGGCCAGTACGACCTGCTGGTCCCTCAGATACAGGTAACGTCCATAGGGGCTGGAGGCGGCAGCATAGCCCGCGTGGAGCCGGGCACCGGCGCGCTGAAAGTAGGCCCGGAGTCGGCCCGCTCGACGCCCGGCCCCGTCTGCTATGACCGGGGGGGCGCTGAACCTACGGTTACGGATGCCAATGTGGTCCTGGGCATCATCAACCCGGACTATTTCCTGGGTGGACGCATCAAGTTGAATGGGAACAAGGCTCATGCCGCGGTCAGGGACAGGATAGCCGCTCCTATGGGCCTCGATTTGCTGGCCGCCGCCGCCGGGATATTCGACGTGGCCAGCGCCTATATGACGGACCTGGTGCGGCTGGTGACCATAGGGCGGGGCTACGATCCCAGGAATTGTGTCCTCTTTGCCTACGGCGGCGCCGGCCCCATCCACGCCTCTATCTACGGGCGACAGGCTAAGGAGATCGTGGTACCCTCCAGCGCCTCGGTCCACTCCGCCCTGGGTACGATTGTCTCCGATGTCCAGCACGTATACGAGTTGAGCGACCCGATGAAGACGCCGGTAGACCCGGACAGGGTTAGGCGCCATTTCCAGGCGCTTGAAGAGCAGGCGTTACAGGACCTGGCGAAAGAGGGGTTCAAGCGAGACCAGATAGTCCTCGAGCGCTATGTGGATATGAAATACAGCCGGCAGGTACATGAGCTGCGCATTCCCGTACCCGCGGGCGATATTGTCGCCTCTCATATGGACGGCGCTTATCTTGAATTCGAGAAACTATATGAGAGATTTTATGGCAAGGGTGCAGGGTACAAGGAGGCAGGCACGCAGATAATGAATTTCATTGTCCATGGCCGGGGCAGGACATGGAA
>JACQTY010000064.1 GCA_016210545.1 Chloroflexota bacterium
CCAGCCACCAAAATATGGGTAAAGGTCAGTTTTGCGAAAGGGGGAGAAACGGTAAGGCCCCTCACGTTTCTTCCATTTGTCGTCAATCTTGATGGCGGATCATGGGTCACGGCGCCCTGGCCCCGGTGATGGTCATCGACTTTGGGGGTCTCTCGTTGGAGTAACGCCGCCACGGGCGGTCCCGATTTATCGAGATTCGCCTGCGGCTCAGAATGACAAGTAGATGTCGCTATATCCTGTTAGTGGCCATCATCGGGGTCCTCCAAAGTTGCTTTTCTATCTGCAATGGCCTAGAATGAACTTGATTTTGACAAGGAGGCCGTCGCATTTGGCATCCCCTCTGGAAGGCATCCGAATCCTCGACTGGACTATCTGGCAACAAGGCCCTGTGGCCACTGCCATGCTCGGCGACCTGGGCGCCGAGGTAATTAAGATTGAAGAAAGGGTAGCCGGCGACCCGGGGCGGGGTATGAAGCGCGTCCGCGGCCTGGCCGCCGAACTGCCGGGCGGCAGGAACTTCTACTTCGAGAACAACAACCGCAACAAAAGGGGCATCGCCCTCGACCTGCGCAAGCCCGGGGGCAAGGAGATCATATACCGGCTGGCCGAGAAATCGGACGTGTTCGTGCAGAACTTCCGCCCGGGGGTGGCGGGACGTCTCGGGCTGGATTATGTCAAATTAAAGGAGTGCAATCCCCGGATCATATATGCCACGGCCTCAGGCTATGGCTTAAAGGGACCGGAGAGGGATGAGCCGACATTTGACTACCTGGGCCTGGCTCGTTCAGGGATAATGAACGCGGTTGGCGACCCGGACACGCCGCCGCAGGGGATGGTCGGCGGACTGGCCGATCAGATGGGCGGCATCTTCCTGGCTTACGGCATACTGGCTGCCCTGGTGGCCCGGGAGCGGCTGGGAGTCGGGCAGGAGATAGACTGCTCCCACTTTGGAAGCATGATCGCCTTCCAGGCATTGAATGTGGCAGCGGCCTGTCTGGTCGGGAGGGACCTGCCCCGCCAGGAGAGGGCCAGCGCCTTTAATCCCCTGTGGAACCACTATCAGTGCCAGGATGGCAAGTGGATAGCCCTGGCACATCTTCAGCCGGATAGACACTGGCCACCGTTGTGCAAGGCCCTGGGCATCGGCCACCTGGAGAAAGACCCACGATTTGCCGACGCTGTAAGCCGGGAGAGGAATGCACGCGAACTCGTCGTTATCCTGGACAGGATATTCGCCACACGCCAGTCCGCCGAGTGGGTGAAGTACCTGAAATCCCAGGGGGACTTCATCGTGACGCCGGTCAACTCCGTCGCTGACCTGCTTTCAGACCCTCAGGCGGTCGCCAACGAATATGTCACCGACTACGAGCACCCGACTCTGGGGAAGGTGAAGCTGCCGGGGATACCGGTGCACTTCAGTAAGACACCGGGCGCCATCCGCCTGCCGGCGCCCATTTTCAGTCAGCACACTGAAGAGGTATTGATGGAACTGGCGAACTACTCCTGGGAAGACATAGAGAAGCTGAAGCAAGAAGAGGTTATCTGATGGTTAGAGCGAAGACTTCCGCTATGGACAAGGTGAAACAGCTTTATGAAAACCGCGGCGCCCGGGCCAGGGAGCTGCGCGTCCAGGGCAAGAAGATCATCGGCTATTTCTGTTGCTACCCTCCCGTAGAGTTCCTGACGGCGCTGGACCTGGTGCCCTTCCGTATCCAGGGTACCGTCAAAGAGCCGGTAAGCCGGGCCGATGCCTATCTGGAGACCATTATGTGTCCCTTCATGCGAAGCTGTTTCGACCTGGCATTGAAGGGCCAGTACGATTTCCTGGACGGCCTGGTCGTCCCTCATAGTTGCGATACCGTCCAGCGTATCTATGATATCTGGAAGCACTACAAGAAGCCAGCCTACACCCATTTTATCAATGTGCCCCACATGCTGGATGCCACCTCTTACGAGTTTTTCAAACGGGAGTTGGAGAGCTTCCGCCGCAGCCTGGAGGAGTATGCCGGCGTCGAACTCACCCAGGAGCGCCTGGACAAAGCCATCGGCCTGCACAACGAGAACCGTTCGCTGCTCCGAGAGCTATATGAGCTGAGGAAGCAGGACCCTCCCCTGATGTCGGGCACCCAGGTCACGCAGTTGCTGGTGGCCGGGATGGGGATCCCGGTCCAGGAGTTCAACGACCTGGTTCGAGACGTGATCAGGGAAGCGCCGTCGGCGCCAAAGCGGCCGGAGCCGCGGCCCCGGCTGTTGGTCTACGGCAGCGAGATGGACGATACAGCCTTCATCCAACTGGTGGAGGACTGTGGCGCCAATGTGGTCATGGACGACCTGTGCACCGCTACCCGCTGCTTCTGGCAGGACGTGAAGCCTACGCCCGACCGGATGGATGGCCTGGTGGACCGCTACCTGGGCGGGCTGAACTGCCCCCGCACCTATCGGCCGAAGACCGGCTCGCACAAAGAGGACGTAGAGAATCGCTTCGGCTATCTGTTGGACCATGCGAAGGACTTCGGCGTACAGGGGGTGATATTCTACATCATCCGCTTCTGCGATACCTATGAGTTCGACATCCCAGACGTGCGAGATTATCTGGAGGAGAACGGCTTCCCGGTGCTGCACCTGGAGGATGACTACAGCGTGTTCACCATCGGCCAGTTGCGCACGAGGATCCAGGCGTTTCTGGAGACGATAGGGTAAAACGGAGGCTGGTATGGCTAATACAGTGGCTCAGATGACGACCGACGAACTCAGAGAAATGTTGGAAATGCTCATAGAGCAGAAGCTCGTTGAATTGATTGGAGATCCCGACAATGGTTTGAAGGTCAAAGAAGAGCTGCGCCGAAGGCTGCTACGGCAACGGAGGGCTGTGGGTGCTGGCGAACGGGGGGAGGCTTTCGAAGACGTGACGCGACGCCTGGGGATAGAATAGCCTACGTGCATAACGTCCGAATTGTGCCTGAGGCGACGAAAGAGCTTGAGAGGCTTGATAAGGCTATCGGCAACGCATCGCCAAGCGAGTTAACTGGCTTGCCGCGAACGCGGAAACTGTCAATTACGAACGACTGACAGGTGAGTTATCTGGACTTTACAAGCTTCGCGTTGGCGGCTACCGAGTTCTTTACGAGATTCCCCGCGGCGAGCAGGCTATTGTAATCCATGCCATCGGTCATCGGAGCGAGATTTACCGGAAACGATAGCCAGGGGACAGTTGCGCGCACGCAACCAGAGTTACCACAGGCGCGAGGGTGAGCCACCGGCCACTCGTGGGCACAAAAGATGAATTTGGAAACGTTCGTACTGTCAATCACAGCGGGAATACTGTTTATAACGGCAGGCATTGCTGCGTGGTATGCGTGGGAAACCCGCAAGCTGCGGCAGGAGGTTGCAGAGCAAACTAAAAAGCTGCAACAGGCTAATGCCGAAGCTGCGATCCAAACAGTGAAGCTGCACCAAGCAAACACATTCGCCGCTCTTAGCCAGGTGCACAAGACGCTGAGCAACGAGCGAAGCTATCGGATGCGAGAATACTTGCATACTGGCTTTGCGCATGATTTGGGCAGAGTCGCACAGGATGTACTGGGCGATAAATATGTTGGGGAGTCGGGGGGCGTGCACGTCAAAATAGGGGCAGTTTTGAGCGAACTGAAGGAGAATGTAAGCAAGATACGGGAATTCAACGACAGGCTAAGAAACGAAGGGGCCTCCAGGCCCCTTGAAGCCGTGGAACAAGTGCTGTTGGACTTTGACATAGTTGCCATTCCACTCATCATGGACATTGAGTCAGCCAAAGAAATTGCACAAGCGTACCGCCCCATATTCGAGAGAACAGCCCCAGCGATTTTACCCTTCGTAGCAATCCAAATGAGGTTGCGGGGTAACAGTGATCGTAGATATAAGGAGCACTATCGCAAGCTCCTGCAGAAAATGGGCATCGACCTTCAAGGCATTGAGGTTCCGACGGATCCGTAACGCCAGCGCCGGAAGAGGGTAAAGAAACATGGTAATGGAGAGTAGAACGGAACACCCCCACATAGTACGGGTCAAGGGGATACGCGGCGGGCGGCCCATCCTTAAGAACACGGGGATTGAAGTGACCCTCATTGTGAAGCTGCACAAGATGGGTGAGTCCGTGGATGAAATCCTCGCCTTGTACCCCCACCTCATTCCGGCTGCGGTGTATGACGCGCTTAGCTACTATCATGACCATCAGGATGAAGTCGACCGGCTTATCGCCGACCATGACATTCAGGCCGTCCTTGAGCAAAACGACCTCTCAGTTAACAGCCAGGGGCGGATAGGAACGAAGGTGTAGGGTGGGTGAAGTGAAACGAAACCCACCTCATCAACAGAAGAAACAAGTGTGTCGGATTGCCGCGTTGATGGTGGGTTTCGCCCCGACCAAATCGAGGCTGCACCCACCCTACAGACTGGAGACGCTGGGATAGTGTTCTTCGCCGGCATTGACATAGGCTCCACGATGACAAGAGTGGTTGGTAGCATCAATATTCTATGATTCTGGGTGAGGTGTCGCATGGAATACACGGTTATCATAAGAAAAGCACCAGATGGGTTCTACGTAGCTAGTTGCCCTCTCGTCCCGGAGGCTCGCGCCCAGGGCAATACCTTCGAGAAATGCCTGGCGAATATGAAAGAGGTACTTGAACTCTGCCTTGAGTATCGCAAAGAGAGGGGTGATGAAATCCCCTTAGAGGTTGATACCCAGAAGGTTACCATAGCTGTATGACGCGGCTCCCTCGTCTCAAGGCTCGGGAAGTCATCAACGGTCTTCAAAGAATCGGATTCCAGAAGGTCCGACAAAAGGGTAGTCACGCCATATTTCATCACTCAGACGTGCATGATTCGTCATTGTCATGAAAATAGCCGCTCTGTCATTCTGGAGGAGCGTAGCGACGAAGAATCTCAGTGTAGGGTGGCATGCCCCACCACCCTGGGATCCTTCGCTACGCTCCAGGATGACAGGAGTAAGCACCATTTTCATACTTTGTGGTGCCCGCAGCAAGCGTGCATGGGGGATTGCGAGGAGCGGAGCGACGAAGTCCCGATCCGTCGGGACTTCGCTTCGCTCGCTAATGACCGGGCATATTTCTTTTGCGGTAATGCATCTGAGTCTAATGCGTCTGCATTAAGATGATTCTCTACGGGCTATAGGGAAAGGGTAAAGGCAAGACCACTCCAAATGTATTTCGCAGGCATCGATATCGGCTCCACCATGACCAAGGTGGCCATAATCAACGACGGTGTCGTATCTTCCGTCATCGGGCCGACCGGTCCGGAGCACCGCCGCCTGGCCAACAAGGTCATGGAGTCGGCGCTCGCCCAGGCCGGTATCCCATTTGGCGGCGTTACCTACGTCATCGCCACCGGCTACGGCCGCGTCAATGTCCCCTTCGCCGATAGACAGGTGACGGAGATATCCTGCCACGCCCGGGGCGTGAGCAGCCTTTTCCCGTCGGCCCGCACTGTGATAGACATCGGCGGGCAGGACTGCAAGGCCATCCGGGTGCTGCCTAACGGCCGCGTCAAGGAGTTCGTCATGAACGACAAGTGCGCCGCGGGCACGGGTCGCTTTCTGGAGGTCGTCGCCGAGAAGCTGGGCCTGAAGCTGGAGGAGCTGGGTGAGATGTCGTTGCGGGCACCTGTCGCGGTCAAAATATCCAGCACCTGCACCGTCTTCGCCGAACAGGAGATTGTCTCCCATCTGGCTACCGGGGCCGGCCCCGAGTCCATCGTGGCGGGGGTCAACCAGGCCATCGCCCACCGTATCGGCGCTATGGTGGACAGGATGGGGCTGGAGAAGGACGTGGTGATAACCGGCGGTGGGGCCAAGAACATCGGGCTGGTCAAGGCCCTGGAGTCCAGGCTGGGTTGCCCGCTTCGCGTGCCGTCCGAGCCGCTGCTTACGGGCTGCATCGGCGCCGCCCTGCTGGGAAAAGACTACGTCCTCCAGGCGCGCCAGCGGGGGCAGACTCTGCCGACGAAAGAGCGCAAGCTGGAGAGCGCAGTCAGTCTGTACCAGTAAATTCTCAAATCACAAGCTCCAGATTCCAGACTTCCGGCCCCCCCGCTTGGAATTTGGATATTGGAGCCTGGGACTTCCCCGCCTATTCTCCTGCAAAGTGGGCCGAAATAGTTACGACATCCCCGTCGGAAAGCGTGGTAGACAGGTCCCAAGTAGGCCGTCCGTTGACCGTCACGAGATACGAGTAGTCTTGCATCCCCTCGATCACTTCTTTCCTGAACCCCTTGTTGTAGCGTTTCGTGAGATAGTCCAGGAGCTTCTCGACGGTGTCCATCTGACCATCTACCTCTACCGCTTTTTGGCCGATGAAACGCCTCAGAGGAGGGTATATCTCTACCTTAATTGGCATGCGGTACCGATCGCTCCTTCGGACTTGCCTACTGCACGGTAACCGGTATGTCCTGCGTAGCTGCATTGTTGAACGAGAAACAGGTGATGCCTTCCTGCACCACATCCCACTTGAGGGTATAGTCACCTGACTCAGAGGGCGCCATCAGGCTTGCCACACACCTGTTTTCTTCCAGCAGGCACATGACTCGGGGGAGCCCGCTACGGGCTCTCCGGACTATGCTACAGACATCAACCCGTGTGTTCACACGCCTGTTTGATGCTTGGCAATCGATTGTTGGGACTTGGCAAGAGGACAAAAAGGGAAAAGATAGTGGTGGAGCTGAGGAGATTCGAACTCCCGACCTCCTCCTTGCAAAGGAGGCGCTCTCC
>JACQTY010000048.1 GCA_016210545.1 Chloroflexota bacterium
ATTCAATCTCACGAAACGGAACGATTCTTCACCTGGCTGGTGCAGCACCTTGGTCCGCGCGCACCTTGCGGCAAATAGGCGGCCAACCCACCTCTCCCTTTGGAAAAGGGAGATTGAGAGGGATTTGATGGCGGATTCAGGGCAGCCAGAATCCGCCACCCATTGAATCTCAGGAAAGGTAAGGTTTATTCACCTAGCTGGTGCAACTGGACGCTCTACGGACAGGTCCCGACAAGGCGGGATCTTACCGTTCGTATGGCCCCGACAAGTCGGGGTCAGCTCTCTTCTTGATGGTAGATTAAGGAATACCAATATCCACCGTCACTTCAATCTCACGAAACGGAATGATTCTTCACCGGCTGGTGTCGCAACAATTGTCATTTTGGCCCAGTATCGGTGTACGGGGTAAACTCAGGCCATCCCGACAAGTCGGGACGGCTCGGAGGCCGGAATGACATGATGGATCCCCTGTTTCGGGCCTCTTGATGGCGGATTACGGTATATCTCCCCACGTGGCAAAGGAGCAATCATGATATTTCGCACCATCACCTACGAGAAAACTGACAACAACACCATAGCCACCGTCACCCTGAACCGCCCCGAGAAGCTCAACGCCATGGACCTGAGGATGTATGATGAGCTGGACAGGGCCTTCGAGATGGCGGACTGCGACCGGGAGGTGAGGGTAGCTATCTTGACCGGGGCCGGCGACCGGGCCTTCTGCGCCGGCGACGACATCAGCATCTTCCAGGGTGTCGGGCGGGCTGGCGCCAGGGCTTTTATCAAGCGGGTCATGCCCGTGATGATGAAGCTGGAGAAGATGGAAAAGCCGGTAATAGCCGCGGTTAACGGTTATGCCCTGGGGGGCGGCTTCGAGTTTGCCCTGGCCTGTGACCTTACCATCGCCTCGGAGAATGCCAGCTTCGGCCTTCCCGAGGGCAAGGTCGGGCTTATGCCGGCTTTTGCTGTGCTCCGGCTCGCCCAGGTCATCGGGGTCAAACGGGCCAAGGAACTGGCGCTGACGGCGGAACCCATCAGCGCCCACAAAGCGCTGGAGTTCGGTATTGTGAACCAGGTTGTGCCGCTGTCGAAGCTACTGCGGACCGCCAAGGATATGGCCAGGAAGATAATCACCATTTCCCCGCTATCGGCGGCTATGACCAAGGCTGCCATCAACCGGCATAGCGGCGGCGAGGAGATCGAGTACACCACGGAGGCTATCAGTCTGCTCATGATGTCGGAGGACCACAAGGAAGGCTATAAGGCGTTTCTGGAGAAGAGAGCGCCACGGTTCAAAGGTAAGTAAGGAAGGCTTGAGTATGAAAATCGATCCGAATCTGAAGTGCGACGCCTGCAACGTGTCGATCAAGAAAGCTGAAGATGCCCTGATACTCTGGGAGCCGTGGAAGTCCTACTATGACCACCAGGACTGGCTAAAGATGAAGCCCGTGATGAAGATTGTCCACAAGGCGGGGGCCTGTTCCGCCCAAACCATGAAGGAGTACACCCACTCCATGGAGATGGCCGAAGTGGCGAGCGGCAAGGCGAGGGCGAAGCTGAACGCCATGGTCTGTGACATGGACCTTTCCAAGCTCAATGTGGCCCTGCTGTTGAGACGGGCTTTCAGCGATTTTGACGAAGCCGAATTTTTCAAATTCAGTGTTGAGGACTACCAGGACTACCACCGTAAGTCCGTGGAGTGGTAGCTTCAAGAAACAGGGGGCAAGAGGCCAGAGGCAAGAAGTTTCGTGGCCCGCTTCAGCCCTGGCATGAAGCAGCAGGAATTGCCTGCCCGCGGCGGACTCACAATCCAACAAGGCTCTTGTCGAAGCCGCCATGACTTATGAAAATGCCGCGCGGCAAGCTAATGGGAGAGTCCAGAGGCCGATACATCGGCCTGATTTATCGTTCCCCCGCTCCGATGTTGGAGAGGGGGTTAGGGGGTGAGGTTCAATGATCAAGAGTATTGCCCACATCGGTATTGCCGTGAAGAATATGGATGAAGCGGTTAGAACCTACGAGGCGCTTGGTTTCAAACTGGAAAAGGTGGAGTCCGTACCGGAGCAGGGGGTGAAGACCGGGTTTCTGCCGGTGGGCGGCAGCTACGTGGAGTTCCTGGAGCCGCTCAACGCCGAAAGCGGCGTCGCCAAGTTCATCGAGAAGCGCGGCGAGGGGATTCACCACATCTGCTTCGAAGTCGACAATATCGAGAAAGAGATCAAGGCGCTGGCCGGGAAGGGTGTGGAGTTGATCGATAAGCAGCCGAAGAAGGGTGTCGAGGGTATGGTCGCATTCCTTCATCCTCGCGCAGCCAAGGGCGTTCTCGTGGAACTGGTGGAGAAGAAGTAACCCTTGTGCGATCAGTGTGGAGGCAGGGAGAGCGCATGATAACCCGTTTCAGTCACTTCGGCCATGCTGTCAAGAGCATAGATGACGTGTTGCCCACATACGAGAAAGTCTGGGGGCTGCGCCCGTCGAGCTGGATGGCGTTCCCCGAAGACTTCACAGAGAATGCCCTGCTTCCAGTTGGCCAGAACTACATAGAGCTTTTGCAGCCCGCATCGGAGAAGGGCGTCCTGGCCAGGTTCATCAGGGAGCGGGGCGAGGGTATGTATCACCTCTCCTGGGTAGTGGATGATGTGGGCAAGGAGATCAAGTCTCTACGAGCCAAAGGCGCCCGGGTCGCTGAGGCGCCTCCGCAGACTAACCTGGTAACCACAAGAGGTTGGATTCATCCCCGTTCCACCATGGGTCTCCTAATAGAACTGGTGGACGAAGAGCTGCTGGCTCACCCGGAGCATCGGACGGAACAGGGCGGGCAACCGGGCAGTCTTGTAGTTGCCATGACCCACGTGCACCACGTTGTGAAAAGCATAGACAAAGCCCTGGCGATGTACGACCGTCTGTGGGGCCTCAAAGCCGTCAAACTCACTTCTACCCCTGCCCAGGGGGTGAAGAATGCCATAGTCCGAATCGGCAAGGCCAACTATATTGAATTGCTGGAGCCTACCGATCCCCGGGGGTTGGTCGCCAGACATATAGAAAAGCGCGGTGAGGGACTGAGGAGCTTCTGCTTTACGGTCGGGGATTTCGAAGCGGCCGTCAAGTCCCTTCAGGCCACAGGGGTTGAGGTGCTGGTGATGCCTGCCGGAGCGCCAGGGGACTTTCAACTCAGGAGCGCCTGGATCAGCCCCCGGTACACCGGCGGACTGCTGGTGGAGCTGGGCCAGCACGAGGAGCTTCTTCGCTTCCAAGACCCCGAATACAGGGGATAAGTTGCGGGGGCCCATCTGAGGGCGTCCTTGCAGAGCCGCCAAGAGAAAGTATGCCAAGTACGAGCGGCCCGGGAGTCCAGGAGGAAGTATGATAACCCGTTTCAGTCACTTCGGCCATGCCGTCAAGAGCATTGATGAGGTACTGCCCATATACGAGAAGCTGTGGGGACTGCGACCGTCGAGCCGGACCTCGTTCCCGGAGGACTTCACAGAGAATGCCCTGATCCCTATCGGGCAGAACTATATCGAACTGCTTCAACCCACGTCGGAGAAAGGCGCCCTGGCCAGGTTCATCAAGGAGCGGGGCGAGGGGATGTACCACCTTTCCTGGGTGGTCGATGATGTGGCTAAGGAAATCAAGTCTTTGCGTTCCAAAGGGGCTCAGGTTGCTGAGACGCCTCCCCAGACCAACCTGGTGACTGCCAGGGGGTGGATTCATCCCCGCTCAACGATGGGGCTTCTCATAGAGTTGGTGGATGACAAACTGCTGGCTCACCTGGGGCATCTTCCCAAGGAGGCGCCACAGCCCGGAAGCCTAGTGGTTGCTATGACGCACGTCCACCATGCGGTGAAGAACATCGACCAGGCGCTGGCCATGTATGACAGGCTGTGGGGCATCAGGCCGATAAAGCGCGCGACCACTCCGCTCCAGGGGGTGAGCAACGCCATAGTCCGCGTAGGCAGGACCAATTACGTTGAGCTTATTCAGCCAACAGACCCGCAGGGCCTGGTAGCCAAACACATAGAGAAGCGCGGGGAGGGTCTGAGGAGCTTCTGTCTGACCGTGAACAACTACAGGGAGGCCGTTAAGTCCCTGAAGGCCAAGGGCGTCGATGTGTTTGAAGCATCGAGCGCCCCAGGCGACATTCAGGTCAAGAGTGCCTGGATAAACCCAAAGCATACACGGGGGTTGCTCGTGGAGATCTGTGAGCACCGCGAGCTGTTAGCCTGGCAAGACCCGGAACGAAAGATATAATTCAGTAGTAGGAGGTTTCAACTTTGGCACCTCATGGCGCAATACGAGTCTTAGTAGCCAAGCCCGGTCTGGACGGCCACGACAGGGGGGCTAAGGTGGTGGCCAGGGCGTTACGGGATGCCGGGATGGAGGTGATATACACCGGCATCCGGCAGACTCCGGAGATGATCGTGGAAACGGCCCTGCAGGAGGACGTGGACGTCATCGGCCTCAGTATCCTGTCTGGCGCCCACATGGAGCTTTTCCCCCTGATCGTGGAAGGTCTGAAGAAAAAGGGGCTGGGGGATAGGCCGGTAGTGGCTGGAGGGATCATACCGGAAGAGGACGTGACCACCCTGAAGAAGCTGGGCATCAAGGGAGTATTTGGACCGGGCACGTCGACAAAGGATATTATCAACTTCATAAACAGCGCTGCCGGTCAGAAAAGCCAGTAGCTCCAGTATCCGTGGATCTTGCCGGCCCGCCTGTTGGGGCTGGCGCTGAAGCCCCCTCTCTCCTTGAGGGGCTAATTACACAACAGTTTTTCGCCATTGGATAAGACAGGCGGAAGTTTGAGACCAGTGTCTGTCTGTGAACCCTTCGGCCCTGAACGGCCTCTCCGCGCACGGAGTCCGATGCGTCGGACAGAATGACAAGTGCGCGCAACCTCTTTGAAAAAGTGTCGTGCACTGAGCCTCGAGGGGCCAGATGCACGGCGGTTCTTGAAGCTGCATTGGGACGGCTTGCGAAAGTTCTGGCACGAGGGACGGGCCTCGGCTCTCCAGGCTCGAAGAGGCGAGAATTGGGGAGCGCCAGTTTCGGAGCGTCGGAGAGCGGGCTCAGTTGTCCCTTCCTGGAAGTGTTGTCTGATAGGGCCTTCTAACCCGTGGGTTGGGGACTTCCCCCAAGAGCCTTTTCTAGGCCCTCTTCCCGTGATATAATGGCACAGAATCAGGAGGCGATTGTTGCGAGATTACGAGTTGACTGTGATTTTGGACCCTCACGCTGAGGAGGAGAAGCTAACTGCCACGATAGATAGAATAACCCGGTGGGTAGTCGACGGTAAGGGGAGTGTCACTCAGGTTGAGCCACAGGGCAAACGCAGACTGGCCTATCCCATAAAGAGGTTTAACGAAGGGAACTATGTACTCTTCAAGTTTCAGGGGGAACAGGCCCTTGCCAGGGGTATGGAAACCAACCTCAAGATGTCCGAGGACATTGTGCGCTATCTGCTGGTGAGGGTTGAGAAATAGGGTACATCCCGAATCCTGACTCGTGCCTCTGGGAAGGAGACGATAAACATGGCCAGTCTGAATAAGGTTATGCTTATTGGCAACATAGGTAGCGACCCTGAGATGCGATTTACCCCCACCGGCAATCCCGTGACATCCTTTAACATGGCAGTCAGTCGCAATTTTACTACCCGTGAAGGAGAAAGGCGCCAGGAGACCGAATGGTTTACTGTGGTTGCCTGGAACCGCCTGGCGGAGACCTGTAACCAGTTTCTGACCAAGGGCAGGCGAGCGTATGTTGAAGGCAGATTACGTACCAGGACATGGGAAGGGCAGGATGGGCAGAGGCGCTTTCGCAACGAGATCGTCGCCAACCGCGTGGTGTTTCTTGACAGGCAAGCTGCCGCCGCTCCTGCCGGAGACGAAAATGCCAACTCGGCGGAAGACGTTGAGGTAGAGGACCTGCCTTTTTAGGCCAAATCAGTTAACATATAGTGTGAAGAGTAGGGAGGATCATGGTTCAACCTAGAACGAATAGACCCAACAAGTATCGGAAAGATGGCAAGAGGGAAGGAAGAGGGAAGTACGTTCCCAAGCGCAAGGTATGCGCGTTTTGCGTGGACAAGGTGGAGACGATCGATTATAAGGACGTCTCCAAATTGCGCCGCTATATGTCTGTACGGGCCAAGATCGAGCCTCGCCGGCGTACCGGCACTTGCGCCAAGCACCAACGGGCGCTGGCCGTTGCTCTGAAGCGGGCGCGTCATCTGGCGCTGCTTCCCTTCACGCCGGCCCAGTTTGCGCCGGCCCCGGTCCGGCAGAGTGTGATCGCCACTGCCCCGGCGCCGCCCCCTCCGCCTCCTCCGCCTGCGCCAGTTCCGCAGGGACAAGGGTAGGGCTGAGGTCCTTATCGACCAACCAGCCAACGTGTGCAAGACTATACCCCCCGCAGTAACGGGGGGTATAGCTTGAAAGGCTTAGTTTCAATTCTCGTCCTCAGGGGGTTAACGCTTGCCTAAGAAGTCCTCGGCAGCGCCCGCCAAGGTGCTCACGCCACGTCAAGTATCCCGGTGGCAGAAAGAGCGCCGGCGGCAACGAATTACCATTCTGGTTGGGTCAGCTATCATTGCCGTGATCGTGGGTGTGCTGGGCTACGGGTTTTTCACCTCGCGAATCGCCCCGCGATGGGAGCCGGCCGTGCGAGTGAACAATACCACTGTGAATATGCAGTATTTGGCCAACTATTTGCGTATGGCGCTCGGCGGCCAGCGCAAGAGCGACGCCGATACGGTACAATCGATAGCTCCTTTGATTGTTGAGGAAATCCAGAACAGCCAGATCATCAAGGAAGCTGCAGCCGGGATGGGCGTCTCGGTTAGCGACGATGAAGTAAACGAGGCCATTCGCGACAGCGCCGTCACCCCCGATGAGAAGGGTAAGATAGGTGAGGAGGAGATTCAGCAGCGCCTCCGTCGGCGCATAAACACCCTGAAGGTACCTGAATCTTTTTTCCGGGAGGTTGTGACGAACACCGTGCTCCGGAAGAAGATGCAGGAGAAGCTGGAAAGTCAGATACCCACTCAGGGAGAGCAGGTTAAGCTTAGCGTGATCCTCCTGGATACAGATATTGAAGCCAACGAGGTCCGCGCCAAACTGGAGAGCGGAAGCGACTTTGCCGCCGTCGCCAAGGAGTCGTCTAAGGACGATGCCACCAAAGAAAAAGGGGGTGACCTGGGGTGGGCGCCCCGGGGTCTTTATCCCGACCTCGAGGCGGCTGCGTTCGGCCTGTCTACTGGGGAGCTCAGCCAGCCCATCGCCACTCCGAGGGGGTATTTCATTCTGTTGGCGACGGACCGGCAGAATGACAGGCCGATAGACGAGGATACGCTCAAGGCCATGAAGTCAAGGGCCTTGAGCAATTGGGTGGAGGAGGCCAGGAAGCAGCACAGTTTGGAGAACCTTCTGGTGGACAAAGACACCGGACGGGTACAACCCAAGAGGCTCACCTGGTTATTGCAGCAGCTCAGCGGGTGACATGCGACGGTTGTCGTTTGTCTGCTAGGGCAGGATAGCAATTTGGAGAAACGCAGCTACATCGGTATCGGGTTGCTGGGTCTGGGAGTGGTCGGCAGCGGCGTCGCCAAGGTGTTGTGGAAGAGGGCCGACATGTTCGCGGAGCAACTCGGTCTGCCGTTGTCCTTACGGAAGGTCCTCGTTCGCCACCCTGCTAAACACCGCGAACTGGAGGTCGAGCCTCGCCTGTTGACCACAAGGTTCGACGATGTCCTGGCGGACCCCACTGTGGATATTGTCATCGAGGTGATGGGGGGTGAGTCACCGGCTAAGGACTACATACAACAGTCCCTGGTCCGTGGCAAGCACGTTGTAACCGCGAACAAAGAAGTCATTGCCAAGCACGGCCCTGGGCTGCTGGCGCTGGCGCGGGAGCACTGCAGGGAACTCCGCTACGAGGCGAGCGTGGGCGGCGGCATACCTCTTATCGCGCCATTCCAGCAGGACCTTGCGGCCAACCGCATCTCCGCTATCCATGCCATAATCAACGGCACTACCAACTACATACTCACCCGGATGGCCAACGAGGGGATGGACTTCTCGGCGGCGCTGCGGCAGGCCCAGGAGCTGGGTTATGCCGAGGCTAATCCTGCCAACGACATCGAGGGTACTGATGCTGCCTACAAGCTGGCCATCCTGGCCACTCTGGCGTTCCGCAGCCAGGTGCGGCCCCAGGATGTTTTTCAGGAGGGCATCTCCCGTCTGGGCGCACGGGACTTCCGCTACGCGCGAGAACTGGGCTACACCATAAAATTGCTGGCCATATCCAAAGAGAAGAATGGCGCGGTGGAGGCCCGGGTCCATCCTGTGTTTATCCCCTCCGACTCTTTGCTGGCGCAGGTGGGCGGCGTCTATAATGCCGTCCAGGTAGAGGGCGACCTGGTGGGCAAGGTGATCTTTTACGGGCGGGGGGCAGGCGCGGAGCCTACCTCCAGCGCCATCATGGCAGATGTGCTGGCTATCTCCCGCAATATCTGTTGCGCCGGGCTAGCCCCGGCCTGGCTGCGCTCCGACAGGAACAAGGCCATTATACCCGTGGCTGACATCGAGACCAGGTTCTATCTGCGGATGAATGTGGCCGATAGCCCGGGTGTGCTGGCCCAGATAGCGCGCATCCTCGGTGAGAACCAGATCAGTATCTCCTCGGTTATCCAGAAGGAGAACGACCGACAGGCTCAGACCGCGGAGATCGTCATCATGACCCATCCAGCCCGCGAGTCCGCCATGCAGAAGGCGTTGAAGGAAGCGGCTGCCCTGGAAGTGGTGAGGGAGATAGCTAATTTCATCCGGGTGGAAGGCTGACAAGAGGTAAGCAGTGGGAAGTGAGATGTGAGAAACAGGGGAGGGGTCTACGTCCATCTCCTCACTTCTGATTTCCTACTTCTAGCTTCCCACGAGTTGCCCACATGTATAGCCCGATAGCGATTACGGGTACTGAAGTTGCTATCAGGTACATGTGGGAGTAGCCCGTAAGTCCGGAAACCACGCCCCACAGCAAAGCGCCGCTGCCTATCCCTGCGTCCATAGAGGAAATGAAGGTGCCCATTGCCGCCCCCCGCATCTCCGGTTTGACGCGGTCCATAACCAGGGCCGTCATGGACGGCTGAATGCAAGAGAAGGCCACAGCATAGAGTGCGGCTGTGGTCAGAAAAGCAGGCACGGACGATGCCCGGGATAGCAGTACCAGGCTGATAGCCAGCGCGACCATCCCGGGAAGGGCAACCGCACCCCGCCCAAAACGGTCGGAGAGCTTCCCGGTGAAGCCTCTCAGCGCCATGACTACGGTGGCCTGGACCGTGAAAAAAAGGCCGGGGTTGCCGAGTCCCCGGCTAACGGCGAACAGAGGCAGAAAGGTAACGACCCCCCCGAAGGTCAGCGCATAAAAGAACATCATGGAGGCGGGGAACAGGGCGGCGCGCACCACCAGGGGAGACCTCTTGGGTGAATTCGGCCGTGATTGTCGGGGAGGCTCGCGGACCAGAAGAGCAAAAACGAAGGCTAGCGACCCTATGCCGGCCGAAACGAGGAAGAGATTGGTAAACCCCAGGCCCTGCAAGATAACGATCCCCAGCGCCGGACCCGCCGCCATGGCAAGGTTGTTTGACATACCGAAGTAGCCGACTGCCTCGCCTCTCCTCGATGCCGGCACCACATCGGCCAGGAGGGCGGCGGTGGCGGTACCCATTACCCCGAAGGCTATTCCCTGTACCAGCCTTGCGCCGATAAGCGGCAGTACCGATGTGCTTACGATGTAGAGTAGTGGCGAAAGGCCCATCCCCAGGCCACCCAGCACCATTAGACGCTTCCTTCCCCATATGTCGGTCGCCTGCCCGGCGAAAGGGCGGGTTGCCAGGGAGGTCACCGCGAACGCCGCTATCACCAGCCCTACCTCCGACTGACGTCCGCCGATTTGAACGACGTATATTGGAAGCGTGGCCAGCAGAACATGGAACGAGGCAAAGGTGAACAGGTTAGCCAGGGCATCGCATACAAAGTTACGGGTGAAGATTGGCTCTGTGGGGCCAGGGAGGGGAGAGGGGGTGGCGGCT
Source organism: Chloroflexota bacterium (assembly GCA_016210545.1). Taxonomy (GTDB): domain Bacteria; phylum Chloroflexota; class Dehalococcoidia; order JACVQG01; family JACVQG01; genus JACVQG01. The sequence continues at coordinate 10,085 of JACQTY010000048.1, forward strand.
TCGGGATTCTGATTGAACTTCAACAACCCGAATGATACTACAAATTCGAGCGGCATGCCAGTTCTTGGAGAGGGCCGTCCGGGTCTTTGCATTATTGAACGACTCATGTGGGTCTGGCCGCGCCACCTGTCATGCTGAGACCCTTCGGCGCTGCTCAGGGTGAACTCCGCGAAGCATCTGGGGAACGAGGTGGGGAACGCCCACCCCAGACCCTTCGTCCCGACAAGTGGGGACTCTCCGCGCACGGAGTCCGATGCTTTGCTCGGACAGGGTGACAATGCAAGAACCATGTCTGCTATCGGAAATCCCCCGTTCCGATTCCCCACGAGGAATCGGAACGGCCCCCTTTACGTAAAGGGGGTCGGGGGGGTCTCCATAGCTACCAACAGATGTTGCCAGCGACGCCCCACTGCCGAGTGATGTCCCAACCTGTAGCCAAAGCCGTAGCCGGGCAACTACGGGATTGGCTGTGGCTGGCTCACTCCTTGGCCTCGCCAAGTTCACGGATTGACTTGTGCCATTCCTCATAGTCCTGCTCGAACTCTTTCTCATTCAGTTCGAAGATGGACCTGGTGAAGTCCAGCAGTCGGTGGGCGATGTAGAAGGCGAACAGCGACAGGTCGGCGAGGGTGGCCTCGTCATGTCGCAAGTACAGAGGGACCGATGGAGTCGGGCCGCCGGGGTCTGAGGCCGGTGGCTGGCGGTCCAGCAGGTTCTTGCCAAAACTGCTCAGCAGTGCGTAACGAAAGAGGGCAGTATCGATGCGTCCCCCGGCCTCTATTTGCTTTGCCAGTTCCTCGGGCATAAGCTGCTCGACATCGACTCCGAACTCGTCCGCCAGGCCGTGGACAGTGTTATGGATGCGCTTGTCTGCCTTTTCGATGAACTCATACATGGCATCCTTGCCGATGGAGTGGTCATTTTCGAAGTCCAATAGCGCCTTCCTGGCTCTTTTCTTCTGGCCCTGCCGCCCGGCGTAGGTGTCGTTTTCTGCTCTGCTTGAAAACTCGTTCCTGAACCAGGCTGCTATCTCCCCGGGGTCCGATTCAAGAAGGACGCCGTGCAACAACGCCTCATACGCCGACCCCAGCACCGCGCTGGCGCCGGTATAGTAGCCGGTCTCCAATCCCAGGACCGCGAAACGGATGTTGTTGGCGCACCGGGCGAAAAGGAGGGATACAAAGCCCCTTGGTTCATTGCGGGCAAGCGGCTCCGCCAGCGACGTGAGTGCGCTCAGGGTCAGGGCTACAGCATCGCTGGCCGCTTCCAGGCGCCGCCTGACGTCGCCGGTTACCCTCTCGCGGTGTTCAGCTTCGTCATGGGTAAGGGAAATGAATTGCCGTTCGTTCTGATCTGTCACGTCGCCTCCCGACGGGTTCCAGGGCCTGGTAGGGACGGGTTTGAAACCCGCACTCACTTTCATTCATGGAGCGGTCAGGTTGGGAGACCCGACCGACAGCATTAAGCCAGTGTTCTGCAATAGCGGAAACAGCGTCGCTCAGACAACTTTCATCCGGCTACCTTCAGCGACCCTCACTTGCCGTTCTTCAGGGATAGATATCCGAAGGCTTGTAGCAAGTGACCTCGCTTACCTGGAACATGTCTTCGTCTGCGGTCACCACCGCCTCAACGTCCTGGGCGAGGGCCACGGCCAGGTGCACAGCATCCCGAGGCGAAAGCCGTCCATATTTACCGAGAAGCTCCCTGGCCTTCCTGACTTCCGCTTCACGGAAAGGCAATGGGTCAGGGAATATCTTCAATAGCCTGTCGAACAGCTCAAGGGCATGTGCTCGTTCCGCACGGTATGAGTAAACGTACAAGACTTCTTGGAGGAGTGCAACGTCTATCTGGTAACCGCTGTTGCCCCTGGCGATGTCTTCGAATAGCCTGCGGCATGGATCCCTATAGGGGTGCGGCCCGCCAAAGGCATAGACCACGATGTTGGTGTCAAGAAGTTTCAAAGAGCCAGGCCTTTCAATTTCAGCAAATCGGCCTCGACATCTTCCCAGTCCCCTATTGGAAGGCGCATCTGCAACAACTCCCTCACAGCTTGCCGTCTCTCGTCGTCGGTCGGCCGCAGGTATTCCCGCTCCACAGCCTTGCGGACCAGAGACCCCACCGACTCACCCGCGTTCCGGGCAACCTTCTCAAGCTTCGCGTACTGCCCTGGGTCGAAAAGGACCTCCACTCTTTTCTTCAAAGCCATACCAAGACCTCCGTATCCTACGGATATCATACCAACAACCTGACCACCCCGCAACCGGTCTCCTTCACAGAATCAACATACAATCCCCAAAGCTGTAGAACCGGTAGCGCTCGCGAATGGCCTCCCTGTAGGCCCTATCGATGAGCTCCTTGCCGGCAAAGGCGCTCACCAGCATGAACAGCGTGGAGCGGGGGAGGTGGAAGTTGGTTATCAGGCAATCGATGGCCTTGAACTGGAAGCCGGGCAGAATGAAAAGGCCGGCCCACCCGTGAAAGGGGTAGACTCCCGCGCCGTTTCCGGCTGCCGCAGCCTGCTCCACTACCCTGACCGAGGTGGTGCCCACGGCAATGATGCGGCGGCGTTCTGCCCTGGCCCGGTTGATAGCGTCGGCCACCTCCGGTGTGAGGCAGCCGAACTCGCGGTGGATGTGGTGGCAACGGGGGTCTTCCTCGTGCACGGGGTGGAAGGTGTCCAGCCCGATGTGCAACGTGGTGAACAGCGTCGAGATTCCCCTGGCCTGCACCTCTTCCAGAAGCTCCGGCGTGAAGTGCAGCCCGGCGGTGGGGGCGGCGGCGCTGCCCCGGCTCCGGGCATAGACGGTCTGGTAACGTTCGGCGTCTGCGACGGGGGTGTGGATGTAGGGTGGCAGCGGAACGTAGCCCAGCTTCTCGAACAGGGCTTCGTTGGAGAAGCAGACGCGCCGTATTCCCTGCTCCCTGACCCCGACAATCTCCGCGTGCAACGCGGGGCTGTCGCCGTTGCCCCCGAAGACGAGACCGACCCCGGGTACCAGGGGACGCGCCGGGCGCGCCAGACATTCCCACTGTCTCTCGCCGATGGGGTGGAGCAGGAGCAATTCAACCCCACCCCCCGTATCTGACCTCCTGCCTCTCAAGCGGGCCGGGATGACGCGGCTATCATTGAGGACCAGCACGTCGCCGGGCCTCAGGTAGCCCGGGATGTCGTAAAAATGGCGGTGCTCGATGGCGCCGCTGGCCCTGTCCAGCACCATAAGGCGGGAGTGGTCGCGAGGCTCTATGGGAGTCTGGGCGATAAGCTGCGGAGGGAGGTCATAGTCAAAATCGCTGGTTCTCATAGGTCAGGCGAGCTCACCCTGACCCTCTCCGTGCACGGAGAGGGGGTACCGGGGCAAAGTCAATGGCGTCCGCCTCGCTCCTATTCTGAATTCAGACACCATCCAACCCCGGGATGGGGAACTGGCGGCATAGCTCCAGCGCCTCTTGGCGGACCTCTGCGCACAGCTTGTCGTTGTCCGGATTCCGAAGCACCTTCATCACGAGCCGGGCCACCAGCTTGATCTCCCCGTCGCGGAAGCCCCGCGTGGTGACCGCCGGCGTGCCGAAGCGGAGGCCGCTCGCGGTCTGCGGTGGCCGCGTGTCGAACGGGATCGCATTCCTGTTGACGATGATGCCGCATTTCTCCAGGGCCACCTCGGCGACCCGGCCGGTGACGCCCAGGGGCGTCAGGTCGGCCAGCAGCATGTGGTTGCAGGTGCTACCGGAGACGACGCGCATCCCCGCCTTTTGCAGCTCTGTGGCGAGCAACCGGGCGTTGGCCAGGACTGCCTTCTGGTAGGCCTTGAACTCCGGCTGCATGGCCTCGTGGAAGGCCACCGCCTTGGCGGCCACGATGTGTTGCAACGGACCTCCCTGCGTCCCGGGGAAAATCGCCGAATCTATCGCCGATGCATTTTCCCGACGGCACAGGATGATCCCGCCGCGGGGTCCGCGCAGAGTCTTGTGGGTCGTAGAGGTAACAACCTCGGCGTGGGGGATGGGGGACGGGTGCAGCCTGGCGGCAACAATGCCGGCGATGTGGGCCATGTCCACCATCAGCCTGGCGCCCACTCTGTCGGCTATGGCCTTGAACTTGGCAAAGTCGATTATCTGTGAGTAGGCGCTGTACCCGGCGACGATCAGTTTCGGACGGTTCTCTATCGCTATGCGTTCTACCTCGGAGTAGTCGATCATCTCGGTCTTCTTGTCTACCCCGTAGGGGACAAACCGGTAAAGGTTGCCGGAGAAATTGACCGGAGAACCGTGGGTCAGATGGCCGCCGTGGGCCAGGCTCATGCCGAGGATGGTGTCGCCGGGCTTGAGATAGGCGAAGTAAACGGCCATGTTGGCCTGGCTGCCGCTGTGGGGCTGGACGTTGGCGTGGTCGGCGTTGAATAGCTCCCTGGCACGGTCCACGGCCAGGGCCTCCACCTCGTCGATGTACTGGCAGCCGCCGTAGTAGCGGCGTCCCGGGTACCCTTCGGCATACTTGTTGGTCAATAGAGACCCCTGGGCTTCCAGGACGGCCCGGGAGGCGTAGTTCTCCGAGGCGATAAGGTCGATGGTGTTGTTCTGTCGGTCCCGCTCCCGCTTGAGGATTTCGTAGACTGAGCGGTCAATGCGCCACATACTGGTCATTTCTCACGCTTTCTATGTCAGGGATCTAGCTGAGTGGGATTGCCCGCAGTGAGTTCGTATTTCAAGGCTTACTTGAGACCTGCAAGAAGTTTACTGCGTCTTGCGTGGGGGTGTCAATGCGAGGTGCGTCCCAAAATCCACCACCCCTCCAATCTACTCAAATCGAAAGTTCTTTCACCAGCTTGGTGCTACACTTGCCTGTGGGGCCGAAGTGTCGGCCTCCCTTTGCTAAAAGGAGATTGAGAGGGATTTTGATGGCGGATTAAGGCGTCTGGGAAGTGGGTTACTTTCAACTGAATGGGGCTAGACTTTCCGAAATGCCCGCGGCCATACTATTGTTCGAGTTCCGCAATGCCACGTGGTTGGATGATGGGGTGTTTCAGCTTCTGCGAGAACACGAGGCTGGCTTCTGCGTGTTTGACATGCCCGATTTCCCTTGCCCCGTGCTGGCCACAGCGGACCACGCCTACTTCCGGTTCCACGGCAGCACCAGACTCTATAGTAGCTGCTACAGCGATGGGGAGTTAACGGAATGGGCGCGGAAGGTCCGTGACGTCGCCAGGGGTGTGAAGACAGTTTACGTTTACTTCAACAATGACGCCGAGGCCTACGCGGTGGGGAACGCGATGAGGCTCAGAGAGATGCTGCAACGGGGCGAGTAAATCCCAAACACTAATTTCTAAATCCTAGACAAACTCAAATTCCCAAAACCAAAACCCCAAAGGTGAAGCCTTGGTTACTTGGGCGTTAGAATCTGTTTGGTATTTGGTGCTTGGGATTTGGAGCTTTAACTTACGTGTGGCGTCTGGGCCGGCCCTTTCCAATCGGGGGATTGCGTATTCTGCTGGATATCGGTGCCCACAGCCTCGAATGCGGGGCCGAAGATAAAGGCCATCCAGAAGCAGGGCTTGCCCTCTTCAGCGTTGAAATGCTGGTGCTCGCAGCCGCCGGGCATGACAGGCAGCAAGATGAGGTCGTCCTTCTCCCAGTCGTATCGCACCCCGTTGACTACGGTGTAACCCTTACCCTCGAGAACGAAGATGCCCAGCCCGCCCTGGTGGGTATGCTTGCCCGTGTGGCGCTTGATGTTCATCTGGAATAAATACCAGTCCGGGACGCCCATCTTCTTCCATATGCCCGGGTAAAGGTAGTACTTGAGCAGACCCTGACGGTTCTGTTCCCACTGCAGGTCCTTCCCTCTCACAACAACAACACCCTTCTCTTTTTGCAGGCGGCGCTCGGACATCCAGCGGTACGTCTGCTCATAGATAAGTTCGGTTGGCTCAGGTTCCTTACCTCGCTCGATGACTCTTTCTACCATCAGGTCCCGCTCCTTTAATCTGTTGATAGCTTCAAGCTACACAGGGATTATCGGCCTATTTTTTCCAGAGGTCTATGAGCCACTTGTCCACGTATTTCTTGGTTTCATCGCTCACATCAGAGGCAGTCTCAAGTACGAGTTTAGCAGTTGGTGGCAAAGTGACTGCCTGGGGACGGAAATCGGGCACATCTTTTCTCACCGAGGCTGTGCTCTTGGATTTGTGATAAACAGTCTGCCCTTCTGGGGAAAGCATCCAGTCCAGGAAGAGCCTGGCGGCGTTGGGGTGAGGGGCATTCTTTGTTTGAGCTATTACTAGGGTAGAGGCGGTTACACCTTCAGCCATAGGAAGAGCCTTAATAGGAGCGCCTTCTTTTATGTAGGGGGCGGCCATGGTATCAGCCAGGACGAGGGCTATTGGAGATTCGCCCCTGGATAATTTATCAGCCGTGTCCTGGTCGCCCCGTGTAAGTATCAAGTCCTGTTTTCCTATGTCACGGAGCCAGTCCAATGTAATTGCCTTAGCGTTCAGTAGAGGGATAAAAGCAATATACGTACCGGTGCTGACCAGAGGGCTGTGGGCCAATAATTTCCCTTTCCATTTTGGGTCTAACATCTCCTGCAAGGATTTCGGCTCTTCCCCTGGCTTAACCAGCTTGGTGTTAACCATAGGACCAATTATCTGAACATTCTCGTTGAGGATGTAGCCTTCCTTGTCCAACATGGGGTCTATGCGAAAATCACCCTTGCTGCGCAAGGCCGGCAGGCCCGGAGCGACCTCTAGTAAATCTAAATTCTTCATGTTCAACAGATGAACAGAGGCCCCTTGGGTAAGGTCGGCTATCATATTGCCTATTCGTTTCTCTGTTTTCAACCGTTCCGTGAATTCAGCGCCGCGGCCGGTAACTATGTCCAGGTCCACGCCATATCTGGCCTTAAAGGCGTTCTTAATTTGCGTGCCCGTGTCTCCTATGTATCCCCAGGTATAGATAGTGGCTTTGCCCTCCCTCTTGGCTGCCTCCACTACCTTCTGCCATTCGGCTTCTTCGGGACTGAGCTTGGGGGCAGCCGGCATTGGCGCTACCGGAGTTGGGGTGGGCGCTTTAGGCGCAGCGGGGGCTGCGGTGGGCGCCGCTCCGGGAGCACAGGCAATGAGCAACAAAGACAGGATAGCCACAAGACTGCATACTATTTTTTTCATTTCCATACCCTCCTTTCTTGACTTCATCTTTTTAAGCCACGTGAGGCATCTCGGATGGCCCCTTCCAGTCAGGGGAGACCTCTTTCTGTTGCAGAGGATTGCCCACGGCGTCGAAGTACGGCGTGTAGATGAAGGCCAGCCAGTAGCAAGGCTTGCCCTCGGAAGCGTTGAAGTGCTGGTGCTCGCAGCCGCCGGGCATCACGGGCAGCAGGATGAGGTCGCCCTCCTCCCAATCGTACTTGACGCCGTTGACCACGGTGTAGCCCTTACCCTCCAGAACGAATAGTCCCAGGCCGCCCTGGTGCGTGTGTTTGCCGGAATGGCGCTTGATGTGGTTGACAAAGAGGAACCACCCGGGCGCCCCCTGCTGGTCCCAGACCGCCGGGTAAGAATAGAATTTCAGCAAAGCCTGACGGCTCTGCTCCCACTCCAGGTCCTTGCCCCGGACGACTATGACGCCCTTTTGCTTCTTATCGGCGCGTTCGTGTATCCAGCGGAAGGTCTGTTCATAGATCAACTCGGTCGGTTCCGGCTCCTTGCGCCGCTCAGCCATTCGTTCTACCACGGCTACCTCCTTCTCCGACTGAATAAGTTTACATAACGACTGTCTGGATCGCCATTGTCGCTGAATGTCTGCGGGCCCGAGCCAATGAACGGAGCGACTCGGCGCCCGTTCGGCTCCATCCCGTTCGGAGACCCGCTCGTCCGCTCGTCCCCGACGCGCTGGGGTTTCGGAGCGGGGCGGGAAGGGTCCCGGACCGGTCTCCCGTCCGGTGGCGTGCCCATGGAGCACCCGTCAAGTTTGTCACATCTGCGGCTCACTTTCAAGCCACGTGCCCGGTTGGGTCCGGCATGAACTTCTCGGCGCCGTCGTAAGTAGGCGAGGTCTCCTTTTGCCGTTGCTCGTTGCCCGTGGCCATGCGGAAGGGGGCGAACCAGATGGCCAGCCACTGGGCAGCCACGTTCGGGTCGCTGTTGAAATGCTGGTGCTCGCAGCCGCCGGGCTTGACTGGCAGGATTATGAGGTCGTCCTTCTCCCAGTCGAATCGTTCTCCGTCCACCACCGTGTAACCCTTGCCCTCGAGGACATAAATGCCGAACCCGCCCTGGTGCTTGTGTTTTCCGGAGTGCTTCTTCAGGTACTGCACGAAGACCATCCACGGGGGAGTGCCGTATTTGTCCCAGTTCGCCGGGTTGACGTAGGGGTGAATCAGGGCCTGGCGGTTCTGTTCCCACCTTATCTCTTTGCCGTGGATCACAACGCGGCCATTGCGCAGTTTCTCTTCCATATCTGTCAGCCAGCGAAACACGACGGCGGAGGTGGTCTCCTCCGGCTCCGGTTCGCGGCCCCGCTCTACGACTCTCTCTACCAAAAGCGTACCTCCTAACGATTTCACCGATGGGACTGGACTGCACGGCATCGGGGCCGGTATGTACAGACATCACGGTCTTGATACGTAAGCGAGATGTTAGCATCAGTGGTCCGCTGAGCTTGGTGTGACCAGAATGATAAAGGTTGGGAAAGCAAAAGTCAACGGGCGTTTTTTCGAAACTGGCATTCACCAGGCCATCGACAGAAAGGAGGCGACAGGGTGAAGTCGACCACAATCATGCATTGCGCTCTGGCACGGGTAGGTTATATATTAGAGACATGAGCAGTCCGATCGCAGCGGGAAAGCACCCCCTGGAAACCTTGAACGGGCGCAAGGTGAACGGGTTCCGTCTCCACCTGGTCTGGGGGCCGGAAAGCGCTTACGGGGCGCAGTACTTTCATCTGTTCATCCGGGATGGCCGGGGAAGGCGCAGCGTACAACCGGTGGTGACGGGTCTGTTCAATTCAGGGTCAGAGCCAGCGTATAACTGGATAGAGATAGTTATCTCCATCGGGAGAGTCACGATAGATCCGGGCGAAGGTGGTCAGGAGTCGGTCCAGATTTCCGACCCTATGTACCGCCATCTGTTTCGTCTTCTGTGTCGCCTATTGCCTCCAGGCGGGCATTTTATGATAGAATATGACAGCCCACGATGGCTAACTACCCGCCAATCCCTGGCGGCAGGTATTCCTCCTCTTGCTACTCCTCTGGGTAGCCTGCTTTTCGATGCCGGTTGCGGGGTCTATATCAAGGACTGGGACCTGGCGGAAGGTGGCAGGGAAGGCTGGCGCAAGCTGTTGTGCTACAATGCCTGGGATGAGTCCCATGCCCGGGCCCGAGCTGCGGACAACATACGCGAGCTCCGCGATTACCTTGGCCGAAAACCTCGCCCTGGCTACGAGGCGCCGGAAAGAGAGGCTCGCCGCCGGGCCCGACGGATACTGAAGAAGCTGTCCTAATCTTGCCTCCTGACCCCCTCTTCATGAATGGAGAGGGGGGGCACCTCGATACGCCGGGGTCGGGTGGGTCTCAGGTACACTGTCAGACGGCTGAGTTGACGTGCCGATTCCGCGGATAATGGCCGTGTTAGTCGGTCCTTTTCATCTCAAACTTTGAAACCGGGCCTTTGACATAATTGAGAAAGGAGCTGTCTTATGGCGGGCAAGAAGCAGGATGCACTGGCTGTGATTGATCTGGCCATAGCGCGGGAAAAGGGGGGCAACAGTTTCTATTCCAAGGCGTCGGAGACAACTCAGGCGACGGACGGTCAGCGTATGTTCAAGTGGTTGGCCGAAGAGGAGTTGGGCCACATGAAGCATCTGGAAGAGGTGCGCCGCGGCCTTGTGGAGAGCGGCAAATTCCCAGCCAAGCGGGGCGCTGGCATTTCGGAGCCTCTGGACAAGAAGGACTTCCCGTGGTCCAGGGACGTGGTGGGAGAGGCCAAGACGGATACCAAAGAGCTGGAGGCCCTGCGCATTGGAATTAACGCCGAGAAAGAGGATATCGTTTTTTACTCCAACGCTGCCGCCGAGGCCACCGACCCTGGCGCCAAAGAGATGTTTACCAGGCTGGTGGCTGTAGAAACGGGCCACAAGGATCTCCTGGAAGAGGAATACGACTGGCTTCGGAAATCGAAGATATACTTCACTATCCATCGCTTCTCTCTGCCGGGGCGCAGCTAAAGGGGGGAATATGGTTCGGATAAGCGATAAGGCTACGAGTACAGAGTCCGACATTGCTCTGGCGGCACTGGAGCAGGGCATAATAATGGAGACGGACGGGCGGCGTTTCTACTTGGATGCCGAGGACCAGACGTCCGATCGCAGCGGCAAGAGGATGTTCCACGCTCTCGCCGAGGATGAGGAGGAGCACCTGAATATCCTGCAAAGGGAATACGCCAGTCTGAAAGGCGGCAAACGATGGCTCCCGGTAGAATTAGCCAGGACCGGACGGATTTCCTTGCCTGAGTTCAGTGTGTTCCCCAGGGACTCTGAGACCAGACGGACCATCATCAAGCCGGATACGACTGATGCCGATGCCCTGGACATCGCCATCAGCATGGAGCGGAAAGGTTTCGCTGCCTACGCGCAGGCGGTGGCCCAGATAGATGATCCTGGGGGTCAGGCGATATACCGCTTCCTGGTGAAGGAGGAAGACCGCCACCTCGATCTGTTGCAGCGAGCTAAAGAGTACCTGGGAGGCGCCGGGGTCAGCGAGTTCGATGACCTGGAACGGCCCTTCCTGGAGCTGCCGTAGGGTCGATTCACGAATCGACCTTGAAGTCCCAAGCACGAAGCCCTAAATAAGGCCAAATGGCCCAGAGTACAACTTCAAAGCCGAGGCGCAGCGAAGGGACAGGGATTGGGATTTGGTGTTTGGGACTTGGAATTTGAAGAGGCGGGCTGCCGAAGAGGGTGTGGTATGGCCGGGGTCATGCTGCTCGGTTACGACCGCGTCGCAGTGGACGCCGTAGGAGTAGCCATTCTCCGTCAACTGGGCACAAACGCCCGGGGTTGCCAAGGGTCCTATTTTCGAACTGGATCAGGTCCGACGGGCTGCCGACCTGAGAGTTGGTGTCAAGTCGCCGGGGGAGATCGAGGTTGTCGCCGGCGACGAGTCCAGCGAACGCCAGGCGTCGTCGATTCGTCAGATACTAATGCAAGTGTCTTAGGCTGTGGTACATTACGGCAGAAAAGATTCACCTCGTCGTTGCAAGCCCTTAGGCTTGGCTCAGGGTGAACTGCGCTAAGTCCCGACAGGTCGGGACTTCGTCGCTCCGCTCCTTGCAATGACGAATGATGCATCACTATTTTGCACATCCGTATTAGTTCAGGGCTTGCCCTTTCGCAGCGCAGCGAAGACTCCGCCTCGGAGAGCCGCCCGAGGGGACTAGGCCCGCAAAGGAGACGCTATGAGAGCCGCTGAATTATTGGTCAAATGCCTGGAAAAAGAGAAGGTGAAGTACGTCTTTGGCCTTCCTGGCGAGGAGGTCCTCAGCCTGCTGGACGCCCTGTCCGACAGCGATATCCAGTTCATTGCCACACGGCATGAGCAGGGGGCCGCTTTCATGGCCAATGTTATCGGGAGGCTGACTGGCAAGGCCGGAGTATGCCTGGCTACACTGGGGCCGGGGGCGACCAACCTCATGACAGGAGTGGCGGACGCCCTGCTCGATGCCTCTCCCCTGGTTGCTATCACCGGACAAACAGACCTGTCCAAGACCCATAAACAGGCCCATCAGTACATAGACATCCGTGAGATGTTCCGCCCGATTACGAAGTGGAATAGTCGCATAACCCGGCCCGAGGCCATCCCGGAGATAGTGCGCTGGGCCTTCAAGGTGGCTGAGTCTGAGAAGCCGGGCGCCACCCACCTGGAGCTTTCGGAGGACGTGGCGTCATCGGACGTCGTGGGCGAGCCTATCGAGCCTACTCCTGTCAGCTATCCAGCCCCGAACCCGGAGAGCGTGCTGCAGGCGGCCAAGCTAATTGAGAAAGCGGCCCATCCCATGATTATCGCCGGCAACGGCGTAATCCGGCGCCGAGCCAGCGCCGAGCTGGCGGCTCTGGCCAAGAAGGTGCACCTGGCGGTGACCAACACCTTCCAGGGCAAGGGCTGCGTCGACTACAATGAGCCTTACGCCCTCCCCACCGTCGGCATGCACCAGCGGGACTGGGTGATGTGCGGCCTGGAGAGGGCCGATGTCGTCATCACCGTCGGATACGACCAGGTGGAGTACGAGCCCTGCCTGTGGAACCCGGAAAAGGACAAGAAGATCATTCACATCGATACCCTGCCCAGCGACGTGGATGAGCACTACTTGCCTCAGGTGGAGATAGTAGGCGAGATCAGGCAAAGCCTGGCAGCCCTGGCCGAGGCCTGTAACTTCACCAGGGACTATGCCGGAATATCCAGCCTGCGCGAGTTCCTCTCAGGTGAGTTGAACCAGTACCGCCAGGACACCAGTATGCCGATGAAGCCTCAGAAAGTGCTGGCGGATATCCGGCAGGTGCTGGACAAGGACGACATCCTTCTCACTGACGTGGGAGCGAACAAGGTGTGGACCGCCCGTATGTTCCCCGCTCGGTCGCCCAACAGCGTGCTTATCTCCAACGGCTTTGCCTCCATGGGTTTTGCTCTTCCTGGCGCCATCGCCGCCAAGCTTGTCTACCCGCAACGGCGCGTGGTGGCTGTAGCCGGAGATGGCGGGTTCTTGATGGTCTCTCATGAGCTGGAGACGGCCAAACGTCTGGGTGTAGCCTTTGCCGTTGTCGTCTGGGTGGACAACAGCTACGGCTTGATAGAGTGGAAGCAGATCAACGCCTTCGGGCGGGCCTACGGGGTGAGGATCACCAATCCGGACTTCGCTGCCCTGGCGAAGGCATATGGGCTGCCCGGATTCAAGATCGAGGCGGCCCAGGACTTCCAGGATACCCTGCGACACGCCCTTACGCTTAACGCGCCGTCTGTCATCGAGGTGCCGATCGACTACTCGGAGAACCTGAGGCTGACCGAAAAACTGGGGCACCTGGTCTGCCCGGTATAGCCTGCCTTTAGACTCCATTCGGTGGGGGCAATTCAGGATTGCCCCTTCCTCTTTTGTGCCGGGGCGCCGCCAAAGCGCAGGTGCGAAGCATGTTGCGCGCCTACAGCGCAGTATGTATTGACAAACCTATTATGCCGATATAAGCTTACAGCGGTCACCCGCGTTCACAAGCATTTCCCTTCACTCCAAATACCAAATCTCTCCAAAGGAGGTGCAATCGTTTGGTGCAGGAATCAGCTATCACCGAGGAAATGAGGAGCGCCGTTGGTGTGGATTCCCCTCCGGTCGTCTACGACATCGAAAAAGGTGCGGTAAAGAAGTTCGCTTTGGCCATCGAAGACCCGAACCCGCTATACCAGGACGAGAATGTTGCCAGGAAGACCGAGTATGGCGGCATAATCGCACCGCCCACCTTCCCTTCCATGCTGCGTAACCCCGCCGTGGTGGACAAGGTTTTCAACTTCAAGACCCCGCTGAAAGGCTTGCTCAATGGCGGCAACGAGCTGGAGTATCTCAAGCCTATCAAGGTCGGTGACGTTATCTCTGTGACTGCCAAGTTGGTTGACATAAAAGAGCGCACCGGGGCGATGGGCAAGATGATTTTCTTCTTTGCCGAGACTGCCTACAAGAACCAAAAGGGCGAAGTGGTGTGCCTGGGGCGCCAGACCCTCATCCGGCACGAGGTAAAGGAGAAAAAGTAGCTATGGCGAAGCAGATTTACTTCGATGACGTCGAGGTCGGCCACGAGCTGGCGCCTCTTATCAAGCATCCCACGACCCAACAACTGGTGAAATGGGCGGGGGCGTCCGATGACTACTATCAGATCCACTACGATAAGGACTTTGCCCTGGCCAATAATCTGCCCGGTGTCATTGTCCACGGCTGGCTCACCTTTTCCTTTCTGGGGCAACTGGTTACCGACTGGATGGGCTACGAGGGTACGCTGCGCAAGATCGGCTGCAACTACCGCGGCATGAATTTCCCTAACCAGGACACCATTTGCCGGGGCAAGGTGACCAAGAAGTATGTCAAGGATGGCGAGAACATCGTAGAGCTTGAGATCAAGGCCGAGAATCCCAAGGGCGATGTCCTGGTGCCGGGCAATGCAACTGTCGTTCTTCCTTCCAGGAAGAAGTAAGCTCCAGGCGCCAAATTCCAAGCTCCAAATGGGTGCGCACCGGCGAGTTGCCCTCGCATGTCGTTTAGGATTTGGCGCTTGCGATTTGGAATTTTCAAGAATGCAGAAGGAGGACTCTTAATGGGTGACAGGTTAAAGGGGAAGAATGCCGTCGTCACTGGTGGTGGCGGCGGTATCGGCAGGGAGGTCGTTCTGGCGCTGGCCCGCGAGGGTGCGAACGTGGTGGTGAACGATGTGGGCGGCAGCGTGGCCGGCACGGGCATTTCGCAGACTGCGGCCGACCGCGTTGTGGACGAGGCCAAGAAAATGGGCGTCCAGGCGATAGCCAACTACGATTCCATAGTCGACTTCAAGGCATCCGAGAGACTTATCGACACCTGCGTCAAGACCTTCGGGCGCATAGATATCCTGGTGAACGTGGCCGGCATCCTGCGGGACCGCATGATCTTCAATATGTCGGAAGAGGAGTGGGACGCTGTGCTGGATGTCCACCTGAAGGGGACCTTCAACTGCTCGCGGTGGGCCTGTGTCCACATGCGGAGGCAGCGCTGGGGTCGTATCATCAACACCGCCTCCGATGCCTGGCGGGGTACGGTGGGGCACTGCAACTACGGGGCGGCCAAGGGCGGCATCGTCAGCCTGACCTACGCCATCGCCCGGGAGATGGGGCGTTACGGCGTCACCTGCAACACCATCGTCCCCATTGCCGCCACTCGCATGACCATGAGCGAGGAAACGAAGGCGGGTTTCAAGAAGCGCCTGGAGGCCGGCCTTATCACCCAGGATCGCTATGAGGAACTGACGGACATCCCCGGTCCGGAATTCGTGCCGCCCGTCGCGGTGTACCTGGCCAGCGATCACGGGGCCAACATTAATGGCTCTGCCTTTGGCTGCGGCGGTGGGCGGGTGGCCCTCTACTCCGAGCCGGTGGAGGTCCGCGGCATCTATAAGGACTACAAGAAGAACGGGGCATGGTCGTTGGACGAGCTGATCAACCTTGTCCCCAAGACGCTGCTGGTGGGTTACACGAATCCTGCGCCGCCGGAACCCGAGGAGAAGAAGGCTGCGGGGGGATAATCGGGTTCCTCGGGTTCATTGAGTTTTTAGAATCCCCCGTCGCGATGCATCGAAGATGCATCGGAACACCCCCTTTTCGTAAAGGGGGACAGGTTGATTCCCCTAGTTGCCCGATTCATCGGGCGGCGAATGGTGGAATTGGTCAGAGGAGGGGGTAGGGTAGTCTCCTCTCCCCGCCGCGGGAGAGGATTAAGGAGAGGGGGCGATCCTCCTCGCGTTTGATGGGAGACGTGATGACCAATGTCAGGCGCCCTGCTCAGCTATCGTTTGCCCGCCGCCTGCGTCGAGAATCCACTGACGCTGAGCGGCTTCTCTGGTCAAGGCTCAGACGCAAGTACCTTGAGGGCGCAAAGTTCAAGAGGCAGCAGCCGATAGGCAGCTACATAGTTGATTTTGTCAGTTTCGAGAAGGGGCTCGTCGTCGAAGTAGATGGAGGCCAGCATGCAGAAGGTGAGATGCTGGAAAGAGATGCCGAGCGGACGAGACAGCTTGAGGCGAAGGGTTACCGTGTGCTGCGGTTCTGGGACAATGAGGTGCTTTCAAACTTGGATGGTGTATTAGAGACGGTATTAGATGCCCTGGCGCGGACTGGCCCGCCCCCTCTCTCCAACTCTCTCCCGCGAAGGGGAGAGAGGGATGGGGCTCCTCCAGCCCCACAGAGGCTCTGACGGAGGTTATCTATGAAAACGTGGCTTTATCAAATGAGTTCGAAAAACTCTGAACGTGATGACTACCTAAGACAGATGTCGCTAGGGAGCACAACCTCTGGGTTCAAGGTTTCTTCGGTGTTTCCCAAGGCGTCTGCCACTGCGTCGGACGGCACTGCTATATATGGGCCCAACCCCAAACAAGGAGATCACGTTATCTTGTTCTCCCTTGTGAACCAATCTAGCGGCAACGTCCAATCCAATGAGGCGGATATTTATGGACTAGGTGTGATAGTCAGAGTATTCATTAATGACGGTAAGGTAGTCAAAACGATTGACTTCGATCCCTCCGCACCTACCAGTAAGCTCAAAGGAACACCGTTTCGCCATCGTAACATTAGTGACTTGATCAGTAATATCGCGAAGTGGATACCGCCGGGCACAATGTGGGAGATAGATCCCGGAGCAGCTACAATACTAGAATCCCAACTACAACAAATCGGGTAGATGAGGTTTCTTATAGTATGAGTAACAGACTAAAAGGCAAGAATGCAGTTGTTACCGGCGCCGGAAGCGGCATTGGCCGGGAGACGGCGCTGGCCTTGGCGCGGGAAGGCGCCAACGTTGTCGTTAACGACCTGGGCGGCGATGTCGCCGGCACCGGCGGCTCGCAGCGGCCTGCCGACCTCGTAGTGGCCGAGATAAAAGCGCTGGGCAGCCAGGCGGTCGCTAACTACGATTCCGTGGCTGATTTCAAGGCCGCCGAGCGCATCATCGATACCTGTGTCAGGACCTTCGGCCGCATAGACATCCTGTGCAACATCGCCGGGACATACATCGGCCGCATGATCTGGAACATGTCGGAAGAAGAATATGACCTGGTCTACAAGGTACACCTCAAGGGCACCTTCAACTGCTCCCGGCATGCCAGCGTCCACATGCGCCGCCAGCGCTACGGACGGATAGTTAACGTCACCTCTTCGGCCAGGATGGGGTCCGGCGGCGCCAGCGTCTACGGGGCGGCCAAGGGCGGCATCGCCAGCCTCACGCTTGCCGTGGCCCGGGAACTTGGCCGGTATGGTGTCACCTGCAATGCTATTGCTCCCTGGGCGACGACCCGGCTACTGCAGGCCACCGGCCTCGACGCCAGCCGTCCCGAAGCGGCCACATGGCTCGCCCAGGAAGGCTTCACCTCTGCCGAGGGCGTCACCGGCCCCGAATATGTGCCTCCGATCATCGTCTACCTGTGTACCGACTATGCATCGAACGTTAACAGCCAGATATTTCCGTGCTCCGGCGGGCGGATAGCGCGCACCGAGGAGCCGGTGGAAATCCGGGGCATCTACAAGGACTACAAGAAGGACGGCCCCTGGACGCTGGACGAGCTGATTGAGATGGTCCCCAAGGTCCTGTTGAAGAAGGCGTAAGCGAGCGCTTCTTCGCAGTTGTCCAATTATGGTCACTGACCAAATATCATGATACATCGCAAGTGGCTCTCAATGTCATTCTGAGCAAAGCGAAGAATCTCCTGTGCGACCATTTGTTCAGGTGGCGCTTCAACGGCCAGTGCAACTGGAGATTCTTCGGTCGCTGTGCTTCCTCAGAATGACAATGTAATGTGACTTTATTCCGCTAATGACTCATTGGGCCATATTGGCTCTTGAATCAGACGATACCATGGCGAGTGACTGTGAATGCCGCGGGGATTTGCAGTGCAGTCGTAGGGTGGGTGAAACGAAACCCACTACGAGTTGTTTTATGCTGGTGGGTTTCGCCCCAGGCGACCCGGGCCACACCCGCCGTGTTGCATGAAGTGATTGGGACGCTGTCAACTTGTAGTGCCCGAGCGTTAGGTGGAATTCAAATCCTAAACAGGCGGTAATGCTGTGACAAATCTTGATAACGCTGGGCAACTTAAGAAGCACAAATCCGGAACATGCGACAAGGACGGTATCAAAGAGCGCTCACCTCTATTGAATCAAACAGAACTACAACGGCTGAACGATGAAATAAGACAGGTCAATACTGAAGTTGACAAGGTCAATAAAGAGCTGAATTCCAGATATGGTCCTGGCATATCCATAGCTTCGCAATTCTGGGTAGTCTCCTTGGTAAAGTCAAGGACAGGACCTTTGCCACCTGACGAAAAACGAAAGCTGCTTGACCGGCGGCGGGACCTCAATGCAAAGCTACGAGAATTAGAGACGATGATATTAAGGGATAAGGTCTTCCGATTACTTGAACGGCAGAATACTGGGAGCCTTCAGTTTGTCTACGAGTTGACAAAAGAAGACCTGGAAGAAATATCAAGTGCAGAAAGCGATTCGCAGCGTCTCGGCCCGTTGGTCTTTGGAAAAAAGGCACAAGCCAAGAGCAAGCTTCAGGACAAGAGGAACGGTCGACAGCAGGTTCTCGCATACCTCAAGCAGCAACTCGATAAAGTCCGTGCGCAAGAAGGCTCAGAAGACCGCGAAATCATGTTGACCGAGGAAGTACGTGAGGTAGAGTTGGAACTCGCTAACCTCGATGACCAACTAAGCGATTAAACGAATCCTAGTTGACGGAGGTTTCATGTGCCGTATGCTACGAAGCGGAGGTCTCGGACCGGTGACATAGGTATGAGACTCGTTTTCCCGTGGCAAATTGAACGGCTTAGCTTCAGGAAACGGCACAAGAAACGGCGCAACAAACGAGAACAGGATGGGCGTGGTAATCGACGAAATGGTCCTGTCTTGGTCATAAAGAAGGCTAATCCTTGTAGTGCACGAACCGCGGCTCTGCCTTCCACAAACGGTGGCACGTCTTTGGGCACGAAGCTGAGCAAGAACGCACGGAGGAAGTTGCTGCGGTATGGGAAGAAGCCCTCGCCGTGTCAGACGTGGCGCTCCGTTCGACCTTGAAGTCGTTCCCGGTTTGGGATTTGGCGCTTGGAGCTTGGAGTTTGTTTCGGATTTTGTGCTTCGGATTTAGGATTTCCGTAAAAGGGGGTGCCCAATGGGTGACCTATTGAAGGGTAAGGTGGCTATCGTTACCGGGTCCGGCCGCGGCGTCGGCAGGGGGGAGGCCCTGGCCCTGGCGGCTGAGGGGGCAAAGGTGGTGGTCAACGACCTCGGCGGGGAGACCGAAGGCGGGGGCGCCTCCAAACGGCCGGCGGACGAGGTGGTGGCCGAGATCAAGAAGAAGGGCGGCCAGGCGGTCGCTAACTACGACTCGGTGGCCGATTTCAAGGCCGCGGGACGCATCATCCAGACTGCCCTGGACAGCTTTGGGCGGCTGGACATCCTGGTCAATAACGCGGGCATTCTTCGCGACAATCCCATCTGGGACATGACCGAAGAAGACTTCGACATCGTGGTCGCTGTCCACCTGAAAGGGACGTTCAACACCTGCCACCACGCCGTCAAGGTTATGAAGGCGCAGGGCCGCGGGCGCATTATCAATACCGCCTCCAACCAGTGGCGGAACCCGGAGGGCCATGTGAACTACTCGGGGGCCAAGGGTGGCATAGTCAGCCTCACCTGGGGCCTTGCCTGGGAGCTTCAGAACACACCTATCACCTGCAATGCGATTGCTCCATTTGCCGACACACGCATGCACGAGTCGTCGGCCCCCCGGCGCGAAGAGCTGGTGAAAGCTGGCCTGATGAGGGGCGAGCGTTTCGACCAGGTGCAGGACCGCCCCGCTCCGGAGTTCGTGGCCCCGATGGTCGTCTACCTGGCCAGCGATAACGCGGCTAAGATAACCGGACAGATATTCCGCTGCGGGGCCGGCAAGGTTGCTGTGTATAGCCACCCCAGCGAGATAAAGGGCATCTACAAGAACTTCAAGCGGGACGGCGCCTGGACGCAGGACGAACTGAAAGACCTGGTGCCCGGCTCATTGATGGCCGGGGTCAGGCCGTGGTGGGGATAGCAACGCAAAATTCCAAAGCTCAAGCATCAAATCCCAATTACCAAGAACTGAACTGAAACTTCACAATTGGGTTTTGGTATTGATTGGAATTTGGAGCTTGGAGCTTCCCTCCAACGTAGCGTCTTTCAAATGCTGAAAGGAGTATCGTGTATGGCTGGGCTTCTGACGGATAAGGTGGCTGTGGTGACCGGCGCCGGCCGCGGCATCGGGCGGGCCGAGGCCCTGGCGCTGTCGGCGCAGGGCGCCAAGGTCGTGGTCAACGACCTGGGAGGGGAGAAGGACGGCAGCGGCATATCGAAAAGCCCTGCCGACGACGTGGTGGCCGAGATCAAGAAGGCTAAGGGACACGCGGTGGCCAACTACGATTCGGTGACTACCATCCAGGGGGCGGAGAAAATTATCAAGACGGCTGTGGACAGCTTCGGGCGGCTGGACATCCTGGTGAACAATGCCGGCATCCTGCGGGACCGCATGGTCTTCAACATGACCGAAGAGGAGTGGGACTCGGTCATCAAGGTCCACCTCTACGGGCACTTTTATTGCACCAAGTTCGCCTGCCAGGTCATGCGGGGGCAGCGCCATGGCCGGATAATCAATACCTCTTCCCAGGCGGGGCTGGGCAACATGGGCCAGGCCAACTACAGCGCCGCCAAGGAAGGCATTGTAGGGCTGACGCGTACGGTGGCCCGCGACATGGGCCGCTATGGCGTCACCTGCAACGCTATCCGTCCCCGGGCGGCCACCCGGCTGACCATTACGCCGGAGCTGGAGGCCAACTGGAAACGGGCGCAGTCCCTGGGCCTGCCTACCCTGGGCGAATACGATGAGCTGAAAGCCATGATGCCGGAGCACGTCGCCCAGTTGGTCGTCTATCTGGCCACCGATGCGGCGGCCGATGTCAACGGTCAGGTGTTCCTGGTGGGCGGCAACATGATAGCCGCGTACCCGGACACAGCTCCGACAAAGTTCCTCTACAAAGATCCCGGCCAGTCGTGGTCTGCGGAAGATCTGGTGGCGACGTTCCCCAAGACCCTGGGCAAGGACGTGGTCAACCCGTCGCCGCCCTCTCCCATGGAGGGCGCAAAGAAATAGGCGGGACATATCGGCCGGGGCGTAGCATGCTACGCCCCGGCGTGCTGTAAGGCGAGTTTGGATGACGGTAGAGAAGGCCGAGGTCCCGGCAACAGAAGCTGCAGCGCCGGCAGCCCTCACGGGGGGAAAGCCGATGGCTGGCACGTTGATCGTCAGCCACTCCTTGACCCACATGTATGGCAACGGCTTCTACGTGATCATCCCGCAGATATTCCAGCAAATGGGCCTCAACTATACCATGGTGGGCCTCCTGGACACGTCACGCTGGCTTGCGAGCGGGCTCAGCACCCTCATCGGCGGTTTCTTTGTAGATATGTTCCAGCACCGCCGCGGAATGCTGCTTGGCGTCACGATGTTACTTATCGGTCTGGGCTATTTGCTGGTGAGCTTCGCTCCGACCTACTGGCTGATTATGGCAGCCCTGGCCTTTACCGCCGTCGGAGGCGCGTTGTGGCACCCCATAGCATTGGGGCTGCTGTCGCAGCGTTTCCCCAAACAGCGCGGCCTCATGCTAGCTCTACACCGGGCTTCCGGCAGCGCGGGGGATACAATAAGTCCTCCGTTGGTAGGTTTTCTGCTTGGCGGCTCGGTACTGGCTGCTTCCGTACTGGGGCTACATCTGTTCCAGGTTAAGGGACCCAGTCTGGACTGGAGGCAGGTGCTACAGCTAGGCACGCCTTTCGCTCTCGTTTTGGGCATCGCGTTGTGGGTCTTTCTCGGGGGAGTAGGCGGCGCGAGGTCTCAGGGCAAGGGGTTGGGCAGCCGCCTGAGGAGCCAGGCGAAATCGTTGGGCAAGGCGTTTCGCGGACGAGGTCTCGTCATCCTTATGGTCGTTTCGGCGCTCCGGGGCATGGGGGACCGCGCCCTGGTACTGTTCCTGGGCCTTTACCTTTCCCAGGAGCTGAAGATGGGGCCTGGATCCCAGGGCCTGTTTTACGCCTTGCTCACGCTGCCCGCCATCGCTACTGGCCCCATACTTGGCGCCGTGTCGGACCGGATTGGGCGAAAGCCCATCATAGTGATGGTGTTGCTCGCCTCGGCCGTTTTCCCTGCCCTGATAGCCCAGTCCGGCAGCGCCGCGTCATTGACGGTCACGATAGGCTTGTTCGGTCTCTTCCTCTACGCGGTCAATTCACTGGTGCAGGCGGCAGCTATGGATGTGGCGGAGGGCATGGGTCTGGAGGGGACTCTGATCGGCATGCTCTGGGGTGGCAATGCCCTGTTCGGGGCGTTTTCGCCATTTCTGGTGGGGTGGCTGGCCGACATGTTCGGCATAAGGATAGGTTTCTACTACGCGTCGGCCATTTTCTTGCTGGCGGGCCTACTCGCCTTGCGGCTCCCCCTCGTCGTTGGCAAGAGGAGTTGAGGAAGCTCGGGGTGTTTGGGTTCTGTGTTTGTCCCACTCCTGGCGGGTCACGTCCATCAGCATGAAGGTGTAACCGTTCCGCTGCCGTTGCCCGCGGGCGACGAATCCGCACTTCTGAAAGCCCTTCTGCGCCCGTATGTTCCAGTCCAGGGTGTGAAGGTATATGCGTCCGACGTCGGTCGTCTTGAAGATGTAATCAACCAGGAGGCAGGTGGCCTCGGAGCCGTATCCCTTGTTCCAGAAGGCCCGGTCGCCTATCAGGATGCCCAACTCGGCCTGCTTTGTCTCCTCACTCAGGTCGTAGAACATGCAGTTGCCGATGTGCTGGCCGTCAAGCGTCTCGATGGCGAAGCGGTAACGGCCCTGGCTGGGACGGCGCAACTCCTCACCGTAGCCCGAAATATATTCGGCCAAACTCAGTGTGGTCGGCCAGGTGGCGTCGAGACGGGAGAGCTCTGGGTCCCGGCTCCACTCGTAGTCATGTTGAACATCCTGCCAGTCCTTGGGACGCAATCTAACTTTTTTGCCCTGCAAGATCTCTTCCGTCATGGTCTCCCTAGAATAATGACGCGAGGCATACAACCTTGCGCCCCTCTCCGATTTCAGAGAGGAGGTTATGTAGGGGTAATTCACGAATTGCCCGAACGGAATCTCCCGTAATCAACCATCAAACTCCGGCGCCAATAGTGGCACGCGTGCCGCCTTAAGTGCGGGCCTCATCCGTTTCTCCCCCTTTCGCAAACTGAGCATGTCCCACATCTCGGGCTGGACACAGAGGTTTTGTAGGGGGGACACACCATTGCGATAACTCAATGACACCTCATCTATAGGGTCAGACACATCGAAA
>JACQTY010000055.1 GCA_016210545.1 Chloroflexota bacterium
AAGCGAATCCCGACAAGTCGGGACATTTCGTAGCAACGGGAGGTGGTGGGTTTCGTCCCGATTTCATCGGGGCTGCACCCACCCTACAAAGCTGGTATCCGCGTTCCACATATCAGAAAATCTATTGTGTCCAGCGACCTGACTTATCGGTAAGGGTCAATTTACCAAAGGGGGAGAAACGGCCAAAGCCCGCAGCCCTTCCTTGACATCTTTGATGTTGCTGCGGGAGTTTGATGGCGGATTCAGGGATAGCACCGTAATCTGTGGATACAGAAAGGTTTGTCTCCCGGGCAACGCCTCTCTTGCGACGAAAGAAAACAGCCCCTCCATCGTTGGGAGAGGCTGCGCGAGAGTTCGCCCTTCCAGGGCGCCGTCCACGGATTGTGTTGTCAGGCCACAAAGCGCCCGGGTTACGTCACAGTGATGAACGTCGTCGCCGTATAGAGCTTCTTGCCGGTGATCCAGTGGAAATAGTCGAAGGTGACGGGGAACCGGCCCGGCTCCGTCGGCCTGATGAGGGCGTCACCGCGCATGGCCGCGGTAAAGCGGATCGGCTGTCCGGCGGAGACATCAATGGGAAACGAATACCGGCCGCGGGGAGGCACTCCGAAGGGGTAGCCGTCTTCCGCGATAAGTTGCCTGGGCAAGCCCATCCTGATCTCATTTACCGTGTAGGTTGCGTCAATGAACCGGATGAGTACCGTTTGCCCCACTTTGGCATGAATAGCGGCCTTTTCAAATGGGGTGTTATCGTCCGCACGTTTGGCCTCTCCGGAGAGTACGAAGACATCGGGGCGGAAGTCATTCAGGAAGCCGTCCTGGGTGAAGTTCTCCGCGGCGATGGGGTTTTCCGGATCGCACTTCTGCATGAAGGCGTCATGGCCCAGTCGATGCCACCGGGTATCGATGTCGTCCAGGACCCACAATACCTCTACGTCGTACTTGGCGACATTGGTGGGCGGGTTGAAGGCGCGGACAAACCCGGGACCACCGGGCGGGTAGGGCGGGTCGGGCACGTCCCGAGCCTCAGGGGTATCCGGCTTCTTCGCGTCAACTATGAAAGCACCGTACAGTCCCATCTCAAAGTGCAGCCCCGTGTTCTTGTGGCAGTGATAGATAAAGGTGCCTGCCTGGTTGGTGGCAAACTGGTAAACGAAATTGCCGCTTATTTCAAAAGAGTGTTTGCCCACACCGTCATTCATGGGAGTGGGCTCAATGCCGTGCCAGTGAATGGTGTGGGTGTTTGTCTTCGAGCCGACCCGGGCGTGCACAATGTCCCCTTCGACAGTCCGTATGGTCTTGGAGGGGAAGACCTGTCCCCCTACGGGGTCCTCCGGGTCCTCAAGTATCCACATTGGTATCTTTGTCCCGTCACGCAACTCCAGGTCGAGGTTGACCAGCAGGTTGCGGGCAATTATCCGAGTGGGCGTGACCGGGTCAATGGGACCCCCGTTGAACGTGGGTGGGCAGACGTGTTTGTTAAACACGGGGAACTCATCGCGGCTTGCTGGCCGCAGCGGTATGTTTCGCAAGGTCATCTTCTATCCTCCTAACCCGGACAAGCCGGAACCAAGACGATTTTACCGTCCCGGCGCATCGGGAAGAACGCAGAGAACACAAAGGAAGGCTAGAATTCTCAGCGCCCCCCGCGTACTCTGCTGTGAATCCCGACTGGTCGGGACCATTTCGCGCAGGACTTTGGAGTTAGGGGACTAATACGAACGAGTTAAATAATGATACATTCTCACGGTGGCACCCCGACTTGTCGGGGCCTGTGCGCCATAGCACAAATATTAATGCGCTTGTATTAGTGCCTTTCGGCCGGGCCGCCCTTCTCTTCGGAGTTCGAAGGCGGGAGGTCAACGCCGTCCAGGTCGCCAGTGATTATCCAACCGGTGACCATACCCTGGGGGTAGTTGCCTCCGGCGGCGCTCTGAGATTGCTCATTATGCCCGTGCATGGGATACATCAACGGGGACTGGCCGACGCCCCCGAGGGTGAGGGAAAGCTCGGTCTTCACCTGTTCCCGCAGGGGGACTCTCTCATCACCAGGGATGTCAGGGGGCCGAATGAAAGGCAGAAGCCAGTCCATGCATTGCGCCACCTCGTCGGTGAAGGTATCCACGAGGATGACGTTCTCCTGAATGCAGAGGACGCCCTCGGCATTTCTTCGGGCAAGCAAGTAGACATGGTTGCCGTGAATATGGGGCGAATCCGCGTTCACGCCTGTATTCATTATCCGTATGATGTGCGGCTGCCCGACCCTGCCTTCGGGGGTAGTGTGATGGTTGTGCGAGGAAAATGCCCCCGATTCGCCATTGATGGTGAAGTAGCGCGGTACGTACTCGTCGGTGAAGCGGACGGGGTCTATTGTCTCACCCCGCTCCGCCATGGCATTGAACCGGGGATCGACGGTGCTGAACACCCAGATCCTGGAGCGTTCCGACTTCCAGGGCTCGCCGGGGAAGTGCTCCGCAGTTCCCAGGTCATCAAAAAGCCTCTGTACATTGGGCGTGGGATTGCTGTAGGGGGTGTTCCCTGACTTCGGCAGCACCACCATCGGACCATGCAGGCCCAGGACGCGGTTCACCGGAGCGTTGAGATGGTCCATGTATATATAACTGCCGCCTGCCGGCGCGTCAAACTCAATAGTCTTGGTCTCGCCGGGAGCGACAACGATGCCAACCCCTATCTCGCCGGGCACGCCTGGAATGCGGAACCCGTGGGAGTCAGGCAGAGTATTGGCCACTGACAGAGCGATCTCGTCACCCTCAACGGCCTCTATCAGAGGCCCGGGAATCTGAGGGAGGTGCTGTGGGTTGTTGAGGTCCTCGAAGGCCCAGTGATACACTGGCTTTCTGTCCACCATCTCGACGAGGGCCTCGGTAATGGCCAGCCGGTGTCGCGTCCCGTACGTGGTCATCCTCAGCCCGGGAACGTAGCGGCCGAGTACGAGCCCCCCGGCCATTCCGACCACCCCTACCGCCGCGTACCGCACAAACTCCCGTCGGCTAACTTTCATGGATACCTCCGCGTTCGCTCCCGGAAGCGCTGTTGGCTTCCGGCAACGAGATGAACTAATGCGGCAACTCCCGAGGGAGGCAAATAGGTCGGACTCCGCTGGATTGCGGTCCCGATGGCATCCGCGAAGTCCCCTAAAACCCAATGTTACGCTTTTCTGCCCGCCGATTGGAATCGCAAACGTACTGAATTGCGTTGTGAAAAGCCCGTAGAAATCCTGGGGCTAACCCGCAGCGGACCATGGCTACGCCTTCTTTCGGGAGGGGCATCGGGGGTGGACGCGTGGAGACCGGCCGGCTCCTTAGCCGATCGCTACATGGATTGACGTCCCTTGGATGGTTACGGGGAGAGTCCTGATGTCGCACACGGTGATGTGCTGCATGAGCATAACCAGGTACGACATATGTTTGGCCCATTTGTCTGGTAGAGGCTCATCAATGTAACCGGGTATGGGGTAGTTCAACGCCTCGCCGGTGGTCACGTTGAATTGTACATGGTGCATGGGACAGGTCAGTATCGTGCCGTCGAGGCTCCCCATCTCCAGCGGGGAGTTCATATGGCCGCAGCGTCTGGCCAGGGCAAAGTACTTCCCCCCGCAGTTGCACAGGACGATCTCCTCGCCGCCCGCCTCCACGAGTTTCATGCCGCCGGGAGCTATTTCTCCGACTTCAGCCAGCTTGACCAGCATCCTTCGCCCTCCTGAACTCGGAGTACGGTATCTGCCTCAGACTATCGGGGTCCGTCACGTCTTTGTGGACGAAGAGCCGGCACCAGCAGCACTTCATGTAGTCGAAATGGTCCTTATGGAAAGGAATGCACGGGCACACGATTTTCATGTCCTCTTCTCTTCTGTTGGTCCTGCCCTGGCAGGGGCAAAAGGGGCTTCCGAACTTATTCTCCAGGCCCACCTCCTGTTCCAGGAGGAAGTCCGCCATCTCCTCGTCCGGCGAGAACTTGTACCCAAGCGGCTCCACTACTTTGGCGAAGAAGTAGCGCAGGGCCTTCTTTCGAGACTCCAGTTTCAACGGTCACCTCGCCTTGCTCAGGCCCATCAACTCCGAGTATTTCTCGGGGTTCCAGCCGATAACGAGATCATCCCCTATGAGAACCCAGGGAAACGCCATGTTTCCGCCGCGCTCCATCATCCTTTTCTCAATCTTCGCCTGCTCTTCCGGCGGCTGAAGATCATAGTCCACGAATTCGAAGCGTATCTTATTGTCGGTGAAGTACTTCTTCGTCTTCCGGCACCAGGGACAGGTGCTGAGCGTGTACATGAAGACCTTCTTCATAGCATCATCCCTCCAGCTTCACCCATATTTTGCCCGCTTCCGACCTGGTCTGGTACGTCGGAATTCTTATCATCGGGGCGTCGACAAACTCGCCCGTGGATATGTCGTACTTCCAATCGTGACATTCGCACTGAAGGTTCGGTCCGTCGAGCTGGCCGCCGGCCAAAGTGCAGCCCATGTGGGCGCAGCGGTTGGCCAGGGCATACACCCGGCCCCCCTTCCTGATGAGGAGCATAGAAAGCCCCCTGGGAAACACCGGGGCCATGTTGCCTTCGGTCAGTTGAGACTCGTCAAGCGTTGCCACCCACGGGTATTCCGGCATTCCGATTGTCTCCTTGTCTGCGCTTCACTCTTTCTTCACCTTCAACACAACCTTGCCTCGCGGGCGGCCGTACCTCACGTAGTCGAGCGCTTTGGCGGCCTCATCGAGGCGAAACGTCCTGTCAATATGGACCCGGATAACGCCTCGGTCCACCAGTTCAGCCAGCTTAGATAGACGGTCGTTGGTCACCTGCGTGTACTGGCCCACGGCCCGCACTCCGTATTGTTGCATCAGGTCCGGCCGGGGCTGCTCCAGCATGGAAACGATTATGCCACCCCTCTTCAGCACTTTGAAGGACCTTCCGTAGGTTTCTCCACCTACGGTGTCGAAGACGGCATCGAAATCCCGGAGCAGGTCTTCGAACGAGTATTTCTCATAGTCTATTACTTCATCTGCGCCCAATCCTTTAACGTATGGCTTATCGCCAGTGGTCGCGGTAGTCGCTACATAGGCCCCCAGGTGCTTGGCTAGCTGGATCGCCATCGTGCCGATGCCTCCGGCGCCGCCGTGGATCAGGACCCTCTGGCCTCTGGAAAGCCCAATGTGCTCAACGATGGCTTGCCATGCGCTCGCCCCTACAAGGGGCAGCGCGGCCGCTTCAACGTGGCCGATGCTGGCGGGCTTACGGGCAGTAGCTTTGATGTCGGCTGTAGTGAACTCGGCAAAGGAGCCGCCGCTCAATACGCTGGCTTGCCCGTAGGCCTCGTCGCCCTCTTTGAAGCCGGCGGCGCCGTCGAGAACTCCCGCCACGACGCCTGAGAAGTCGCCCCCCAAAGTTGCCGGGAATTGCAGGGGCAGCATTTGCTTCAAGTATCCCTCGCGTATCTTCCAGTCGACCGGGTTCACTCCAGCGACGTATACCTCAATAAGAACCCTCCCCGCAGCCAAAGCGGGCTTGGGCGCCCCGTCAGTAATCTCGACGACTTCGACTCCGCCGTATCTGCCAATCTGGGCTGCTTTCACCATTCTATCTCCTACCCTCGTTAGAGTATTCCGTGACATCCATTGCCATGTACGCGGTGAAGGGTGCAATTGCCAGCGCTCCCCGCGTATGGCCGCAACCTTATGCCGGGAAGTAGAGATGGACTCGCCCCGGCGACCCGGTTGATTACTTCGCCCCGGCGCTCGGAGACGGATGTTCTTGGGAGGGACAACGGGAGGAGACTAGGGGGACTTGCTACCAGGGGCGGGAATTCCTGCCTGTAATGGTCAGTGGTCGAAACCTTTCCTTCTGTCTTTTCACCAACTGTAGACCACCCACGCCCGCGATTCTATCCGAAAAACTACTGAGTTCCGGCGGGGAAAAGCCGTAGATGGACGCGGCGGTTGTTCCCAGGCGAGGGCGACAAACGTCGCATTCCATACAGGTCAGGTGTCGTATAATAGTGATTACAGGAAAGGCCAGACCAGACCAGCAGTTGGAGAAAGGAAACGAGCAAACATGGCTTTAGAGGCGCTCAAGGAAGGACACCGTAAAGCCCTCGGCGTGGTGGGCGAGATGGAACGGGCGGCGGCGTTGGTAAAGCAGCGGGGCGACACCGGGACGGCTGCCGCCATTCTCCGCGGCCTGCTCGATTTCCTGGAGAACGACCAACGCGTACACTTCCTTCAGGAAGAGGAAGGGCTTTTCCTGTATCTGGGCGTTATCATCGGCGAGGGGCCGTTGCAGGCAATGATCGGCGAGCACGAAAGCTACTGGAAGGCAATAGCGAACCTGAAAGGCATGCTACGGGCCCCGGGGGATGGGGCGGCCCTGGCACAACTGGTAACCCACATCACCGCCATGTTGCGGGGACATATCGAGAAGGAGGAGTCAGCCTACTTCCCGATGGCGGAGAGCCGGCTCAGCCCACAGCGGCTCAAAGAGGTCGATGAGGAGATGGCAACCATCGCCGGGCGGCGGTGAAAAGGAGGTGTCATGTGTAATAGCCTCTTTCGCCCCCATTCAGGTTGATGGTCTGACCCGTGATATAGTCCGAAGCGTCGGACGCCAGGAACACCGCCAGCCCGGCGGCATCGTCGGACGTGCCCATACGTCCCAGCGGGATGTTTTTCACTATGTCGGCTTCCGGTCGCCCTACCCACTGCGTCTGCACGCGCACCCAGCCCTCGGTCTTCATTGTCCCCGGGGCAAGGGCATTGACCCGAATGTGATAAGGTCCCCATTCCTCAGCCAGCGATTGGGTCAGACTGATGATGCCGGCTTTGGCCGCCCCGTAGTGGGCGTTTCCTGCCGAGGAAGCCCGCCCCGCCATGGAGGCAAAGTTGATGATGCTGCCCTTCCCCTGGGCTATCATCACCTTGCCCACCGCCTTGCAACATACAAAAACGCTCTTCAAGTTCTCCCTCAGCACCGCATCCCAACCATTGTCGCTGATCTCCAGGGCCGGCGCGGCGAAGCTGCCGCCGGCGGCATTGACCAGGATGTCGATGCGGCCGAAGCCAGCCATCGCCTTCTCCACCATATCGGCCACCTGCTGGCCATCGCGGACATCTGCGGC
Source organism: Chloroflexota bacterium (assembly GCA_016210545.1). Lineage (GTDB taxonomy): Bacteria > Chloroflexota > Dehalococcoidia > JACVQG01 > JACVQG01 > JACVQG01. Next base: position 7,134 of record JACQTY010000055.1, read on the forward strand.
CACCGTCAGCGCCTTCCTGCCCGCACTCCTGGCATGGGCAGCAACCGCCTCCAGGTCGTCCAGCGTCTTCGACTTGTCGTAGACGTTGATGCCGGCCGCCACTATGTCTGCCCCGGCTTCAGCTAAAGCCCGGGCTACGCTCTTGCCCATCCCCGATCCCGCCCCCTGGATGACCGCTACCCTATCGGTTAACAGGAACTTAGATACGATAGACATCTCGTCTTCCTCCGCATTGAGGCGCTACGTCGTTGCGAGTCCGCCGAAGCCGGGCGAAGCAACCCGTTGCCTTTCTGCCGCGCACATTAACGGATTGCTTCGTCGCTGCGCTCCTCGCAAAACGGCTACAGCCTTATTCGCAAGGCAGCGTGCCCGCGCATGACGATGCGTCTCCCGGTCAGATCTTGCCTTCCTTCTTCAGCTTATCGGCGATGTCCTGGCGTAGCAGCTTCTTGTCCACCTTGTCGTGTACAGTGACAGGCATTACATCCACCAACTCCAGCCGCTCCGGCAGCTTGTACGTTGCCAGCCCCTGGGCGGCAAGGAATGAGGTCACATCTTCCAGCGTTATTGTCTGTCCGGCTTTTGGCTTGATGTAGGCGCATGTCCTCTCGCCCAGCCGCGGGTCGGGCATGCCCACAACCGCCACGTTCTGCACCTTGGGGTGTTTGAGCAACGGCTCTTCCAGTTCCACCGGGACGATGGTCATGCCGCCACGTCGGATCCACTCCTTGATGCGGCCGGTTATCATATAGCCGCCCTCTTTGTCCTGGGCTGCCATGTCCCCGGTGCGGAAGAACCCCTCCTTTGTAAATGACACCGCGTTTTCCTGGGGGTTCCTGTAGTATCCCCGGAAGACATGAGGGCCTCTGGTCACCAGTTCACCCTCCTGCCCCTGCGGCGCCTCTTTGCCATCGGAGTCTATTATCTTGAACTCGTCGTCGGGGCAACAGGGACGGCCCACCGTGCTGAATATCTTCTCGAAAGGCTCGTCGAGGCTGGTCCGTATGCTTGGCCCTTCCGCCATCCCGTATCCCCGGGTGATCTTACAGGTTGCGGGTATTTTCGTTCGAAATGCCTTCAGCAAATCGGGGGCGACATACCCCACGCCACAGGTGATGTGACGCAATGAACTCAGGTCGTATTTGTCCCAGTCGGGGTAGTTCAGGATGTCCACAATATTGGTCGGCGCCACCAGAATATGGGTTACCCTGTGCTTCTGGACCGCTTTAGCCGTGGCCTCGGCGCTGGTGTTGGTGTTCAAGAGAATGGCGCCGCCCACGCCCAGAATGCCAACGACCCTCCCCAGGGAGGCATTGAGGGCTACCGGCAGGGAGATCAGGCCAACTGAATCCCTCGTGTACCCCCATTGCTTTGCCTGGGTACGGCTGACCAGAACGTAGTCGTTGTGGGTGCGGGGCACCCCCTTGGGCAGACCGGTGGTGCCGCCGGTGTGGAGTATCTGGGCTACGTCCGTCCCCTCCGGCCTGAACTGGCTCAGATGGTCCGGTGGGTACTTGTCTTCCAGCGGGGTCTGTATTGTCTGGTTGAAAGACACGGTACCATCGGGCGCCGGGTCTCCTACCACCAGCATGTGCCTGAGCTTTGGCAGATCGGGCATGATGCTGTTCACCATCTGAGGGTAATTGAATTTGCCGAACTCCCTGGGGACTATGACGGCTACGGCGTCGGTCAGCCTTGCCAGGTGTCGCACCTCGATCGCCCGGAACTGGGGCACGGTGAGGGTGACTATCAGGCCCGCCCGCAGTATGCCAAAGTAGGCGATGACGAACTCCGGCCAGTTGGGGAGCTGTATCAGGACGGCGTCGTCCTGTTTTAACCCCATCTCCCTTAGCTTGAGGGCCACGCGGTCGGCCTTTTGCTTCAGCTCGGCGTAGGTCACCGTGCGGCCATCCTCGGCGAAGATAGCTACTTTATCCGGGGTAGCCGTGGCTGCCGGTTCGATGGTCTCGCCCAGGGCTTTTCCCGTCCAGTAGCCTTTGACTACGTACTTCTTCGCCGATTCCTCGTCCCAGGGGACAAAACCTGCCAGCGGCATGCAAGACCTCCTCTAAACAAAGTTCGCGCACTTGACGAACCCAGTATGTGACGACATTGACCCTGGAACGCAGGGCAGAGGCAAATCCTAAGCACTAAACTCCAAATCCTAAACAAATCCAGATTACCTAGATCAGAATGCCCAAACCATCCCCGCCCTATCACGGCGACATCCTCCAGGACCCCTTCGACATACCGCAGGGAATCGCCAAGGCTCGAACACCAGGGTTTCCCCTTACCGCACCAACCCTGATTTCACGTAGTCCACGACGCCCTGCACCGGCTCTCCCGGCCCCACCACCAGTCCCACTCCCATCTTCTTGAGCTCCGATACCTCGTCCTCCGGAATGATGCCACCGAAAAGCACCCGCACATCCTTGAGTCCCTTCTCCTTCAGCAGCTTCATCAGCTCGCCAGCGATATAGATGTGAGCGCCGCCGTAGGAGCTGACGCCGATGACGTCCACATCCTCCTGGACGGCGGCATTCACTATCTCCTCCGGGGTGTAGAAGCGCATGTATACCACCTCCAGCCCGGCATCCCGTAACACTGCGGCTATATACTTGACGCCCCGGTCGTGGGCATCGGTAACCCTCTTGGTCAGCAGGACCCGGACCTTTTCTCCTTGTTGAATCATCTTATCTCCCTACTGGGCATAGCCCCAGCCGAAGACGGCGCGCAGCACGTCCATCATTTCCCCTTTGGTAGCCCCGGCCCGCACTGAGGCGACAAGGGCCGGCATTAGCTCGCCGCCGTTGGGCCACTTCTCCTTGACCACGGCGGCAACCGATCTCAGGTCCTCCAGGGAGGTCTGAGTCCGGGCATTGTCCCGTTGCGCCTTGTAGCGCTGGATCCTCTCTATGGCCCTGGTCTCCACGGCGGGGTCGATCTTGAACGCCCGAATCTGGGGCTTTTGGCCGGAGGCAAACTTGTTGACCCCCACCACTATCTCCTCGCCCGTTTCAAGCTTCTTCCCCCGCTCATAGATGTTCTTTTCGCACTCCTGCTTGAAGAAGCCGCTCTGCCAGCACTTCAGGAAGCCCACTGACTCTATCTGCTCGAGTAGTTTCAGCGCCTCAAGCTCCAGTTGGCGGGTGAGCCACTCCACGTAGCAGGAGCCACCCAGGGGGTCCGACACCTTGGGGATATTGGTCTCGTGGTACAGGATCTGCTGCGTCCTCAGGGCCACCAGCGCCGCTTCCTCGGTGGGCAAACCCAGCGGCTCATCGTATGATGGGGTATAAAGGGAACTGGCTCCGCCCAGTATGGAGGACAGGGTCTGCAAGGTAAGCCGAATGATGTTATTCAGCGGCTCTTGGGCCGTGAGCACGGAGCCGGAGCCCCCCGTGAAGTAGCGCAGTTGAAGGGAATGCGGGTTCTGGCAGCCGAAGCGCTCGTGGTTTATCCTGGCCCACAGGCGGCGGAAGGCCCTCAGTTCGGCGATGTTCTCGAAGAAGTCCCTGCCCGGCCAGCCGGAGGCTATGAAGCGGGGCACGAAATCGTCAGGCGTAAGCCCCGCCCTCTTGCATTCCTCGACCAGCGCCGTATGCAGCGCCAGGCCAAAGGCGATCCGCTGATAGGCGTTGGCCCCCATCTCCCCCCAACCGTGGGTATTGATGGAGATAGTCTTCCACCTCGGCATATGGCGAGTACAGTGTCCTATTAGCTCCGTCATCAACTTCAATACATGCTCGGTGGCAAACGTCGGATTGTCATGGCACATGGCCTGGCGGTACACCCAGTTGGAGCTCTGCCCAGCGAGGTTCGACTGGGGGATGCCCCTGCTCTCGGCGTAGACGATATAGAGGGCCAGGCTGGCCAGGCACGCCTCAGCGTCATGGACCTCAACGAACATCTTGTCTATAGGTAGGTCGTGGAACAGGATGTCATAGTCCTCAAGGGTGCTGACGGGCACGCCGCAGCGCCCCACGCTGCCCCGCGACACCGGGTGGTCGCAGTCGTAGCCGCACTGAGAGGGCTGGTCCAACTCCAGGAGCCAGAAGGCGCCGCCGCCGAAGTACCCTCCCAGCCCCTCCTTGCGCAGGAAGTCGAAGCGTTGCCGAGCGTGCTCCGGCAGCCCGTAGCCCTGCGGCTGGGCGTTGTCCCAGCTCTTGAACTGGTACTCCAGGGGAAAATTGCCCCGGGTATAGGGGTATTCCCCGGGGACGCCAATGTCATCCCACTTCAGGTCCTGGATGTCCTGCGGAGAATAGAACGGCCTGATGGGAATCCCCGAGGCTGTGGTGGAGTTCAGCTCGCGGCCGCCATAGCGCTTCTTGCACTGCTCCTCCCATCCCTTGACCAGTTTTCGGTCGCTGTCCAGGGTCTCGTCCGAGAACATTTCAATCCTCCTTGGTCCCTGATAGTGGGCCGGTTGCAGACTTACGTTAAAGGCACTTCAAAGCGGGGCTGTTTGGGCGCATGATAGCACAAAAGGCAATGGGCGGCAACGACCAGGATGAACAGGTCAGGGAGCGCCCAAAAATCCACCGCCCCTTTAATCTCCTCAAAGCGAAGGTTTTTTC
>JACQTY010000056.1 GCA_016210545.1 Chloroflexota bacterium
AGGCTGTCCGAAATTGTCATTCTGGAGCGAAGCGAAGAATCTCAGGGCTGGGGGCGTTTTCGGACAGCCTGTATAGACTATTATGAGACCATTAGTAACGTATATGTCTATCTTAAGCCCGGATTCGGGATGAACGATATTGAACTGGCCCTTACCCTCAATAGCTTCCCTTATCATCGCTTCGTCGAAGTAGAATTCGCTTTTTGGGAAATGCTCTCCCAACCCGGATATGTGCTCCGTCTTCATGTCTGCGACTATGTCTATGTCAATGGTCATACGAGGCTCGCCCCACGTCACTGAAGCCATGGCCCCCGTTACCAAATAGGGTACCCCCAGGGCATCAAAAGCCCTCACGACGCGCTCCAACAGATCATACGGCCCCATGGAACAGCCTTCTGGATACTTCCCTCCGAACAGCCTCCTCATTCCATTCAGGGTGGGACTGCTCAAGATAGGTTGTCAACACCCGACGACAGAACTCCCACATATCAACAGCCATTTGCAAGCGCTCCGCCGGCGTCTTACCTCTGAGGATCAGAGCCTGAGCGCTGTCCACGACCTCAATCTGTCCTCTATCCAGCCTCACCCCGCCCTCCACCTCACGTAGTCCACCACACCCTTTATCGCCCGCGCCGCCCTGTCCACATGATGGTAGGCGGGGATTCCCCGACGTGTGTACACCTTTATCATTTCCGAGAATTTTTGCGGCATGGCCGGGACCATGAAGATCGGCTTCTTCAACCTGTCCCTCGCTTGTTCCAGAGCTGAAAGGAAATTCAGGTCCGTCAGGTCCTGAAAAGTAATGGTGACTATGGAATCCACCTCGGGCGCCATGAGGTCCAGGCAATAGTCGTAGAGGCGTATGCGGTCTTCATCCTTGGGCGACACCAGGTCCACCGGATTGGATATGCCAGCGAAAGGCGGAATATAGCTCTCCAACCCCTTGCGCAGGGCCTGCCGCACCTCTTGCGACAGCGGCGTCACCTCCAGGCCGACAATCTCAAAGGCGTCAGCCGCCGATACCGCTCCACCCCCGGTGTCCACCAGAATGCCCACACGCCGGCCCTGCGGCCAGAACGGGGTGTACAGCCCGGCGAGCTGGTCAATGGCCCCCTCGATGCCGCTGGCCCGCATCAGCCCTGCCTGACGGAAAGCAGCCTCGTTGATGCTGTGGCTACCGGCGATCGAGCCGGTATGGGACAGGGTCGCCCTGGTCCCGGCGGCGGTCCTGCCCGCCTTCCACACTGCCACGGGCTTGCGCCGGTTGACCTTCTGCACCATATCCAGAAATTTGCGCCCGTCCTGAATGCCTTCTATGTAAGCCCCGATCATCTTTATTTCCGGGTCATCGGCCATATAGGCAAGATAATCGGTGAACCTGAGGTCCGATTCATTACCCAGGCTAATGGCGTAGTTAACCTTCAGACCGCGGTCCTGTCCCTGCCAGATCAGGTTATCGCACAGGGTGCCGCTCTGGGCTATGAAGGCAACGTCCTCCCCGGTCACATCTGGCTCCGGCGCCGACCCCAGAAGGCTCAGCCGCGGCTTGTTGCTGAACACCCCCATGCAGTTGGGCCCCACGAAACGCGTCCCGCCTTCGCGCGCCACGCGGAGCAACTCCGCCTCGAGGCCCGGGTTGCCGACCTCCCTGAAACCGGCGGTGTGGACAACAGCGAACTTGACCCCCTTCTTATTGCACTCCTTCATGGCCTCGATTACGCCGGCCGCCGGGATGCAAAAGACCGCCAGGTCTACCTTGCCCTGAACGTCCAGGATGCTGGGATAGGTCTTGAGGCCCATGATCTCGGTTTCCCGCCTATTTATGGGGTATAGAGCGCCCTGGTATCCCCTTTCCTTGACGCGCTTCACAAAATCGCCGCCGGACTTGCCCAGGTCTCTGGAAGCGCCAATAATTGCCACCGAGTCAGGGTTGAATAGTTTATCCAGGTCAAGGCTGTTCCCGGCCCTCGATCGGGACGGGACCTCCCTTTCGGTAACTGCAGAAAGCGGTGGAGTAGAATCGCTCATGGTCTCAAAAACTCCTCTAGAACAGAAATAACTTCCGGTTGCGGTACCCGGTGCAGGGTTATCACCTCACCAATGCCCCGCAACAGCACCCAGTGGATAGACCCTTCCCGGGTCTTCTTGTCCAATTCCGTAGCCCTGAGCACCTGATCGATCGAAACGCCCGATGCAGACAAAGGCAGACTAAAGCGATCCAGCACCTGCTGCTGCTTCCGCACCACGTCCTCGCTGACCAGGCCGAGCCGCTGGCTCAGACGGGCCGCGCACATCATGCCAATGGACACCGCCTCGCCGTGCAGGAAGCGGGTGTACCCGGTAGCCGCTTCCAGGGCATGGCCGATGGTGTGGCCGTAATTCAGAATCATGCGCTTGCCGCTGGTCTCCCTTTCATCTTCGCTGACCACCCTGGCCTTGACGCGCACGCCGCGGGCCAGCGCCTCCGTCACGGTTTCCGGGTCCAGCGACAGGAGGGAATTAGCCTGGACTTCCAGAAAGGAGAACAGGCCCGCGTCCCGTATGACGCCGTGCTTTATCACCTCGGCCCACCCCGAGGCCAACTCTCTTGCGGGCAGCGTGGACAGCGCCCCGGCATCGGCCATCACCAGAGCAGGCTGGTGAAAAGCCCCTATGAGGTTCTTGCCCTGCGGGTGGTCCACCGCCACCTTGCCCCCAATGCCGGCATCTACCATAGCCACCAGACTGGTGGGAACGGCCACCCACGGTATCCCTCTCAGAAAGGTGGCCGCAACGAACCCGGCAAGGTCACCCACCACCCCGCCGCCCAGCGCAACAACCGCATCGTCCCGCTCCACACGGTGCTCCACCAGGAAATCATAGATCTTCACAGCATTTTCGATGTTCTTGGTGGACTCACCCGGAGGCACCGCCAGAGCGCAAGGTTCAAACCCTCCCGCCCTGAGCAGGGCCATGACACGTTCTCCGTACAGCGCCAAAACAGTTTCATCACTGATGAGCATGGCCCGGCGCGTCAGGCCGGCCTGTCGCATCAGGGTCGCCAGGTTGTCCACACAGCCCCAGCCCACGAAAATAGGGCAACCTCCCTTGTCCGTCTTCACCTCGGCCACCGGCATGAGGCACGGCCCCTCGGTCTGGCTCCACTTCTTCCAGGCCCTCATTGCCTCGCCGGCTACAGCCTCGATGGTCAGGTTGTCGGTAGGTATGGTGTGATGGGCTATGGCGTAGTATGCCTGACGCTGGGCCTTGAGCTCCTGTATCCGCTCCAGCGGGTCGGCCACCGCCAGCAACGGCCGGATATTGGGACTGGCCGCGTCCTGATTGTCCCGCATGAGGCGCTCGTAGATGGTTGCCGGCTCAGCCTCCAGACAGATGACCATACCCCGTTTCAGCATCAACTGCCGGTTGTGCGGGTCCAGAATGGCGCCGCCACCAGTGGCGATGACATTCCTCTCGCCCTGGCACGCCGTGACCAGAGCATCGTGCTCCAACCGGCGGAAGCGGGCTTCACCTTCCTGGGCGAATATATCCGGTATGGGCTTGCCCTCTTTCCTGACTATCTCCTCATCGGCGTCTATGAAACCCCATCCCAGGCGTTCGGCGAGGCGTCGGCCCACCTGGGACTTCCCCGTGGTGGAAAAGCCGATAAGGATGATGTTATCTATCAATAGCGTCTCCGCGCCTTAGGGTCATAGATTCAAGATACGCTTTGTGGTTGCGCTTGGTCTCATCGATGTGGTCGCCGCCGAACTTCTCCAGCATTGCCCCGGCCAGCACAATAGCCACCATCGCCTCCCCAACAACGCCCGCGGCGGGAACAACGCAGACATCGCTTCGCTCGTAGTGGGCCTGGACGGCCTCACCGCTGCGCAGGTCCACCGAGGGCAATGGCCTGGCCAGAGTGGCAATGGGTTTCACAGCAGCCCGCACGACAATAGGCTCCCCGTCGCTCATCCCTCCCTCGATCCCACCTGCCCGGTTGGTGGTCCGATGCCAGGTCATTGGATTCGGGCCGGGCAGAATAGCATCCTGGAACCGGGACCCGGGCGTGGCGGACCCGTTGAAGCCATCTCCGACCTCGACGCCCTTGACAGCATGTATGCTCATGACAGCCCCGGCAATGCGGGCGCCGAGCCGCCGGTCCCAATGCACGTGGCTTCCAAGGCCCACGGGCACGCCGCTGACGATCACCTCAAAGACCCCGCCCAGGGTATCCCCGTTCTTCTTGGCCTCATCTATCGCCGCCATCATGGCCCTCCCTGAGACGGCGTCGGCGCAACGCACCTCCGATGCCTCTACCTGCGCCCAGTCCAACACCCCATTATACTCACTTTTTACGGCGCCGATAGCCACCGTGTGGCTGCGGACCTCAACACCAAATTCCTCCAGAAACCGCCTGGCCACCGCCCCAACGGCGACCCGCGCCGCCGTCTCGCGGGCGCTGGCGCGTTCCAGGACGTTCCGCACGTCACCGTGTCCGTACTTCAGGGCGCCAGGCAGATCGGCATGCCCCGGACGGATGCGGGTAACCGGCTCTACCCCCGTATCCACGGGCGACACACTCATTATCTCCGCCCAGGGACGTCCGGAACCCTGGGAAAGATTACCCCAGTCCTTGTTATGTATGAGAAGAGCGATGGGGCCCCCCAGCGTTAGACCGTGCCGCACACCGGAGAGTATTTCCGCCTGGTCGGTCTCAATCTGCATACGAGCGCCCCGGCCATAGCCGCGCTGGCGGCGCGCCAGGTCGCCGGCAATATGCTTCTCGGATAGGGGCAACCCGGCCGCCATCCCTTCCACAATTGCCACCAAGGCCTGGCCGTGGGACTCCCCCGCCGTCAGAAAACGGAATGCCATACCCGCCTCATTCGAGAGCCTTTCTGGCGGCCTCAAACATTATGTCAAGGGGGGCCTTACGCCCCGTCCATAGCTCAAAGGCATCCGCCCCCTGGTACACCAGCATGGACAGCCCGCCTAAGGCGCGGGCGCCAGCCTTTTGAGCCTCCCTTATCAGCGGCGTTACCGGCGGATTGTAGACCAGGTCGTACACCATGGCGCCGGCCGGGATAAGCTCCGCGGATATCGGTGATTTCCCCACCCCAGGGCCATGCTTCATGCCCAGAGTGGTGCAATTAACTATCAGGTCCACCTGAGGCAAGGCGCGCCGCATCACATCTTGCCTCCAGCTCCGCGCGCTGATAGTCTGCTTGCCCCTCACCTTACTGTGCAACGCCTCGACCAACTGCCGTGACCTCTGCGCAGTCCGGTTGAATACGATCAGCGAGTTGACTCCGGCGTGCACCAGGGCAAAACCGACCGCCCTGGCCACCCCTCCCGCACCCAGCAGTGCTACTATCTTCCCCCGGGGTTCGAAAGCGGCCTCTTCCCTGAGCGCCCGCATGAAGCCGCTGGCATCGGTATTGTATCCGCAAAGCCTTCTGTGAGGACTTTTGTCCTTGCTTATTATCGATACATTGATGCAATCGGCCGATAGGCCCTTGCCCTCGCCTTCCTTGACTACAGTGTTGACAGCGCCTATTTCCCAGGCTTGAGGAGCGAGCCCATCCAGAAAAGGAATTATCGACTCCTTGTAAGGCACGGTTACGTTGGCGCCAAGGGTCTCCGGCTGCCGTAGCTGCTCTACAGCCCACTCCACCCTTTCCACATCCCACACCTTGTAAGCGATGTCCAGCTTGTAGAAGTCCAGAGCAGCCTGCTGGAAAGCGGGGGAGATAGAATGCTTCAGAGGATGACCGATAATACCGATCTGGCGCGTCATGGGCGAACATCCCGTACTCTGTCCAAATAGGACTGCAGGACGAGGCTGGCGGCCACCGCATCCCGCCATTGCTTTCGACGGGACCGGCCGGCGCCCCCGGCTATCATTTCCCGTTCTGCCGCCACCGTGGAAAGACGCTCGTCCCAGGACTCCACAGGAACGGGGGAACTCCTCGACAATAGCCCGATGAATTCCTGGACACGTTGCGCCTCCGGCCCGGCGCTGCCATCCAGGGAGAGGGGCATACCAACTACAACACGTTCGGCGGCGTTGTCCTGGACCAACTTCAGGATTCCCGCTACATCGGCCTCGGCGCCGCGGCTGGCGATAACCATCAATGGCGTAGCCATAATGCCCAGGGCATCGCTGAGGGCGACACCTATCCGTCTCTTGCCCAGATCGAGTGCAAGTATCTTCGTGGCCTGGCACCTCTCCCTTTTTAGAAAGGCCGCCCCGATGGATCGGGGCGGCCTCTGGTAACCGGTGAAACTATACCTGTACAACCCTACGTGTGGCGAATCGCTCCGGGAATAGGGAAACGCACTCACTTTATGGCGGCCGCAGCCAGCAACTCGGTGACCACCGAGTTTATCTCCTTACCATCCGCCTTTCCCTTGAGTTGAGCGATGAGTTTGGGCATAACCTTGCCCTTGTCCTGTGGGCCCGCCGCCCCAACTTCGGCGATAACTTGCCTGGCTGCAGCCACTATCTCTTCCCGGCCCATTTGTTCCGGCAGGTAGGCACGCAGAATAGCCAACTCCGCCGACTCCTGGGCCACCAGGTCAGCCCTGTTCCCCTGTTTGAAAGCCTCTATGCTCTCCAGCCGCCGCTTAGCCTCCTTGGCAATCACAGCCAGCACATCGGCATCCTCCAGAGGACCGCCCCTGTCTATTTCGACATACTTGACCGCTGACACCACCATACGGATAGTGGAGACGCGAGTCTTGTCTCCGGACCGGAGAGCGCCTTTTAGATCAGCTTGAAGTTTTTCGTTAAGAGACATATTTGAAAACGCTTGCCTAACTCTGGGAACTGCGGCTGCTCTTGCGCCTTTTTACGGCTTCTTTCTTCTTGCGCTTTATGCTCGGCTTCTCGTAGTGCTCCCGCCGGCGCACTTCAGAAAGTATCCCTTCCTGCTGCACCCTCTTATTGAAACGGCGAAGCAAGCTCTCGAAGCTCTCGCCCTCTTCAGCTATGACTTCGGCCACACGACATCACTCTCCTTACTAACCCCAGATGGGTTGGCTCGTCTCTAATATACTATCGCGGAGTCCCACTGTCAATTGACGGGCGCCTATTTAGCCTGCTTTGCCGTCTACCTAAGTCTCGACTTGTGCTAAAATAGCCACAGGCGAGGATTTTGATGTCTAAGTGGAACCATCTCGGTCTTCAGACCCGCATCATGGCTTATGCCACGGTCGGCCTCCTTGCCCTTTTTGGCGGACTGGGCTTGCTGGATGCTCAGTCCATTCGCGATACCACAGACCAGGTGTTTCGCGAGCGTATGGCTCTGGCCCGAAGCCTGGCACGGGACGTGGAGCAGGACCTCGATTTCCTGGCATCGGACCTGCGGATGGGGGCGAGAGGCCTGAATCTGCCCGGCAAGGACTTAAATCGGGCCGCGGACAACCTGTACCAGTTGTTGAAGCTCCACGCCGCCAGTCAGTTCTTCCACGTTTCCTTTGTGGGCATCAAGGATGAGCAAGGGAACCTGTTAGCCGGTGTGCCCGAAGCCCTTAGGGAAGGGTCACATCCGGACCCCGCAGAGATCCAGTCAGCCATGGCCCAGAACAGACCCCTGATCCTCCGCTCCCAACGGGCGCCCGAGGGGACCACACCCTTCGCTTCTGTGGTGGCGCCCCTGACGCCTACCACGGAGGGAGGGCGCCGCCTGGCTGTGGTGGCGGATACGGTCGGGGTGGTTGGCCTGCCGGCGGCTGTCCCGGGTTGGGGAACGGAATACTCCATGGAGATCGTGACCGCCGATGACTGGACGGTGATAACCACCTCCCGGAGCGAGCAAATAGGAAATAAGAGTTCCCACTATTCGGTGTTGCAGAGATACACAGGGAAGGGTCTGGGAGGCGTCGAGGTCCACCGGGGGCCGAAAGGGGCTCCCGGAACCGACCACCTGGTGGCCATGACCCCCTTGCCCTCGGGTCCCTTCTACGTGGTGCTGGAACAACCAGCCAGCCTGGCCCTGGCCGTCCCCCAACGACGCCAGAACGAGATGCTGGCAATGAGCCTGGCCGCCATGTTCCTCATGCTGGGAGCCGTCTGGTACACCACACGGCAGGTGGTCCGGCCCGTGAAGCAGCTTCAGGCCGCTGCCAGGGCGATTGCTGAGGGCAGCCTGGACAAGCCTGTCCAGGTGGCGGCCCAGGATGAGTTGGGCGATCTGGCGAAGGACATCCAGACCATGCAGCAGCAGCTAAAGAAGTCCCGGGATAAGATAGAGCAGGCGAAACTAGAGTTGGAGCTGAAGGTAGAAGAACGTACGCACAGGCTCCAGGAGACAGTTGGCAAGATCATCACAGCCCAGGAGGAGGAGAGACGGCGGCTGGCCCGGGAATTGCACGATGAGCAAAGCCAGGCCCTTGGCGCGCTTGCGGTAAGCCTCGAACGGATAAGCCGGTTGTTGGGGCCTGCCTCGCCCCAGGTCCAGGCGGAGATGCTGCAAGCCAGGGACACAGCGCGCGCTCTGCTGAACGAGACACGTCGGCTGATCTATGACCTGCGTCCCAGCGTTCTGGACGACATGGGACTGGAAGCAGCTATCCGGTGGTGCGCCGACACACACCTCCAGCGTCATGGAGTGCAAGTGACCATCCAGAGTTCGCTGCCCCCGGCGCGTCTCCCGGCTCCCATAGAAGTAGCCCTCTTCCGCGTGGCCCAGGAAGCGATCGTGAATGTTGAACGGCACTCCGGGGCGCAGCACGTCGGCATCGTGGTCGAACAACAGGACTCGGTCCTGCACATGCGAGTCTGGGACGACGGCAGGGGCTTCGTTCTCCCTCGCACAGGGCCCGGGAAAGATATGCCCGGCGTGGGACTGGAGGGCATGCAAGAGAGAGTGCGCCTCGTCGCGGGGAAAATGGAGGTCCAGTCAGAGCCGGGAAAGGGCACCACCATTAAGGTAGAAGCGCCGCTGGACTACGGGGGTGCAACATAGTCCGGATTGCATTAGCTGACGACCACGCTATGATCCGCCAGGCCATCGCCCGCTCCCTGGCCGATATGGAAGGGTTCGAAATAGTCGGGCAAGCCAGCACTGCGGAGGAGGCCGTGGAGCTAGTCGCCCGGTCGGCGCCAGACGTGGTATTGATGGATATAGGCATGCCGGTCATGGGAGGTCTCCAGGCTACTGAAACTATCTGCAAGTCTTTTCCTCAGGTGAGCGTGCTAATTCTCACTATCCACGACCGCGAGGACTACTTCTTCAAGGCCCTCCAGTCCGGCGCCTCCGGATATATCCTCAAAGGCGCTGAGATGGAGGACCTGGTAGAAGCTATCAAAACGGTGGCACAAGGCAGCACATATATCTACCCCAGCCTGATGCCCAGACTGGTAGCAGATTATCTGCAACGAGTGCGGACAGGAGCGGTGAAGCCCGGTGAGCCAGGTGAACTTACCGCGCGAGAACAGGAAGTGCTTCGCCTCATCGCCGAAGGCCGCACTACCAACGAAATTGCCGAGGCCCTCACCCTCAGCCCGCATACGGTGCGCCGGCACCGGGACCACATCATGGACAAGCTGAACCTTCATTCCAAAGCAGAACTTATCCGCTTCGCCATTCGCGTTGGCCTGCTGGACGCATCCACATGAACACCCTCAGCCTCTAGTGTCCTGACCGGACATTATCTTACAGTATTTGGCTTCTCCTCAGCCGGGTCACCGAACCGAAACTCCTGACTTCCGAGTCGTCCACGCCCTTAATCCGCCATCAAGATTGACGTCAAATGGAAGAAACGTGAGGGGCCTTACCGTTTCTCCCCCTTTCGCAAAACTGACCTTTACCCATATTTTGGTGGCTGG
>JACQTY010000006.1 GCA_016210545.1 Chloroflexota bacterium
CCCTCACAGCCTGTATGCGCAAGCTGTTGACTATCCTGAACGCCATGCTTAAATATCATACTACCTGGAACCACCATACCGTCCAGTTAATCGGTTCATGTTCTTGATCTCCAACCCTATTGACATTTAAGACAGTTGCTGGCCCCCTCTCCGAATCGGAGAGGGGGTGGCCCGCTAGCGGGCCGAGGGTGAGGTCGGGCCCCGACGGTTCTGTTTTGGCTGCCAAGCTCATTTTGAGATAGTTTCTTAGTCTCTCGCGCCCGATTGATGCTAACGCTCATATCGTAGGCCATTTGGCCGCGTACGTCAACCGCAAAAACCCGTAATTTCCACCCTGCACAACACCGAGAGAAAACAGAACAGATCGTGTGACGAGGGTCTCCAGGGAGAGGAGGTCCGGGGGTGATTCTTCTACGGGTCGGCGGTATGTCTTTCCCTGTGGAGCCATTTGGCATTGTCCAAGATAAGCGAAGACCACGTGGGGTTGTCGCCCGTGGGTACCCGCATTCGGATCAAGGTGCTAATGTCTCCATGTAGGAGCCAGTCTCAACCAAGAGAGTGAGAATCTTCTTGTTGGACAGCGCTAGTGGGGTCGAATGAAGGGGAGTGCCTTGCCACTTGGGCGTGTTTGTCTGACTTCTTCCAGAACCGAAGGGGTTATCTCCGGATAGCCGTGCTCGCGGGCAAAGGCCTCGATATATGCTTTTACCCGGGGACGGATGAAACGCGGCGCTCGCTCCATCCGCTGCCGCGCCTCATCTGTCCAGGGGAGAGGGCTGGGGCCTGGGGGTATCTCCGTTTCACAGGGTTGGTAGGTGCACCAGGGGTCCTCCCCCAGATAGTTGCCGCTGACAGCGAAGGCTCGGGCCCGGCAGCCCCGGCATCGGACGGAGTAGGTGCAAGCGCCACACCTACCCAGCCACCTTGCCCCCTGTAGCTCCCTCAAAACAAGGGAATCCTTCAGGATCTGAGATAGCTCGTTCTCCCGGAGGTTGCCTAATGACACAGGCAGGTACGGGCAAGGGGTAACCTCACCTTCCGGGGTGAGACGTAGATAGCCGTTGCCTGCCATACAACCTGTGGGGAGCTCAGCCTCCGGGGCGCCTTGTTGCGCCAGGAAACGGGTGAAATGAGGGGCACACCTGGCCCGGATCTTCATTCGTGGAAAGCCTGTCTGTAGTTCGGCCAGGGTAACAAGCGCCTGCTCGTATTGTTGGGGACTGATATCAGATAGTTTCTCCCCCCGGCCAGTACACACCAGGAAGAACAGGTTAAAGGCTGCGGCCCCCAACTGGCTGGATAACTCTATCATAGGCCGTATGTAGAGGAGGTTCTCCCGGGTAAGGCTGGTCTGGACCTGGAAAGGTAGCTCCACACGCTGGCAACTGCGCACAGCATCTATTGCCCCACGCCAGGCGCCCTTCATCCCCCGGAAGGCATCGTGGTATTCCGGGGTGGGGGAATCCAGGCTGATGCCCACCCCCGCCAGTCCACAGGCTATCAAATGCTGTAGCTTGGCCTCAGTCAATAGAGTACCGTTGGTGCCAAGCACTGGTAGAAGACCTCGGCTGGAAGCCTGGCGCACCAAGTCGGGCAGGTCGGGGCGCAACAAGGGTTCGCCCCCGGAAAAGACCAGCATAGCCCCCGTAGATAGTTTTGCTATCTGTTGAACCGTCTGGAGAGCTTCCTCCGGGCAAAGTTCTCTTTGCCCCGGGGTGGGTGTCGCATTCAGGTAGCAGTGAGGGCAGCGCAAGTTACATTGCTGGGTGAGATTCCAGCTTATCAGGGAGGGGACAAAAGGGTTTTCAGCTACATCCTGGCTCACTGGTTTGCCGTCATCTCAGGTGAAAATCTCCTGTGTTCTCCCAGTAGGCTTTGGCCTCGCTCACCAGTTCTGCGGTTACCTCGTTGGCCCCCTTCATCAGGGCATAGCGCTCAATTGACTTGACCACCGCACCCCGAATGAAGGCCGGGACCCGCTCTACCCGCTCCCTGGCCGCTGGGGTCCAGGAGAGCTCGCTTTGGGCCTGGGCTGCGCCCTGGGCCCACTGGCTGTATTTGGCCGCAACCACTTCTGGAGAAACGGTCTGTTCTCCGTCGCGTCTGGCTAGCTCCTCTACCCGCTGCCGGGTAAGCTCTCGCAATACCCCGCGAGGCACCCGGTCTAACATCTGACGAGCTTCCTGGTCCCAGCCCACTCGGTTGGCGGCAATAAGCAGGTTAACGGGCGAGGAGCAGAACAGTGCCTCCACAGTGCTGCCCAGGTCCATCCCCTCCTCATAGTGAGCGCCAAAGCGCCCCGCCACCACCAGACAGGGACGGCGCTGCCTGACATGCCGGGCGATAGTGGTAGCTGCTTTCCCGGTTAGCACCTGGCCGCGGAAGGGCACTCCCATCTGCTTGGCTGCGTCCTCTGCCCAGTTCAGGTGTTCCTGGCACAGTTTGGCCATCCCTCCGTCAATGACATCCTGATGAAGTCTCTCTTGCTCCTGGAACTGGAAGATCTTACCTGCCTCGTCGGAGAGAACGCCCACCAGGTTTTGGAAAACCCGGTGATGAAACTCAGTATCGAAGGCGGAGACAGCTTCTATATCTCCACCGAAGGCCCCGGCCAAGGCCAGCGCCAGGTGAAACCCTCGCTTAGAGCAAGGGCTTCCATCCAGCGCCACCAGGATCGTGCCGCCGAGGTCGGCCTTCTGTTTCAGGACGAGGACATCGTGCTCCACCAGGCGGCGCACCACCCTGCTGCAGACACTTCCCACCGACTGTCCATCGTCGCTGTCGCTGCCCAGTCCCCTGGCCCCGATCGCCACCAGGTCATATCCCTGATTAGCTTCTTTGATAATCTCAGCGTAGTTCTTGCCCTCGGCGATCCGCTCCTCAAATAGGATTCCCCGCTCCCTGCAAAGGACAGAGCAGCGCTGAAGATAGGACCGAGATATGAGATCAAGCCCCTGGCCAATAAGGGAAGCATGGACCATTCGTTGTTTCGCTAGAGCGCCAGGCTCTTGATACTTCTGAGGGAGGGATGTCTCCAGTTGGCCAAAGCGCCCCTGGTGGAGCCGGGCAGCGTAGGCGTGGAAGCCGACCATGGTACTGCCAATCTTCTGGGCCAAGCTCATAGCGAGTTCCAGGCCCATGTCTGAATAGCGAGAATTATCTATTGGAAGTAATATGCGCTGAAACAGGAGAATTCACCTCTGATGCGGGAAATGTCTTCCAGGAATGCCAGGCCTACTTGAGTGTCATCAGGTAGGTCAGCAGGTCGTTGAGCTTCTCAGGGGGCAGTCGCTGGGCTATTGGCGGCATGATGTTGTCAAAGGTGGGCACCACATACGCCGAGGGGTTAAGCAGGGATTCCTTCAGATAGTCCTCCGCAGACATCGCGGGGCGTCTCTTGCTGGCTACGGTAGCCACGTGGGAGAGGTCGGGCCCCCTTGTTCCACCGGCGCCACCGACAGCATGGCAGAGGAAACATCCCGCATTGGGGTCGTTGAATATGGCCTTCCCGCTCTCAATAGGAGTACCGGCTGCCGAGCCTTTGCTTTCAAATGCGAACTGCGGCGCCAGATTGGCAAAGAGGACAATTAGACCGATAGAGGCCACGAAAACGATAGCCACGCTGGCCACGGCCCTACCTGCCGATTTTGGGGACGGCATGTCCGGCGCGCGGAGGAGGTAGAACACAAAACCCACAAATATGACTATCAGGCTGAAGAACACACGGTAAGGCAGGCCAAATTTGAGGCCCGATTCTACCGACAGAAAAAGCGGAAGCAGCCAGATCAAGGCTATGATAGCAACCACGGCTATGAGAATGCGCAAGGGGAAGCCTCCTCTACCGGGCACTCTCCTGATGGCCAACCTTGAAGCCGAGCCAGAAGATGGCGCTCATCAGCAGGAAGAAAATCAGTGTAATGACCGCGGCCATGGACGCAGTAAAACCCAATGGTGTGAGGAAAGAATTGGGAGTTTTGTCCGGCATGAACTGGAAAATGTGCCATTCACCTCGGGCCAGTTCACGAATAGGGCCCATGTACGCCATGGTGAAGACTGCCAGCCCGGGCAGAAAGGTCAAAGTTAGCTGGGCCTTTGTATCGATCTGCCCCCACACCATGCTGCCAGTGGCGATGGCCTGACGGTACAAAAAGTAGACAAAAGCGGTTACGACCACCATAATGCTCACCGCGAGTCCTTTAGCTGGCATTAGTCCCAGGAAGATTGCCCTTTCGGGGATGGTCACTGCCTCTATAGGACCGCTCGGCCTGGCTGTGAGGGAGGAAAGGAAATTCTGCGGAACCAGCCAGATAGCGAATCCCACCACGGCCGCCCAGAAGGCGCCCCGGAAATAACTTTGAAAGCGGGCGCCTCCCGCTATGCGGCGGATGCTAAGCCACATATAGTACATCGACCCCAGAAGAAGAAAGCCTACCAATATCCCCTGGATAACAAAGAACCAGGCCAGCTTGTCAGCCATAAGCAGAGTGCTAATGGTGGCGTCGTAGGCAAAGATCTCCTTCGTGTAGATGTATCCAGCCACCGGCAAGGCGATAAGGGCAGCCACGCCGATGAAATTGCCGATATAACCCATCCAGTCATAGAAGGCTTTATCTGCCTCTCTCTTGCTGGTCAGGAACATGATGGCAGCGAACAACGCTACCATAAAGCCGCCAAATGAGATGTTAGCTATGAAGCGGTGCAGGTTCAGACCTGTCCACGTAGCGTTATTCATCAATTGCCACACGCTGGCTGTGTCTGGGGAGTCCGGCGGCGTGAGCATGAAACTGCCAACCCCGTTCATCAGGACCATAACCACCGTGCCTACTACGTTGAGAGCGATGCCGATGCTAATGTGAGCCGCTTTTCGTCCAGCCATGGCATCCCAGGTGTACCAGTACACATACATCAGGCTGGACTCCACGAGCAAAAGCATGGCATAGAGGCCGAAGACCGGGTAAAAACTCTTGAAAAGGAAGTTGGAAAGCTCCTGGTACCTGCCTACCAGGACAAAGGTCATAGCGCCTCCGAAGAGGGCTGTCAGACTGTAGCTGATAGCTACGATCTTCATTGTCTCTTTAGCTAGCCGTTCGTACCTATCGTCTTTTGTCCTCAACCCCAGATATTCACAGACGACAATGAAGATAGGGGCGCCCAGTACAAAGGCCGCAAAGAGCAGGTGCAACTCGGCTACAACCCAGATTATCACCCTGTCGTTAATCAATGACACATCTGGTGGCATCAGGTTACTCTCCTGGTGTTCGTCTGCTTTTTCCGGCTCCCAGATATGGCTGCTGCAATGCCGATGGCGAACTGGGCCAGCGGCCAGGCGAAAAAGAAGGTGGAATCGCCCTGCGGCAGCCCGGGCAGGGGCTCAGGAAGCAGTTCAAGAAATGACCCGACGAAATAGGCTAGCGACAGGGTTAAATTGTAGAGGATGGCCATTAGAGCGCCGTTGACCACCGCCAGTTGCGAGCCCACCTTTCTGCCTGTGACAAACCCACCAGCAAACAAGCCAGCCGAACCGGCGATGGCGAGCAGCCATGAGCTTCTCATAATAAGGACAAGGGGGGTTCCGACAACTATGGTACTGGCCAACCCCACTGAGTAACCTGACCACACGGCTGCCCAGCGGATATCCTGAGCCGTCCCGTGTCTTGCAGAGGAGTTACTTTCTTCCATCTCTTACCAAACTAATACAAGCCTTTCAAGTAATGATACTTCGTTTGTCATTGCGATCCCGACGAGTCGGGACGACGAAGTCCCGACAGGCCGAGACTTCGCTGTCCCCTCGCTTCGCTCAGGGCCTCGGCTCTCCGCGCATCCCGACTCGTCGGGATGCGCTACGACGGGGCTTCGGGGCGCAATGACGCTGCCTTGTCGCCAGTACAAGCTACTGGACCGTTATCGTGCCCACGGAGCCGCGCTTCTCATGGTCTCCTAAGGTGCAACTCATCTTGTAAACGCCGGGGGCAAGCTCCGCCTCAAAGACGCTGCCGCGCCCCGCGCCCACATTTTTCGCGCTAATGTCAACCCCGCCGCCTTTGACAGCGAACCTATGGGCTGTAGCACCCACATTTGTGAGCGTGAACCGGACCTTGCCGGCTTTCAGTTTCATGTCGTTGGGGGCGTAAAAAAAGTCGCCCATGTCCACCTTGACCTCCTGCGCCGGCCCTGCCGCGGCGCTCGCCTCCGGCTTAGTTTGGCTTGCCCCGGAGCCCGAAGCACAGGCCGGTAGAAAGAGCAGGCCCGCGACGCCCACGACCCCCATTATCCCTTTGATTCTTAGCCTAGCCACTTGTGTTTTCCTCCCATGTATTTTTGCCTGACAAACCACTATTCGATAACCAGGGTTCCCTCCATCCCGTCATGTACTCCAGGGGGATCGGTAAGGAAACAGCCCATGTCCCACTTGCCTTTCTTGTCGGGGACGGTCCACTCGATTCGAGCGGCCTTGCCCGGCTGTATCTCCTTGAGTATCTTGAAGTCCGGCAACTCGAACGTATGGGCCTCGTCACCATCGTTGCTGATAACGAAGACCACCCTGGCCCCGGCCTTCACCCGAATCTCCTCGGGGAAGCTCTGGTTCTTAAGGGTCACCTTGATCTCGCCGCCAGAGGCCGCCGGCTGCGACGCAGGGGTCGCCGCTGGGGCTGAGGCCGTCGGGGGCGCCGGCGCTGGCGCACTGCCTGTAGCCGGGGCCGGCGCGGGCTTGGGTGAAGACGCCGTATTGCTTCCCGCCGGGGAGCAAGCAATAGCTAGAAGGAAGGCCACCAAAAGGCTCAGTGTTAAGCCAATGCGTACCCTGAAATATCTGGCTGTCATAGTTTTCCCTACCTAATCCTCCTATCGTGAGAACTCAAGAATGCCCCAACAGCCCTTGCTGGCGTCATCGTAGCCACAGGCACGGGCAATCATCTGATAGTGTACGCGCTTGAGGCACATTACTCCCTACCCAAAATGGTAGTTTTGACCTACCGCTTAGGGGGGGTTTCGCGTCTGTGGAAAACCCCCATTCTGGTGAGGGGAAACTACTGCCCAAGGTCGTGTTGGCGAAAAAGGAAACATCTAAACTACTTAGAAGGTAGGCTCGGATGCTTGGTTATGTGAAGCAGATCCCAGGCTCATGAAACTAGGTACATACTAATGGTCTCATAACAGTCTGTCAAGGCTGTCCGAAGATACCCCGGCCCTTCCCGACTTGTTCCCGACTGGTCGGGACTTCGCTCCTCCGAGTAAAACATCGGAGTCCGATACCCGCTCGGACAGAATGACAGTTTTGGACAGCCAATGGTTAGGACTTTGAAAACCATTCTAGTATGAGACAATTGGTCACTCAGTTGTAGGCGCAGGGAACGAAAGGAGGTCCGGCAGGGCACAAGTGAAAAGTGCAGGGCATTGTTCGAGAAGGAACAAGGAATGACAAGGAGGAGATATCAGAATGAATAATGTTGGAAAGAGGACTGCATCGCTGGGGGTCTTGGCCGTGCTAGGCCTCATTGTTCTAGTAGGGCCGTTGCTATTTGCATGTACCAGGCCTTCCTCAGCTCCCGGGGCTGCTCCGGCGGCCAAGGAGTCCGCCCCCACAACCATAGTCCAGGTGGCCCAGCCGGCCCCTGGCGCCCCGGCGCCAGCGCCGGCGGCGACTGGCTGGCAAACTCCGGCTGCGCAAAAAGTGGGCATCAAGCTGCTGCAAACCCTGGACTCTTCGGGGCCGCCAGCATTTGACGCCAAAAAACACCCGATGGTGCTCTTCACCAGCAACGGGCCGGGCTATGCTGGTCTGCCTAGCGCCAAGGTAAAGCTTCCCGGCCTCACCGTCATTGACGGCAAGACTAAGGAGGTGGTAACCGCCCGCTGGTTCGACCTGAAGACAGGCGCCCCGCCCGACGCGGAGTTCAGCTCCAGCAACGAGCCTCATGGCCTGGGCGTTTCCATGGACGGCAAGTGGATATACCTGCCCACGGCTGACCCCACAGCCCCTGCCGATGACCGGGGACGGCTCCTGGTTATCAATGCCCAGACCCTTAAACTGCACCAGGTCATTGGCACCCAACGGTCGCCCCATCACGTGAAGGGTTTCCAGGCAGCCGATGGCAGGCAGCTAATACTTGGCTACGACTTCAACGGTTCCGGCATCTACATCTTGGACCCGAACAATGACAACAAAGTGGTGGCTGTGATCACCGACGAGGACGTGGGTGGGAGACGCTATCTGGCCTTCAGCGATCCTAAAGGGGAGAACATCTGGGCCTCCGTCCGCCCTGCAGCGGAAGGTGCTAAAGGATGGGTGTCTGTGATCAGCACCAAGGACTGGAAGGTCAAGAAGAACTACACCGTAGGCGAAAGCCCCATCTGGGTGGTTTTCACCGCCGATGGCAAATATGCCTTTGTGGACAATGGCCATGATGACACCTATCACAAGATTGATGTGGCTAAGGGCCAGGTGGTTGGCGAGGCCCGGGTCGGTGGACATGGCCCGTACGGCATGACCCTGAGCTGGGACGAGAAAGAGCTGTGGTTCATAAACAAGGGAGAGGGCTCCCACAACCGGGGCAAGACTATTAGCTATGTAAACCCCGTCACCATGGGCCGGCCCATAGACGAGTTCTACACCGGCTGCGTGCGGGGCGACCACATATACTTGCACCCCGATCCGCAGGCTAATGAGTTCTGGCTGAGCTGCAACTCTAGCTTTGAGATCGTGGTCTTCGACAGCGTGAAGAAAGAGGTCAAGACCCGCATCCCCATGCCCGATGGCGGCAGCACCCACACTGGCGCGTTCGTCCAATATGACGTGGACAGCGCGGGCAAATGGAAGGGCGAGGTCCTGGTCGGCCATGACGGCCCCAGCCGTCCTCTCCTGGCGAAGAGGGCTGAATTGGCCGCTCTGGCAGCCCAAAAGAAATAGATAGTGATAGGCAGCGCTTTCGCCCGGCTCGCCGAGCTTGACGGCGCCGGGCGAAAGCGCTTGAAAGAACGAGGTCTGGAACATTGGGCAAAAGGCCGCTAAGGGCGTATTGGGGACTCGTGGCCCTGTTGCCGCTCCTTTTTTCGGGGTGTGGGGTGGCGACTCCCGGGGCGCAGCAGCCTGCTCCCGTCGTTTCGGCGGCAGCCCCCGTGCCCGGCAGCACGCCGCCGGCAGCACCCACTAGCAGGGCAGGAGCTTTTCCCATTCTGGGCGCAGAAGTAAACGGAGAGGACGTCGCCATTGAGAATGGACGGCGACTGTCGCTGGGGAACGGCCTGTTTGCCGAAGTTTCGGTGACGCCCTATCCACCAGCCCCCAAGACAGAGGTCCGTTTGCTGTTGCTGCGGGGGCAAACACCGGTGGAAGGGGCGGAAATCGTAGTTGTGTACGACATGGTGGATATGGACCACGGCGCCAGAGACATAGCGATTGGGCGAGAGATAGGACCTGGGCAATACAGCATCAGTATAGACCCGTTTATGTGGGGGGACTGGGTGGCCAATGCGGCCATCAGCCATCCGGAGTTCGACGCCAGCCTCCGGTTGCTACTCGGCGTGTACGCGTGGCGGAGCAGGAGTCCCTAGTCACTATGCAGCTTATTAGCCGGGGCCTATATATTGCACTGGTATTCTCGGCGGGCTGGCTCACTTTCACCCCCCAGGTGCAGGCGCATACCGGCGAAGGCTTCCACCCCGAGAAATTGTGGGCGTTGCTTAGAACAACGCTGGTAGTGGTACTGGCAGCGTCTGCCCTGATAGGAGCGCTATGGCTATACGGACGGGCGAAGTCCAAGCGGAAATTGTGAGGAGCCACTCAGCGGCCCTGGGGTCCGTGGTTTCAAAGGTGTGGCGGCTGGGAGTCATCCTCCTGGTGGGGACAGGGATGTGGCTTGGCCTGCGGGCGACGGCCAGCCTCACCCCTCCGCGAGAGCCAGCTCTGACTTCCTTCATGGCTGACGGTGGCGGCGGCGCCATCGAAGTTATCAGCGTCTACGCTCCTGCGGAATATTTCCGCCTTGTCGGACGGGACCCGACCAAGTATGGAGTGGACCCAAAGCAGGAGTTGGCCTTTTTTGTTGACGCGAATACCCACGAACATGACATCGAGCTGCCGGCTATAGACACCTGGTGGCAGGATATCTCCCTTCATGTCAATGGCGAAGGGGACTATCGGCCCCACAAATACAAGAGTGTTCTCACATCAGAGCATCACCAGACAGTGCTGGTGGCGTTTGAGCCAACGAAGGAGACCCGGGACCTCATACGGCGCGGCGAAACAGGCGTTCTGAGCTTGTCCGTGCCCGATGTCGGCGACGGAGCCCGCCGGGTTGAGTGGCGTCTTCCCCTCAACTCTGAGGCGCCGCAGCGCCGTTTCCCCGCCTCTTTTCCGCTGTCTCTCTGGGCGATTCTGCCAGTCCTTGGTGGCCTGCTGGTGGCTTTTTCTCCCTGTCTGGTCCACATGGGGTCCTATTATGCCCCCCTATTCGGCGGGCTACGGAACGAGAGCACAGGCGACAGGCCTCCCAGGTCGAGGACTGCCTGGGCTGCTGGCCTGTTTGCCCTGGGGTTTGCCCTTCCATACTCTATTGCTGGCGTCGCAGTGGGCTATGCCGGCCAGTTTGCCAAAGGCTCTTCGCTCCTGGGAGCTTTCTCCCAGCCCATCGCGATTGTCAGCGGCGCGGTGGTGATCTACTTTGGTCTACAGGTTGCCGGAGTGTTCCGGCTACCTTTCCTGCCTAATCTCAGGCTGCCTCTGCTAGGTACCAGTTCCTCTGGACGTGGCTATCTGTCTGCGGGTTTCCTGGGTTTGAATCTGGCGGTGGGTTGTCTGGGGTGTGTGGGGGGCAGCCTCTTTGCCGGGATGCTCCTGTATAGCGGCGCCGTAGGCTCGCCTCTACAGGGTGGGGTCGCGCTCTTCCTCTTCGGCCTAGCTGCCAATGCCCCATTCTTCATAGCCGCCATGACCATGGGACGGATGCAGGTCCGCCGGCTTCTGCCCCTTTCCGTCACTCGCCACATCCCTTTGGTCAGCGGCGCCATTCTTGTTACATTGGGGCTTCTTATCCTGAGCGGGATGGAAAGTGTGCTAGAAGATGCCATGATAAGAGTCATGGGGCTCTCATGATGAATCGAGCGGCGGGGCGCCGGGTCTCGGCAGTTCGCTGGTCTAATGTCTCACCAATAAGTTACGAGTGAGTTCGCTAGTCGATTGCGTTTTTGCCAGGAGACAGTAGAGGGTTTACAATGAAAGATATCATGCTGGATATCAACAAGATAAACCTCCGCCAGCTAAAGTGGATAGCCATCCTGGCTCCGGTAGCTTTCCTGGTTGCCTTTGACTACGTCCGCCATTTCGTCCCCTGGGGGGCCTTCTTCCACTCGCCGCTTGGCTTTGCTGGAATTTATGTGGCTGTCCTGGCCGGCGTCTTTGTGTTCGCGGAGATGGTCTTCCGCGTGGTACAACGCATCCAGGACAAGGTGCTGCAACAGAACGAAGAGCTTACGGCGGTGGGCGCCATCGCGCAGTCCCTGGGGCTTTCCTTGAGTGTGGAACAAATCCTCTGGGATTCATTGGACCGAGTCATGCGCCTGGTGCGCGCCGATGCCGGCGTGATATGCCTGCTGGATGCCGAAAAGGCGGA
This sequence comes from Chloroflexota bacterium, assembly GCA_016210545.1. GTDB lineage: Bacteria > Chloroflexota > Dehalococcoidia > JACVQG01 > JACVQG01 > JACVQG01. The sequence continues at coordinate 11,610 of JACQTY010000006.1, forward strand.
GCTTTTCTCCAGCGCACATCGGGGCTTTTCCCAGACAATATTGGAGCGGATCCGGCGACAGAAGCTCGCTGATGACCCCATTGGTAGTAAAGTAGTGGCGACGAAGTCGCCGGTTATCATCCCCAGAGTCCTGGAATACGGGGATCCACGCATTGTGGAGATGGCCCGGCAAGAGGGCTTTTCGTCTGGCATGAGCTTCCCTCTGACCTCTCAGGGCAAGGTAGTTGGCGTTTTGGCTTTGGCCGGTCGGCGAGACGGCGCCTTCGATGATTCCACGGTGGGACTCATATCCGGCATAGCCAACCAGGTGGCAATAGCCATAGAGCGGGCATGCCTTTTCGACGATGGGGCCCGGCGCAACCGGGAGCTGGCAGCCCTCATTGAGCTTTCTACAGCGGTTAGTAGCAGCCTGAACGTAAAGGAAGTAATAAAGACTGCGCTGGACAAGGCTCTGGAGCTATTGGGCGTGGAGGCTGGTGAGGTCTGGCTGTGGGACGAGGCTAGCCAGGAAATGGTCATGGCCAGCCATTCCGGATTGTTTCCGGAGGCTTTCAAAGAGGTAACCAGGTTTAAGATGGGAGTCGGCTTTCCCGGCCTGGTAGCTATGACAGGGGATCCCATCATCTGCTCGGACATCACCATGGAGGAGCGCTTCATCCGTAATTCCGTGATGAAGGCCGGAATTCGCTTCTATGCCTGTGTGCCGCTTAAAGCCAAGGGTAAGGTCGTGGGGGCAATGGACCTGGCCAGCAAGGAATGTCGGCAGTTGACCCCGCGGGAACTTCAATTCATAACTTCTATTGGCAACCAGATCGGGGTGGCAATAGAGAATGCCCTTCTCTATCAAAGGGTTCAAAGTTTGGCCGTGGCTGAGGAACGGGGGCGTATTGCCCGGGAGATACACGATGGAGTGGCGCAGGTCCTGGCCTATGTTAACACCAAGACCCAGGCGGTAGAGAGGCTTCTGGACACGGGCCAGTTGGACCAGGCCAAGAAACACCTTTCCCAATTGGATGCAGCCGCGAAGGAGGTATATGCCGATACAAGGGAAGCCATTCTGGGGTTGCGGAGCACAATCTCCCCCCGGGAAGGGCTTCTTCCTGCCCTCGAAGAATACTTCGAAAAGTTCCATCAAATGAACGGGATCCCGGTGTCGTTTTCAGTGACACCCAAGGACGCCACACCCAGAATCGACCCTCAGGCTGAAATCCAGGTAATAAGGATAATCCAGGAGGCCCTGAGCAATGTGCGTAAGCACTCAAATGCCTCCCAGGCCTGGGTAAGCCTTGAGGTCTTGGATGGTAAGATCGCCATCGTGATTCGGGACAACGGGTGTGGCTTCGACTCAACGCAGCTCGCGCCGGGCAAGTGGCCTCGCTTCGGACTCCGTACTATGCAAGAAAGGGCGGAGAGTATCGGCGGAAACTTGACCACCGAAAGCTGCGCCGGCGCCGGCACAAAGGTTGTGGTCACTGTACCCCGGGATACGGCCGGGGAGGACGCCCATGCGAATATTGCTCGCTGACGACCACGCCCTGTTCCGCGATGGGTTGGCTAGCCTCCTCAAGGCGTGGGGTATGGAGGTGGTTGGGGAGGCGAGCGATGGCCTGGAGGCGGTGGATAAGGCCCGCCGGCTTCAGCCCGATCTTATTCTGATGGATATCAACATGCCGCGGTGCGACGGTTTGGGAGCAACCAGGCGCATCAAGGC
>JACQTY010000049.1 GCA_016210545.1 Chloroflexota bacterium
CCCGCTCCTTGGCTGAAGCTGTCCGCGTATCAAGATGTTGCACCAACCAGGTACGAGAACCTTCTATCTTGCAAGATTCGATAGGAAGTGGATTCAGGATAAGCTGGCACATTGTAATGTTATTTATGAGACAATACGCTAGCTCCTGCCCCCTTTGTCTTTGAGCGACGCCTTCAGGTTGTCCATCTCCTGGCGCAAGCGCCCCAGCCTCTGTTGCAGGCTGAAGACGTAGACCAGGAGAATGACGAATATTATGGTATAGGCCGCAAACAGGTAAGGGAAATTGTCCATACCCTAGATGCCTCCTCCCAATTTCAGTTCCTCGATTTCACCTTCCATCTGCCGCAGCGAGTAACGAAGCCGGAGCAGCAGAGCGAAAAGAACGGTAAACGCTGCCAGGGAAACCATCAGTGTCAACAGCATGGAGCCGGGTAACCCGGCATCGGGTCCGCCGCCGATGACCGGTGCGGGGTGCTGCACACGCCACCAGCGAACGGAGAAGTAGACGATCGGCACGTCTACAAATCCCAGTATCCCCAAGATTGCTCCGAATGCCGGGGCCTGGGAGGCCGGCGAATAGGCCCTCACCAGAATGTAGGCCACGTACATGAGCCACAGCACCAGAGTCGAAGTTAGCCGCGCATCCCAGGTCCACCACACGAACCAGATCGGCTTAGCCCAAACGACACCGGTGATGAGGGTAATAGTGGTGAAAACCACGCCGATCTCAGCGGCGGAGTACGCAACCACGTCCCAGCGTGGGTCGTGTTTCCACAGGTAGACAACTCCCCCCAGGAAGACGACGAAGAAGGCGAGGAAGGCTACCCAGGCCGAGGGGACGTGGAAGTAGAATATGCGCTGCACTATGCCCTGGTTAGCCTCCGTAGGCACCCACATGAAGACCAGGTAGAGCGCGGCTACGGCCAGCACCAGACCGAGACCTCCCAACCACAGATTAGATGTTTTGTCGTTCACTGTTCACTTCCAGTCTTAGAGATTTGAAGGCCCTTGGGGTCGCCCCGGGCCCGCCAATGAATGCCATGACTATCGGCGTCGCCCTTTACATAATATCACGACTGAAAATACTGTTTCACTTGCTGACAGACCTCTTCGGGTGGGAAGGAGGTAACGATCTGGCCGTGAAATAGCTCGATGTAGGAGGCGTCGCTCATTCCCAGAGGCGGCAATGCCATGCGGGGCATGACATGGGCATGCGGCCAGAAGTATTCTGTGCTTTCAATTGCCGAGAAAAGGGTAACGTTGAAGCTATAGAAATTCTGGTCGCTGATGAACTTGAGCACTCGCCCCAGCCCCCCGGCGAAGTTGTGCCACGTTTGGCCGGGCATTTCTGTCACGGGCGTTGGTCCCGGGAATACTGCCACTATGTCCCACCACCGGCTCCACGGCGCAAAGCTGACCAGCCAGTTGATGCCTCCGGTCGTACCTATGAATCTCTCTCCGATTTCCTTCTCCCGGGTTAACAGGTCGGCCCAGTACGTAGTGGAGTTCTTCTTTTGATAGCGCCGGGAGGCGTCCAGCAGCTCCTTGAAACGGTTCACCGGACGGTAGTCGGCGATTGGCTGAAGGTGGGGGTGAATTATGCTGCCCCCGGCCGGCGGGAAACAGTTCCAGTTTATAGTGCAGTACTTGACCCTGCGGTCATATTCGGAGACTCTTTTGAGGAAGAGCTGACAGGCCTCAAATCCATGCACCACGAGGTCCTGGCTGTACTCGCTGACCTCGACGAAGTGCCGGCTGCCCAGAGCAGCTACTGCAGAGAAGGGTGCAAAGGAAGCATTATTGGGGAAAACGCAGACCTCTCTGTGCTTCAATCTACCCTCGGGAAATATGTCCGGGGGATACCTGGGGGTGACCTTTTCCAGATTGGGTCCGCAGAAAGGGCAGCCCATTTCCAGGGAGCGCTTGACCAGGTCACTGACGTCGGGTCTAGTGAACTTGTGCTTCCGCAGTGGGGTGTCCGTCACCGTAACCCGACGCCGGGTAAGCGGGTCGAGTCTTGTCTCCACAGGGCTGAGGGTCTCCTGGAAGTCCCGCGAGGCATCGAGGAGCCTGGTGACTATGGTTTCTTTCTTGAACTCAATCGTCATTCTCCCTGCACCATCCTGATTTCAGTAACCGTAACTGCTTTTGAGATCCCTGATGACACGCGGTAGAGCCGGGAGCAGGTCGGTTGCCAGTATCCCGGCATCCCCGAACTCGTCTCTAGCTAGTTCTCCGGCTGCCCCGTGGAGATATACCCCGCAGACGGCAGCCTCGTAAGCAGGCTGGCCCTGCGCTGCCAGCCCGGCGATGGCGCCAGCCAGTACGTCGCCGGTTCCCGCCGAGGCCAGCCCGGGATTGGCGAACGGGCTGACCATGGCCCGTCCGTCGGGGTTGGCGACGACGGTGTAAGCTCCCTTGAGCGCCACTACCTTGCCCCATTTCTGCGCTGACTCCCGGGCCACGCGAACCCGGTTGGCCTCTACCTCATCCACGGTGAGCCCGGTCAATCGCGCCATCTCGCCCGGGTGTGGTGTCAGGACAATGTTGCCCGGCGCCTTTTCCCACCAGCGAGGGATGCGGCTCAGGATGTTCAGGGCATCGGCGTCCACTACCCGGCATTCCGGCTTGACCGCGTCCGAGCATAGGGCCTGGCGCACCAGTCCCTCGGCGCCGGGACTTTGTCCCAGCCCGCAGCCGATCAAGCAAACGGTGAATGCCTGGCCCATGTCCGAAACGCTCACCGAGGTAGACAATACGCCCGGCGATGCTTCCGGCAGGGGCAAGTAAGTGACTTCGGTCAACTTGCTTGCCGCCACAGGTACCAGGCTCGCCGGGGTGGCCAGGGTGACCAGCCCGGCGCCGGTCCGAGTGGCCGCCGCGCATGATAGAGCGGCGGCGCCAACATAGTTGATGGACCCGGCGATCACCAGCACACGGCCGAAGGTGCCTTTGTTAGCCTCCAGCGGCCGGCGTGGCAGGGCTGCAGCTACCCATTCCGGCGTCATTAAGTCCAGGGTTATGTTCTGCCCCAGAGACCCCGGTATCCCTATGTCGAGCACCCTCATTTCGCCGACCCTGGAAGCCCCAGGGAAGGTCAGGAGACCGATCTTCGGGTAGCCGAGCGTAAGGGTGAAGTCGGCGGTCACGCAATGCGGGTCGGTAGCGCCGGTGTCAGGATTCAGCCCGGTCGGCAGGTCGACAGCTATCACTGAAAGCTGTGGCCTCCTGGCTTTGGCCCGCGCCAGCCTTTGCGCCACGTTTGCAAGGTCCCCTTCCAGCGGCCTGGCTTTGCCAGTCCCGAGGAGGGCATCCAATGCCACGTCAGCGGAGGACAACAAGCCGCACAGAGTTGCTTGTGCCGGGTCCGCGGATGCCTGGACGACGGGGATGCCCATTTCCATAGTGGTGCGAAGATGCCTGTCCGGTTCGGAGGCGCGATGGACATTGGCAGCCACTCTTTCTGGAATGTCCGGGACAGTGCGACAAAGGTATATAGTGACAGCCGCGCCCCAGTTGTGAAGGCGCCTTGCCGCAACCAGACCGTCGCCGCCGTTGTTGCCCGGCCCGACCAGGATCAGGATGCGCCTGTCGATGACAACGCCCAGAATCCGGCGCATCTCGTTGGCCACGGCGCTCCCGGCGTTCTCCATGAGGATGTCCGGCGTTATGCCTATCTCTGCCGCCTGGCGTTCCAGGTCTCTCATTTGGTCGGCCGTGACTATTTTCACGTACCCTGCTTGCCTGGTTCTCCCTGAAAAAGATGTTCGGGACGCCTGCTGACAGGGGTCTTCCCGACAGGTCGGGACAGATCTAACATTCCCCCAAGCCTGCCCTGAGCCTTCGGCCTCGAGGGCCTCAGCCCGAAGGCTTGCCGAATGGGACTCGGGGATAAAGGGCGTTGATTGAGACTTTTTCAGGTAACACTGCCTAAATTATAGATAGTAGCTACCACGAAAGCAACCGCATACTCGCGGGAGTGGGACAGGCTGATTTCCATTTGGGCGATGCCCAACTCCCGGGCCCTGGCTTCCGCTCGTCCGTGAAGGTGAACGACCGGCTTACCCCGCTGGTCGGCCAGGACTTCTATGTCTCGCCAGCCTACACCCCTGGCGCCGGTCCCCAGGGCCTTCATGACGGCCTCTTTGCCGGCAAACCGGACGGCGAAGGCCGGCGCCTTGCCGCGACAAAGCTTCACCTCGGCGGGCAAGTAGATATGGCTCAGGAATCGCTCTCCCCACCTGGATAAGGCCTCCTGTATCCTTGAAATCTCGATTATGTCCACGCCTGCGCTGATAGTGGGATTCTGCGTCATGAGTTTAGCGCCCCGCGACATTATACCTGACGGCAGGCCGCTGGTCTAGCGTTTCGTATTTGGGTTTCCTTGACATGACTTGCCAGATATGTTAACATTCATAACGTTGGTGGTATCTGGGGCGCTGTACATTCATCAAACTTAGCCCGGCGATTTGAATGATTTGTTCGACCTTTGCGGAGACCACAGTGCCGCAACAGGCATCCTCTTCTAATCAGTTTGACATAGGCGGGAAGCTTGTGATAACATGACTCCTCGATACTGGTTTCGCTTTGAGATCGACTAGGGCTTCCCCCTGCCTGCTAGCGATTCCCACAGTTAGTCCACTCTAAGGGGATAGACTGTTCATGTTGAAAAGCACGAAAGGAGTTTGACCGGATGGTTTTGAAAGAGAAGCTGGTTATGGACCGCTTTGCCGAGGTCGTGAAGAACAGGCATGACTATGCCAGGGAGTGGAAGCAGAGGACGGGCGGCAGGGTCATGGGGTATTTTTGTACGTACATGCCGGAGGAGATCCTGATCGCTGCGGGCATGATGCCTGTGCGCATTCTGGGTAGCCACGAACCCCAGGACGTTACCGAGCGACATATATACAGCATGTTTTGCCCGTTTTGCAGGGACTGCCTCGCCCAGGGTCTCAAGGGACGGTTCGAGTATCTGGATGGGATCGGCATGGCCCATACGTGTCTCCATATCAGACAGGCCTATTCCAGTTGGGTGCTTCACGTCCCCACGAAGCAGAATTTCAGCTACTACATATCGATGCCGGCCAAGCCGCAGAGCCCCCGTGCCCGGCCCTTCTTGATCAAGGAATTGGAAGCGTTCAAGAAAGCCGTGGAGGAGTGGATAGGCAGACCTGTCACCAACAAAGACCTCGATAAGGGTATTGAGGTGATGAATACCAACCGCCGTCTTATGCGCCAGATATATGAGCTGAGGAAGGCGGACAAACCCCTGGTTACCGGCACCGAATGCATGCAGATGGTTTGCGCCAGCCAGTGCATGGACAAGGAAGAACATAACAAGCTGCTCGCTGAATTCATCAAGAACGAGCTGCCCAAGCGCACCGGCCGCGACGCGGGCACCAGACTGATGATCATCGGCAGCGAGGACGACGATACTGAGTTCCTGGCCATGGCCGAGTCGCTGGGCGCGACCGTCGTGGCCGATGACCACTGCACGGGCAGCAGATACTTCTGGAATGAGGCTCCCAAGAGCGAGGACCGGATAGCTGCCATCGCCGACCGCTACATAGCGAAGGTCCCCTGCCCGGAGAAGGACTGGGAGGAGAGAAGGCGATGGACTCATATCTCCAAGCTGGTTGACGAGTACAAGGTCCAGGGCGCGTTGATGATCCAGCAGAAATTCTGCGACCCGCATGAGTTCGACATCCCGCCTCTGATGAAGATGCTCAAAGAGAAGAAGAATGTGCCCAGCCTGTTCCTCGAATTCGACGTGACTGTCCCCGTTGGCCAGTTCCGCACCCGAGTTGAGGCATTCCTGGAGACCATGCAACTGGAGATGTAGGGAATCACGGATCGAGCGCGCATTGTCGTGCCAGGGAAGGCGTACCGGCGAACCTAACCCGGGAAGTAGCCGCCCGCGATGCTGTGGAGTGGGTGGCTACTTGGGTTTTTCTGACCCACAAGTGGGGACCATCGGTGCCAAAGACTACTAAAGCTAGATATCCTACCAAACCGCTCGAGGGCTGGAAACATTGTAAGGAGCTGAGGCTTCAGCACTACAAGGCGTTCATAACGGCCCGAGACGAGGGAAAGGCGATCTTCACCGGTTCCGGCGACGGTAGCCAGATACTGGTGCATGCCCTGCACGACAGCCTGTTTCTGAGCGGAGAGCCTTACGGCGCCAGCATCGGTGGGGACCCAGCGGCGAGCGATGCCTTTTCGGAAGCTTGCGAGGCCAGGGGATTCGCCAGGGACCTGGACTCCTACATGCGTAATTACCTCGGCTCCATGTACCTTGACCGCTACTATTTTGGCGGACCGTTCCCAAGGCCCGATTTCGTCTTCAGCTTTCATGTGTGCGACACTCATTTCAAGTGGTACCAGATCGTCGCCGAGCATTTCAACGTGCCGACGTTTGGCATCGATATTCCTGTGAGCGGCAGGCTCAGCGATAGGCGGGAGTCACGGCAGGAGTATCTGGCATCGCAGATATACGATGGCATCGAGTGGCTGGAGAAGACTACCCACCGGAGATTCGACGACGAACGTTTCATTCAAGTCCTTCACAATCTGACTGAGACTGAATCCCTGTGGGGGCAGATTTGCATTCAGAACCAGGCCATACCCGCCCCCCTTGACCAGCGAGCATTGTTTACATTATACTTTCCAGGTTTCATGCTGTTCTATCAGCCGGAGACGCCTGCCTTCTATCGCGAGTTACTGGACGAGGTGAAGCAACGGGTGAAGGATGGGATAGCCGCCTGGCCCTACGAGCGGGCACGCATCCTGCATGATAGTCAGCCTCCATGGCACTGGATGAAGGTCTTCCGCATCATGGAGCAATATGGCGGTGTCTCTGTCGGCTCTCAATACGCCTTCTGCGGAGGGTGCTCTTTCGATGTAGATGACCAGGGCGTCTGGCATGCCCCGAAGACCATTAAGGAGCGAGGGATCGTCTTGCAAAGCCGGGAGGATGCGGTGCGGTTTCTGGCGGAATGGGAGGTTGGGCGGTTGATGTTCAGCGTGTTCTGTGGCAACGCCGATGATAAGAACAGACAGTTCCTTCAAATGGTTAAGCAGTGGCATTGCGACGGGGTCATGTTTCATCTTAACCGGGGTTGCGAAGGGGTGGCCCAGTTACAACTGGAGAACCGGCTGGCGATGATCGAGGCCGGGATACCTGTAGGTAGTTTCGAAGGCAACATGGCGGACCACCGGGAGTTCGATGAAGCCCAGACCATCGATCGTATAGAGTCCTTCATGGAAAGCCTGGGCCTGACCAAGCTGGAGTTGGCCTGATGACAGGAGCCGGGCGATGAAGCAAGTACTGGACCGTCGGTATCAGACCCGTCCATTGCAGAACTGGAACAAGTGCCGGGAGTTGCGTCTCAAATACTATCAGGACGTTGCTTCCGCCCGGCAGCAGGGCAAGCTGCTCATCGGGGGCTCGGCCGGGGGACTGAGCATCCTTCCTTCGGGCCTGGGAAACGCGGTATGGTTTGGCGGTGAGACCTATGGCGCCACCGTGGGCGCAGACCCGGCCTTTTCTTATCCCTGCATGGAAGCCACCGAAGCGGCCGGGCTTGGCCGGGATACGTGCGTCTACTTCAGGAACTATTTCGGCTCCATGCTTTTGGACAAGTATTATTTTGGCGGCTCATTCCCGAAAGCCGACTTCTACGTTCAGTCCCATTCCTGTGACGTCCACAGCAAATGGTATCAGGCTGCAAGCGAGCACTTTGGAGTCCCTTTCTTTGGCATCGACATGCCCCCGGGTCCCTGGGGGGAGGACCGGACCGAGGAGAGGGTAAACTACTTCGCAGGGCAGCTCCTGGACGCCATAGATTGGATGGAAAAGGTAAGCGGCCGGAAGTACGACGATGAAAAGTTTGCCAGGGCCGTCATCAACGAGTGGGAGTCGGCCAGACTGTGGGCCGAGATATGTGTGCTAAACCAGACCGTCCCTGCACCTCTGGACCAGAAGTCGATGCTTGTCTTGTTCTTGCCCATGATGGTACTTCGAGGAACTGACCGGAGCCTGGAGTTCTACAGGGAACTGAAGGCAGAGGTTGAGGAGAGGGTCAGGGATGGGATCGCTGCCCTGGCAACCGAGCGGTACCGCTATCTTCACGAGGGCATTCCGCCGTGGCATTTCCTCAGGGTGTTCCGCATTCTTGAGGAATACGGCGCCGTATCGCTGGGTTCATTGTACATGTTCGCTATGGCGGGGCACTGGGACGTTGGGGAAGATGGGGTTTGGAGGCCCTTGCCGCCGTTTGAGCGCCTCGGGGTGCAGTTTAAGAACAGAGAAGACATCGCCCGTTTCTATGCCGAGACTTACATCGGGAACATAAACTATCAGGGTTCATTCTGGTCAGCGGCAGTAAAGAGCCGGCAGGTATTGCAGATATACGATCAGTGGCATGCTGAAGGGGTGGTCATGCACCTCAACCGTGGCTGTAAAGGCACCGGCGGCTACATGCTGGAGAACAGATTAGAGCTGATCAAGGCCGGTATTCCGGTCGTTGCCTATGAGGGCAACGCAGCGGACAGACGGGACTTTGACGAGGCGCAGGTCATCGACCGATTGGAATCTTTTGTGGAGAGTCAGGGGCTAACTAAGATATCCAGAGAGTGATTCTTTCAGCGGCGGGTAGTTGTGGCAACCCCCGGGCCGACTACTCGGACTTTATCTATGTGGCTTTCAGTGGTAAAATGTAAAGGTGTTCACAAACATTAAGGGCAGACAGCATTCTGCGAGACTGAGTCAGGGGAGTCCGGGTCTTTCCAGAATTGCCCAATAAATGTAAGGAGGTACGGATGATAACAGCGGGAGTCGATGTGGGGGCGGAAACGGTCAAGGTGGTTATTTTGAAGGACGGCGAGGTCCTGGCCAGCAGCATAGTGAAAGCTGGGCTGGACAGACAGAAATCCGCCGAAGAGGCCATGGGTAACGCTTTGAACGCGGCAAAGATATCCAAGTCCAACATCCAGAAGATCACCGCCACCGGGATCGGCCGGAAGGAGATCTCCTGGGCCACCGACATGGTCACGGAGATCGCGGCGGCCGCCAAGGGCGCCAACAAGCTCTTCCCTTCGGCAAGGACAGTCATTGACATTGGGGCTGAGGAGAGCCGGGGCGTCAAGGTGAATGCGGACGGCAAGGTTATCGACTTCGCCAAGAACGAGAAGTGCGCCGCTGGTGTGGGATCGTTCGTGGAGTCTATGTCCCGGGCCATCGAGACTACAGTAGAGCAGATGGGGCCCCTGTCGCTGAAGTCGGACAAGATAATCCCGATGAACGTTACGTGCGTGGTGTTTGCCGAGTCTGAGGTGGTGTCCCTTATCCATGCCAAGCAGACGAAAGAAGATATCGCCCGGGCTATCCACGAGGCCATCGCTACCAGGACGACTTCGATGGTACGCCGGGTAGGGATTGAGAAGGATATAGCCCTCATAGGCGGCGTGGCGAACAACCCCGGTGTGATTGAAAGGCTTACACAGCACCTGGGTACGGCTCCACTGGTCCCAAAGGATCCCCAGCTCGTAGGCGCACTGGGCGCAGCCCTGTTGGCTGCGAGCTAAATCTTAGAGTAAAGTGAGGACTTAAGATGGTAGAGGAAAAGAAAGAGTACTGGAGATGGACCGAGGGTCTGTACCTGAACAAGGACATTGACTGGCGGAAGGCCAAGTCCATTACCCTGGGGGTAGACATCGGTTCAGTAAGCACGCAGGCAGTTGTCCTAACGGATGGCAAGATCTACTGTTTCGCTTCCATCCGCACCGGGTCGGACTCTCCCGACAGCGCCAGGAAAGCCGTGGAGTCGGCCCTGAAGCAGACGGATTTGAAGCAGGAGAACATCCACTATACGGTAGGGACGGGCTATGGCCGAGTGAACATCCCGTTCGCCAACAAGACCGTAACCGAGATCGCCTGCCATGCCCGCGGCGCCAACTACATGGGCGGCCCCACCATCCGGACAATCCTGGATATGGGCGGCCAGGACTGCAAAGCAATCCAGTGTGACGAGCGGGGCAAAGTGGTGCAGTTCCTGATGAACGATAAGTGCGCTGCCGGCACCGGCCGTGGCATGGAGGTCATCGCAAACCTGATGGCAGTGCCGATTACCGATATCGGCCGTTTGTCCTTTGAGATTGACAAGGAACCGCCTCCGGTGAGCAGCACCTGCGTGGTCTTTGCGAAGACGGAGGCTATAGGCCTGATGCGGGAAGGCTGGACCAAGAACCAGGTGTTGGCGGCTTACTGCTCGGCCATGGCCCACCGGGTGGTGACGCTGCTGCAGCGGGTAGGCGTGAACAAGGACTTCACCATCACGGGCGGCATCGCCAAGAACATCGGTGTTACCAGGAGGATCTTGAATGAGTTGAAGGTGGACATGGTCCAACTTCAGCCAGACCCGCAGATTGCGGGGGGTGTTGGGGCATCTCTGTTTGCCGCAGACCTGCTGGAAAAACAGAGGAAAGCAGCAGGTTGACATAAAGTGTTCGGAAATTGGTGGAAACGCCTGATAGTAGCTCCGGGTTACATCGCGAACTATGGTTACGCTGACGGCTCCGGGACCTACTACATAACTATCACCACGGAGAAGTGCAACGCGTGTGGTGAGTGTGTGAAGGCGTGCCCCGCTCAGGTGTTTGAGGTGATTGAGGATGACTACGGAGACAACGTGGCCATCGTCAAGGACGACAAGAAGAAGAACATCAAGTACCTGTGCGGTCCCTGCAAGCCGACGGCAAACAGGCCACCGCTGCCATGCATGGCAGCCTGTAAGCCCGGCGCCATCAGCCATTCGTGGTGAGGGAACAGCCGCGACAATAAATCGAGATTACATAACGACTATAGTGCGAACCACTGTAGACGGAATAAGGCCCCCGATAACGGGGGCCTTATTCTTTGTTGCGGGGGATATTGATTAGTCCCTGTCGACCGGTGACGGCGCAACGGCAGGCCGACCTGCCTCGCTGAGTCTGCTCTCTATCATGTCTAGGAGCCGCGGTAACCCGGAACCGGTGACTGCCGAAATGTAGGCCATGTCTCTCCTTATGACCTCTATTCCGTGTTCACTCAACTGCGCGTCTGGCAGGTTGTTTACCAGGTCAACCTTATTGAAGGCTACAATTACAGGCTTCTGGGAAAGCCCGAGTTGGGACAAGACCGACTCAACGGTCCTCCTCTGTAATTCGGCGTCCTTATGCGTCACATCTACCACATGCAACAGGATAGTAGCGGTCTCCAGTTCTTCCAGGGTGGCATGGAAGGCGGCCACCAGCGTTGCCGGTAGCTTTTGAATGAAGCCGACAGTGTCGGTCAGCAGCACGTCGCCGTAGTTTGGCAGGTGGAGGCGGCGGGTAGTCGGATCGAGGGTGGCGAAGAGCTTATTCTCAACAAATACGTCGGCGTGACACAGGGCGTTGAACAGAGTGCTCTTTCCAGCATTGGTATAGCCTACCACTGCTACAACCGGGATGCCCGCCCTCAAACGCTGTTGCTGGTACAGCGCCCGGTGTTTCCTGATGCTTTCGATCTCAGCCTTGAGTTTCTGAATCTTGCGCCGAATAATCCGGCGGTCCGTCTCTAGCTGGGATTCCCCAGGCCCTCTGGTACCTATGCCGCCGCCCAACCGCTCCAGGTGCGCCCACTGCCCGGCAAGGCGGGGCAACAGGTACTGGTGCTGGGCCAACTCTACCTGAAGCCTTCCTTCTTTAGTGCGGGCGCGCTGGGCAAAGATGTCCAGGATAAGGGCGGTCCGGTCGATTATCTTGACCTCAAGGGACTCCTCCAGATTGTGCTGCTGGTAAGGTGTTAGCTCGTCGTCAACGACGACGACATTGTACTTGGACTCAGCTCTAAGGGCTTTGATTTCCTCGATCTTGCCTTTGCCCAGATAGTGCTGCGGGGAGGGGTGTTCGCGACGCTGGACTAGCTTACCTACGACCTGAGCGCCGGCGGTGCGGCACAGCAAAGCCAGTTCCTCCAGCGAGCTATCGACGGACCAGCCCCCGGTGCGCCGGTCCTGCTGCGCCGCGATGAGGAAAGCCCTCTCAGTCGGTTTGTGTGTGGATGCTGGAATTGTAATCTTTTTCAACCCCCCATTATTATGTCAAAAGCTACCCTTTTTATGTCAAGAACAGCTTCTATTATGTCAAGTCTCATATGTAATGTAACATGCGAGTCGGTGGTTAGCAATGACTGAGACGCAGAGGCGAAGCCCCAACGTCGCCGCCGGGCTTCGCCTCGCATGTTCATTGAATCAACCTGCCTACTTCTGCTTCTTGCTCCAGGCTTCCAAACGCTGTATGCCCAGGTCCACCCGGTCGTCGGGCGTGGTCAGTGAGAAGCGGACGTAGCCCTCTCCGGAAGGCCCGTAGCCGAGTCCAGGGGTGACTACCACCGCAGTCTCGTCCAGGAGCTTGGCGGCGAACTGGGCTGAGGTGTAGCCTGCCGGGACCCTGGCCCAGATGTACAGGCTGGCCCTGGGTGGGGTGCAGCGCAGGCCGATCTTGTTCAGGGTGGCCACCAGTTTGTCGCGGCGCTTCTGGTAGATAGCGTTGTGCTGGGCGATGCAGTCCTGGGGGCCGCGCAGGGCATGGATGCCCATGAACTGGATAGCCTGGGGAATCCCCGAGTCCAGGTTGGACTTGACCCGCATGAGGGCGTCCACCATCCTGGCGTTGCCTACCACCATGCCGATGCGCCAGCCGGTCATGTTGTACGTCTTGGACCAGGAGTGAAATTCGACCCCGATGTCTTTGGCCCCCTTGGCCTGGAGGAAACTCACCGGGCTGTAGCCGTCGTAGGCCACCTCACTGTACGGGCCGTCATGGCAGATGGGTATCTCGTACTTGGTGGCGAAGGCGACTGCCCGCTCGAAGAAGTCCAGGTCGGCCACGGCCGACGTCGGGTTGTTGGGATAGTTCAGCCACATGACCTTTGCCTTGCGGGCTATCTTGTCGGGTATGGCGTCCAGGTCGGGTAAGAAGTTGTTCTCCTCTTTGAGCGGCATGTAGTAGGACTCGCCTCCGGCGAACATGGTGCCGATGCTGTACACGGGGTAGGCTGGGTCGGGGACCAGGGCGATGTCGCCCGGGTCGATGAAGCACAGGGCCATGTGGCCGATGCCTTCCTTGGAGCCGATGAGCGGCAATACTTCCTTGGCCGGGTCGAAGGTCAGGCCGAAGCGTTTCTCGTACCACTCGGCGATGGCCTTGCGGACATCGGGAAGGCCCTCGGTCTCCGGGTAGCGATGGTTGGCCGGGGCATGGGCCGCCTGTACCATGCACTCAATAATGTGGTTGGGCGTGGGGATATCCGGGTCGCCGATGCCGAAGGTAACCACGTCCTCTCCCTTGGCTTTCTTCTCGGCGATCTTGCGGCTAATCTCCACAAAGAGGTACGGGGGTAGCTTCTCGACACGCTTGGCTAGTTTCAAAGTCGACTTCCTCCTAAAAAATGGCTCTTATTCGGGCTCACTCACACCGAGTAGTCAGTGGCATCTTCTCTTAAGGCCAGTTGTTGTGAGCGCACCTTTTGAGTTAACAGCGCCTTCTTCGCTGTCCCGGTCACCGGCGCATGCTTCGCAGTGGCTTTCCCTACCAAAGCCATTAAGCTCCGGGTGCTTTTGAGGGCGTAGAACTTCTTGTGAGGGTATAGATAAAGAAGTACTGGTTTCTTCTCGTTCAGTAGGTTCTTCATGTTGGACATGGTTCCCCTGCTGCTGCCGTCCCAGATTGACAGTCCATAGGTGGCTTCTCTTGCCATTTCCAAATCCTTTGCAGCATAGAATTGAAAATCCCTTCTTGCGGATTCTGTGCCGACGCTCTTGCATGACCACTTTCCGACGTTGTTTCTTGGACTGTCTCCACCGTGGTAGACGACGACCGCGCCGTAGGCCTTCTCGTGCAGGAAGGTTTGAACTGCCCTATCAACACCGTTGGCGTCACCTACCAGAACGGTAAAGGTCGTCCAGTAGCAAGACTGACTTTCCATTCATCGACGCATCCTTAGCCTTGTATGCATTTGTGAGTATCCCACGTCGCTTTTCGGGGTCAAAAACCCTTAATCCGCCATCAAAATCCCTCTCAGTCTCCCTTTTCCAAAGGGAGAGGTCATAGCGGCCTCTCCAAGACAGTTGCTGCACCAATTTGGTGAAAAAGATGCTGCTTTGCCAAGATTCA
>JACQTY010000051.1 GCA_016210545.1 Chloroflexota bacterium
ATCCCAGGAAGCGGGCTTGAACTCGCCGTCCTTCTGCCTGATGAGGGGGCTGGTCAGCCGCTGCGGGCTGTGGACCATCTCCACGATGCCGAAACGCCCTTTGACGCAAGCGAAGCCCTGGTTGGCCTGTCCCGATGGATCAGGAGCAACGCGCAGGATAGTCTGCCCCTTCATTTCAAGCTGTAGCTTACAGCCGACGCCGCAGTAGGCGCAGGTGGTAGATACCTTGCGGTCGGGCAGCCCTGCCCATTTGTTCTTCCTCTCCATGATGGCCCCGACGGGGCACACATCCACACAGGAGCCGCAGAACTCGCTGCCAGCATCCTTGTAGCCGCAATCGAAGGCAGTGCTGACCACCGTGTGGCCGCCGCGCTGGCTAAAGGCGATAGCGCCGTTCACCCTGATGTCCTGGCAGGCGCGTATGCAGCGGCCGCAGAGGATGCACAGGTTATTGTCCCTGTCGATAAACGGCTCCTCCCGGTTCCACGGAAGCCCTCTATACTTGTAAGGAAGGCTTATCTGCTTGCTGCCGTAGATGCCGAGATAATCGGATACCTGCTGCAGTTCGCAGCGCTGGTTCTTGGGACAGGTGACGCAACGGTCGGTCACAGCCGCGTTGCGCAGGCAGATATCTTGCTGGCGGCAGCGGCGCCGTCTCCAGCAGGTCAAACACGAGTGCGGGTGCTCGGTGAGGACAAACTCCATGACTGAACGCCGGTTCGCTTGCAACTGGGGCGTCTTGGTCTTAACTACCATGCCATCTCCGGCAGGCGTGGTGCACGCCGGCGGCAGGCCCCGCATCTTTTCGATTTCGACAATGCACATGCGGCAACCGCCGTACGGCTCCAGGTGAGGATGGTAACACAGGGTTGGGATATAGATCCCCGCGCCCAGAGCGGCAGCGAGAACGGTGGACCCTTGTTTGGCCTTGACCTCCTGGCCATCGATGTTTAACGTGATCAAATTACTAGCCAATGCTCTACCTCTTTAACCCCAGACTCCCGGAAGGGAACCGACGCCCCAGGCTTGCGGTCATCAACAAAACGGGTTTGTGTTCCCTGTCATTCTGTCCGACGCATCCCGATGCATCGGGATGTTTTACTCGGAGAGGGAGTCCCGACCAGTCCCGATGTATCGGGAAGAATCCGGGGAGGTGTGCGATTTCATGCGTGGCCGCCGCCCCGCCCTGAGATTCTTCGCTACGCTCCGAATGACAAGTAAGTGTGGCCCTATTTTGCAAAGACGGTAGTTCGACCACTGTCAGCGTGGAGCATGGAAACGGTCAATGCTCTGCCAGGTCGCAGTTCAGGCAGCGGCGGGCTTCCTCCTCCGCCTTGTCATCCGGGTAACCCAGTTCCACTTCAACAAAGCCCTTCAGCCGGTTGGGCATGGGCACATCCGGCATCCTGGGTCGAAAGACCTCGCCCTCTTCTACGGTGTGTACGGCCTTGCCGCCGATCTCCGGGTCGAGAAGCACCTCGCTTATGTCGCCGTTCCCGCCAAGGAACTTGTCTATCGAAATCGCCGCCTGCCGCCCCTGGGCAATACACTCGACTACGGTCGAGGCGCCGATGACGCAGTCGCCGCCCGCATACACGCCGGGCCGGGAAGTGGCCAAAGTATCGGAGTTGACTTCCAGGGTGCTGGCCTTGGTCGCTGGCAGACTGAAAGTCGCCGGGACATCGGGTACTTGGCCGATAGCCTGGATGACGGTATCGAACTCCATGGTGAACTCGCTGCCCTTGATGGCGTCCGGGCGGCGGCGCCCGCTAGCGTCCACAGCGCCCAGTTGATGCTTCAGCAGCTCTATCTTGACCTTGCCGTTTTGCTGGCTCATCCTGGTGGGGTTCACCAGGAAGTGTATCTTCACGCCCTCGTGTTCGGCGCCCTCCACCTCTTCAGGGCTGGCAGGCATGCCGGTGCGGTCGCGCCGGTATATGATGTTGACGTCCTTGGCGCCTATTCTCACGGCTGTCCGGGCCGCATCCACGGCAGCGTTGCCGCCGCCGATCACGGCTACCTTTTCGCCGATCTTGACCTCTTTGCCCAGGCTGACGTCGCGCAGCAGGGTAACAGCCTCCAGCACTCCGGGGCTGTCCTGTCCCTCCACGCCGATCTTGGTGCCCTTGTGGGCGCCCACGGCCACGAATACGGCGTTATGGCCCTGTTTGAACAGGTCGTCGAGAGAGCTTACCGGGCTGTTGCACTTGATCTCGACGCCCGCCCGCTTGATCTCATCGATCTCCTGGTCCAGGATGTCGCGGGGCAACCGGTAGATAGGTATGCCCACCCGCATCATGCCTCCTGGCTCGGGGAGGGACTCGAAAATGGTGACGGCGTGGCCCTGCTTGGCCAGGTAATAGCCGGCGGTGAGGCCGGCCGGCCCGGAGCCAACTATGGCTACCTTCTTGCCCGTGGGGGGCAGTTTCTTGGAGCGCGCCCGCCACTCGCCGTTATCATGGGAAGCGGCCACGCGCTTCAGGTTACGGATGGCGATGGACTCCTCCAGCTTGCCGCGGGTGCAGCGCAGCTCGCAGGCGTGGAAGCAGACGCGGCCCAGAACGGCGGGGAAGGGGATCCTCTCACGGTTAACCGCCAGGGCCTCGGCGAACTTGCCCTGGCCGCAAAGTCTCACATAGCGGAAGGCTTCAACTCCCGCCGGGCAGCGGTGGGTGCACGGGGCCTTGACGATGCCTTTGCACACCGCAGCGTCGCAGTAGTGGTCTTTGATATGCTCTTCGTATTCGGGACGGAAGTATTTTATGCTGGTAAGAATGGGGTTCGGCGCCGTCTGGCCCAGGCCGCAGAGGGCGGTATCCTTGATCATCTGGGCCATCTTGCCCAACCGGTCAATATCGGCCATGGCGGCTCTGCCGCGGGTTATGTTCTCCAGAATGCCCAACATCTGCCTCATGCCGACGCGACAGGGCACGCACTTGCCACAGGACTCAGCAGTGGTGAACGAGACGAAGAAGCGGGCCAGGTCGACGATGCACGTGTCCTCATCGGCCACCACCATACCGCCCGACCCGATAATGGCGCCAGCCTGGGACATGGACTCATAGTCCACCGCGATGCTCGCCAGGTTCGCAGGCAGGCAGCCGCCCGACGGCCCGCCGCTCTGCACGGCTTTCAGCCGTTTGCCGCCGGGGATACCCCCGCCTATGGTATAGATGATCTCCTGGAGAGCCGTGCCCAGGGGCACCTCCACCAGGCCGCTATTGGCGATCTTCCCGGTAAGGGCGAAGACCAGGGTGCCTTTGCTCTTCTCTGGGCCATACTGGCCATACCACTCGGCCCCCTTGTGAATCACGATAGGCGCGCTGACCAGGGTCTTCACGTTGTTGATGTTGCTCGGTTTTCCCCACAGGCCCTTGACTGCCGGGAAGGGAGGGCGTGGCCTCGGCATACCAC
The DNA here is from genome assembly GCA_016210545.1 of Chloroflexota bacterium. GTDB lineage: Bacteria > Chloroflexota > Dehalococcoidia > JACVQG01 > JACVQG01 > JACVQG01. The sequence continues at coordinate 3,415 of JACQTY010000051.1, forward strand.
GGCGGCCTTCTATGGAGGCCATAAGAGCGGTCTCCTCACCGCAGACGAAGGCGCCGGCGCCTTCCCTGACATGAATGCGGAAGTCGAAATTGGAACCAAGTATCCTGTCGCCCAGGAACCCCCGTTCCTCGGCCTGCTGCAAAGCGATGCGGAGGCGTTTTACCGCCAGCGGGTACTCGGCCCTGACGTATATGTAGCCTTCGCTGGCGCCGATGGTGTAACCGGCCAGGGCCAACCCCTCGATCAGTGCATGGGGGTCCGCTTCAAGGATGGAGCGGTCCATGAAAGCGCCGGGGTCGCCCTCGTCAGCATTGCAGATGACGTACTTGACAGTTCCAGGTGAGTTGCGGCAGAACTCCCACTTTTGCCCTGTGGGGAAGCCAGCGCCGCCACGCCCCCGCAACCCGGACTTCTTCATCTCGTCCAGGACTTGCTGGGGGGTCATCTGTTTCAGGGCTTTGGTGAGGGCGGCATAGCCGTCGGCCGCTAGAAAGTCGTCGATGTTTTCCGGGTCGATGTGGCCGCAACGGCGGAGAATAAGGCGCGTCTGCTTGTTATAGAAGGCTACGTCTTTGGAGTGGGCAAGGGGAGTCCCGGTCATCGGGTCACGATAGAACAAACGCTCTACTGGCTTGCCGTTGATAAGGTGGGAATCAACGATGTCGGGAACGTCCTCGGGCTTGACCTCGGTGTAGAAGTAGCCCTCGGGGTCAATATCGACAATGGGGCCTCTCTGGCAGAAACCGTGGCAGCCGGTCCGCTTTACCCTGGCCAGCCCTTCGAGGCCCTTTTCCTTTATCTGTTGTTCTAATGCCCGGTGGATCTTTTCTGACTTACCGGCAACACAACCGGTGCCTTCACAAATGTTTATCGTGTACTTTGCTTGTTTATCTGACATATTCTACCGGTCAACCTTCGCCGAGAAGTTCGGCCACCTTTTTGCTGGTCATCCGGCCGTAGGTCTCGTTGTTGATGACGATGTTGGGCGCCAGAGCGCAGGCGCCGATACAGGCCACAGTCTCCAGACTATACTTAAGGTCGGCGGTGGTCTGGCCCTCGCCTATGCCCAGGTGCTTCTTTACCGACTCCAGGATGCGAGGCCCTCCCCGAACATGGCAGGCCGTGCCCCGGCACACCTGGACGAGGCGTGCGCCCACAGGCTTCAGCCGGAAGAAGTTGTAGAATGTGGCCACGCCAAAGACCTCGCTCTCGGAGAGCCTCATGGCCTTGGCCACCTGGGCTATTGCCGGTTCCGGTAGATAGCCCAGTTTCTCCTGGACTTTCTGAAGGACTGCAATGAGGGCGCCACGTTCATTGCGATAAGGGGCGATAATGCGGTCGAGATCGTCTCTGAAGTCGGGGGCTAGAGAGGCGGTATCTGTGGCGGTCTTTGTTTCAGGCACAGATAACTCCCTTCCTTTTGCTGGATTGGGGAAAGTGAATTGTTTAACTAACCAAAAATACTGTAGCACAGGGTCTTGGAAAATTCAAGTTATGGCACGGGAAAGTGGGGTCGCGCTTTGCCTACGAAATAGATATGATGTTCAAGCCCCGCACTGCCTGGCGATCACCCCTTTTGAATATCTGGCTTTGATGGTCCCCATCATGTTCTTCCCCCCGTGTCGATTTGAGATGGCCTATCTTAGACTCTATATTCATGATATATGTTGGCGACTGGGTGTCAAGGACAAGGGAAATTGCATTGGGCCGCACAAAGCCCCAAATCGTTCGGCGCGGCTGCTCGACGCGCCTTGTCCCCTAGACTCTTCCGGATTCTCGCTATTCTCCGCGAGATGGCTCCGGAGTCATGGGTGGGGACCGGACGAGGTGGGCTTGCCCTGCGAAATATAGTATAATATGGCCGAAATGTCCCAGGTATTCTATCGCAAATGGCGGCCCCAGAGCCTGTCCGAGATAGCCGGCCAGGAGCACGTCACCCGTACTTTGCTCCAGGCCCTCGCTACTGGACGGATAGCGCATGCCTATCTGTTTTCCGGCCCCCGGGGCACCGGCAAGACCAGCACCGGCCGTATCCTGGCCAAGGCTGTCAACTGCCTCAGCAACGGCCACGGCGAACCCTGCAACCAGTGCGTTGTTTGCCAGGCCATCGCCCAGGGCAATTCCATGGACGTGGTGGAGATTGACGCTGCCTCCAACCGGGGCATCGATGACATCCGCAGCCTGCGGGAGAGGGTTGCCTTTGTCCCCGGCTCGGCCCGCTATAAGGTCTACATTATCGACGAGGTCCACATGCTCAGCGAGCCGGCAGCCAACGCCCTGCTCAAGACGCTGGAGGAGCCTCCAGCCCATGTCATTTTCGTCCTGGCGACGACCGATCCCCAGAAGTTGCCCGCCACCATTTTGTCCCGCTGCCAGCATTTCCAGTTCCACCGCATCACCGGGGACGCCGTGACAGCCCGCCTGGCCTTCATCTGCGAGAAAGAGGCGATCACCGCCCCGTCGGAAGCCCTGCGTCTCATAGCACGTAGTTCCACTGGAAGCCTCCGGGATGCCGCTAACCTTCTGCAGCAAACGGTAGCCTATTACGGCTCCGAGTTCAGCCTTGACCAGGTGAAAGAACTCCTGGGGTTAACCGGGGACGCGCGTGCCAGAGAATTGGCCCGGCACATCTTGCACAAGGACCTCTCCGCCGGGTTGGACGCCATAAATCAGGCCAATAGTGATGGCCTGGACCTGCGCCAGTTCCTGCGAACAGCCGTCAACTATTTGAGAGAGATGCTTTTGCTCAAAGCTGGCGCTCCGGAGGCAATAGAGGCCACCCCTGAAGACAAGGCCGAGATGAGGGCGCTGGCTGACGCCGCTTCCCTGGACACGATACTTAGAGCTGTAAAGGCCTTTTCCCAGATCGACCTGCGCATGGACAACTATTCTACACTGCCCCTGGAGCTGGCGCTGGCAGACAGTATCCTCCCCGAAGAGAAGCACGACGCCGCATCCGCGGTTGAAGATCAGGTCAGGTCCCGGCCCCAGGCCGTTGCCGCGCCTCTCCGTTCCGAGAGTCCGCACAGCGGACCAGCCAGACCGGCCCCCAGACCGCCGCAACCGGCGATAGCCCCGACCCGAACATCGCCGCCTTCGCCGTCGCCCACGGCGCCACCATCGGTCGAGCCGAGGCCGGAGCCACGCCCCGTCGCTCCGATCAGGGCGGAGCCTGTCGTGGCCAGTAATGCGGTTCCGCCCCCTGTTGTCAGGGAGCCTGCACCCGCCGCCAGTTCTTCCCTGCCGAAAGAAAGCCATGCTGGCGGCTCTGCCGGATTCATGCCGGGTGCTGCGCCGTGTCCGGCGCCGCCGCCCCCGGGCACGCCGCCTCTTGACCACCTGCGCCAGCACTGGAGGGAATTCATCAACTCGTTGAGGGGCGAAGGCTCCACCGGCACCCTGGACGCCTTACTGAGGAACGCCTGCGAACCGGTTACCATTGAGGGCGACAACGTAGTGCTGGGCTTCTACTGGCCCCTGCACAAAGAGAAGATCGAGGACCCTAAGTATTGCTTCCTGGTGGAGCGAAAGCTCAACCAGTTCCTGGGTGGGGCCTATAAATTACGTTGCGTGTTAACCGAGAAGAAGCGCCGTCCTTTGGCAACCCATTCGGCAAGCTCTCCGTCAGGCCGAGAGCAGGCAGGGCAAGGTTCTCCGCGTGCGGAGTCTTCGCCGGGTTCTTCTACAGGCTCCCCGCGCACGGAGCAGGCGGGACCCACTTCGCTCGGCACAGGGCAGGCGCCTGCGGCAGGTTCGATAGGGCAAGTGGCTTCGGCAGGCCCTCCGGGCTCCAATCCGTCGCCACTGCAGTCTGCTCCGCGGGCAGGACAACCCCCGGATTCGGCTGGCGCCAAGAAATCACCCAGTCACCTGGTGGAGGCTGCCCTTCGTGAAGGGGGCCGGATTATCAGTACGGAGGAGAAATGAACAAGCAGATATTGCGCCAGGCCCAGGAGCTTCAGGCCCGTCTGGCCAAGGCCCAGGAGGAGCTGGCTAACGCCACAGTAGAGGGGACGGCGGGGGGCGGCATGGTCAAGGTGGTGATGACCGGCCAGCAGACTGTGCAGTCGGTAAAGATCGCTCCGGAAGCCATAGACCCTCAGGACATGTCCTTGCTGGAGGACATGGTCGTGGCTGCCATCAACGACGCGGCAAAGAAGGTCCAGGATCTGACTCAGAAGCGGTTGGGGGCAATTACGGGCGGCATGAAGATACCGGGGCTGATGTAGTTTGTTGAGTCTATTGGGTTCTTTGAGTTTGTTGGTTTGTTGAGTTTGTAGAGTTGAGAAGGAAGGCAGCGAAGTTGAAATGCTGTTCCCTCGATAGGCGCACGATTCGACTAAGGGATTACGACTACTCCCAGCCCGGCGCTTATTTCATCACGATGTGCGTGAGGGAACGGGAGGCATGTTCGGACAGGTGATGGGTGGCCTCATGATATGTAACGAATTCGGTAAGACCGTTTCCAATTGTTGGGCTGAACTGGCCAGTCGTTACGCCGAGGCGACATTGGATGCCTTCGTTGTTATGCCAAATCATGTCCACGGGGTTATCCTTCTGAGGGCAATTCATGAATTGCCCCTACATCAATCGCCCCTACAAACAAGTCCCCGTGACCGGATGCAGCGTCGCGGCATGTTGATACCTAAGATGGTGGGGTGGTTCAAGATGAACTCGGCGAAGCAAATAAACCTTATGCGCGGCGTCGCAGGGATCCCCGTTTGGCAACGCAACTACTGGGAGCATGTTGTCCGAACTGAAGAATCGCTGGACCTTATACGGGAATACATTATGACTAATCCATCTCGCTGGCATCTGGACGCGGAAAACCCCCTCAGAGATGGCACAGATGATTTTGATAGGTGGTTAGCTAGCCCCGTAGGGGCACCGCCTGTAGGGGCAATTCATGAATTGCCCCCCGCCCAATCTACTGAATGCGATGTTTAGCCTGAACACCCCCGAAGAAACGCTAAGATACTTCCTCGTCAAGGTAATGAGTGAGGGGGATGCCACGCGCTTTATGAGCCTCAATGGCCACCCCTCCATCATAAAGCAAATGGCGGAGCTTTCTGGCAAGCCACACTACGGGCAGCCGGCCGTGGCTGCCCATCGACCGTCAGGGCAGGCGCCGTTCGACAGGCTCACGGTACACTTTTAGGCATGCCCCTACGGATATTTTGTTATTCGCGCCTGTTAAGGCGGAGGAGGCAATTCACGAATTGCCTCTACGGTTATGGCCACCATCAGGATAATCACGGAGAATGAACAGGACATGAACCTCAACTTCATCCCCACCGCCCCGCCGGTGGCGCGGCTCATCGAGGAGCTGCACAAGCTGCCGGGCATCGGCCCCAAGACGGCCCAGCGCTTGGCCTATCACCTGCTGCGCTCGCCCAAGGAGTATGCCCAGTCGCTGGCCGAGGCCATTGTCGCTGTCAAGGAGCGCGTGGTGCTGTGCTCCCGGTGCCAGAACATCACCGAGGATGACCCCTGCCTCATCTGTCGGGACGAGAAACGGGACAATAGTCTCATCTGCGTGGTGGAGGAGCCGCTGGACATCCTGGCCCTGGAGAAATCGGGGAGCTTCAAGGGCCTGTACCATGTCCTGCATGGCGCCCTATCGCCGCTGGACGGCATTGGCCCCGAGGACCTGAAGGTACGGGAGTTGCTGGAGCGGCTAAAGGGCGAAAACGTCGCTGAGCTTATACTGGCCACCAACCCCAATCTGGAGGGAGAGGCTACGGCCATGTATCTGCACCGGCTGCTGTCACCCCTGGGGGTGAAGATAACCCGGCTGGCCCGCGGCCTGCCCGTCGGCTCCGACCTGGAATACGCCGACGAGGTTACCCTGACGAGGGCCTTAGAGGGCCGGCAGGAAATCCGGTAGAATGGTGTTGGGGGTGCGGAAATGAAAAAGGAGCTAATCGTATCCGATCCGACTATCATGCTGGGCAAGCCTGTTATCGCCGGGACGCGCATTACCGTCGAGCTAATCCTGGAAAAGCTGGCTGCCGGCGAAACAGAAGACCAAATCCTGGAGGCCCACCCACATCTGACCCGTGAAGGTCTCAGGGCGGCAATTACATTTGCCAAAGAGGCTCTTCGCGCTGACTTCGTCTATCCGGTTGTCGTCAAGGCAAAGATGTGAACCTATCAGCTTATGAGTTCTCCCAAGGGGTGGTCGCGGGCAGACACGAGGTCTGCCCCTACAACAATCGGGGCTGCATCCGCAAAGGACTTGTAGGGTGGGTGCAGCCGAGATGAGATCCAGGCGCAACCCACCGCCCCGGTTCAACCGAAATGTCCCGACTTGTCGGGATTTGCTTCACCCACCCTACGGTTCTTCTTGTGATTTAGTCGCAAGGTAAGGCATGGCGTGTCCACACCCAAACTCTACAAAACTGAAGCCATTGTCCTCAAAGGCTCCGACCTGGGCGAGGCTGACCGCCTCCTCACCCTCATCACGCCGCGCCTGGGCAAGCTGAAGGCCGTCGCCAGAGGGGCCAGAAAGCCCAAGAGCAAGCTCGGCGGCCACGTGGAGACCCTGACCCACAGCCTCATGATGGTGGCCGAGGGCCACACACTGGACGTTGTTTCCCAGAGCCAGACCCTCCACAGCTTCATCGGTCTCCGCCAGGACCTGGAGCAACTGTCCCTGGGCCTGTACGCCGCCGACCTGGTGAACTGCTTCACCGAGGAACATCAGGAGAACCAGGCCATCTTCCACCTGTTGGTGGAGACCCTTGACTGGCTGAGCGATGTCGCAGGCGAAAAAGCGTGGCCGGCCGGAGAGACGGTACTCCGCCATTTTGAACTGCACCTCCTGGAGCACCTGGGCTACCAGCCTCAACTCCATCAATGCATCCACTGCCAGCAGGAACTGGCGCCGGTGGTCAACTTCTTCAGCCCCAGCGCCGGCGGTACGGTCTGCCCTCATTGCCGGGAGCAGGCTGCCTGGGTCAAGCCGGTCTCGGTGAATGCCCTCAAGTGCCTGCGGCTCTTCCAGTCCGATTCCCGCCAGGCCTGCTGCCGTGTGAAGGTCGGCCCGGAGCTTTCCCTGGAACTGAAGAACCACCTTCAGGGCTATCTGCGTTACCTTCTGGAGAAGGATATTAAGTCGGCTACGTGGCTGGACAGGCTCCAGCACTCCGAGTATCCGCTCCTGAGCACGCGCTGAAGTAAACTTCCGTAGACTTACGGGTCACGTTTGTTGGAGCCGGCAAACAGGCCGTGGGGATGCTGCGGCTTACTCCGAAGGCGCGGGTGAGCACGCTCTTTGCCACAAAAAAGAAGGGGCGACCACACGGTCGCCCCTGAATCCACCCGTCCCCAAATGGCGTCGGGGGACTTGCCCCTTTCGGCGCTCTATTGGGCGATATCAGCCGCGCTTACGTTGCTCTTCTGCATCAGGTCCGTCAACCCGGCGGCAGCCTGTCGCCGCACCCGGTCTATGGCGGCCCACTCCTTCTCGTAGGCCTGGAAAAAGCTGGAATCATACGGCTTCCAACTATCCCTCAACTGGCGCAACGCCGCTTCTTCCCGCTCCGTTGCCTGCGTTATGAGGTCCGCCAGAGGCCGCACCGCAGCCGACTGGGGAAGGGCGTAGGCCCGCAAAGCCAGAGCGTGGAAGCTCGTCACCCGTTCTCCCATCTGCTGGCGCATGGAGTTTCTGTCGCAGTCGCCGCCCTTGCTGCGCCACGTATCGTACTGCACACGGAAATCGCTCCACGCCTTGCCCAATTGCTCGTGTTGGCCGGTCAACCGCGCCAGCAGGGTCTTGTTGTCGGTGGTTCCGGCAACAGCTATTGCGTCCACCCCCAAAGTGCTGTCGCGGCGCAATCTGCCGACCTCGGCCCGGTCTTTGTCGAACGCGGCCACACTGGTGTCATCTCCCGGCTTCCAACCGGCGGCGAGTTTTCCGTACGCGGCATTCTGCTTCTCAGCCGCCGCCACCAGCAAGTCCGCGGCTTTCTGTATCAGCACGGGGCGGGGGAGAGCCAGGACTCGGTCAAATATGCCCTTGGCGCTGGAAGCCAGTTTCTCCAGCGTGTCCGTGGCCGCCTTCTGGGCATCCTTATCTCCGCCCTTGTCGTTGCCGGGGAGGGTGCGCCGCCAGCTATCAAAGCTGTTGTTCAAGGCGTCCCAATCTCTGTCTATGGGGGCGAGCGCTTGCCGGTACTTGTCGATCTCCGCCTGGCTCGTCGCCTGGGAGGCTACTGCCAGGTCGTCGATGCCCTGGGCCGCCTGGCGCCGCAACCTGTCGGTCACAAACCTGGCCGCCTCGTATTTCTGAAAAGCCGACTCATCGCCCGGTTTCCAGCTAGTCCTGAGTTCAGCGAGAGCTGACTCTTCCTTCTCGACGGCCTCCACGAGACGCTCCACAACCTCGCGGCTCAGCTGGGCCTCGGGCAGTTCGGCCACGACCTTCTTTATCTTCTGGAAATTGGCAACAAACGCACCCAGGCTTTCGCCCATCGCTGGCTCACCGCAAGCGTTCTTCTGTCGCCATTCGTCGTAGGAGCGTCGGTAGGTCTCCCAGTCCCGGTTCAAGACATTGAACGACCTGGCGAACTCGATTGCGGCTGGTCTGCTGGCATCAGACGTAGGCGCGCCCGGCGCAGGTACAGCGTTCGGTTGAACAGCGCCCGGCGCGGCAACCGGCAACGGAGGGGCAGTCTGCCTGTTGGGGGCCGAAAGAGGCGCCGGAGTCTGCGCGGCCGGCGCCGTGGGCTGGCAACTACCTGCTAATAGGACCACCGCCAAAGCGGCGGCGGCAAAAGGTACAAGCCTCCGCAGCGAAAAGCGCTTCACTTACTTTAGCCCCCTTTCGTTTGAGCCAGGTGTGACCCTGACAGCCGGTCTCTGAGGAGCCGGCTCGACTATCGGATAGATGCCCAGGTTATCGCTCACCAGGCCGCGGCGGAATTCGCCGTTCCTGAGCCGGGCCACCACCTCTTTCACTACGTCCGCGGTATCGCCCAGGATGATGAGAATATGCCTTCCCTGGTTCTCGTGGAGGAAAACGAGGGCCGTGCCCTCGCGGCGTGTGCCGCTGCCGGAGGGTGTGGTAATGGTCTGGTCTATTCGGATGCCCGCGCTGGAAAGGTACTGGTCTACCTGGCGCACATTTTCCCACAACCCCACAAACACGGTTTCGCTCAAGTATGTCTCGCGCTCCTTCAATTCAGCCGTCCGTTCCCGGCTGGCGATCAGACCTAACAGAGACTGAGCGCTGGGCAACACCTCATCTCCACCGGCAATGACGTCCACCTGCGCCCCGAAGAAATTCGGAAACTCGGACAGATTGAATTTTCTTTCCGATATGGTCAGGAAGTCTGCGATGTTTGACATCAGCCGGTCATTGTCGGCAATAGCGTTATAGGGCGCCCCCATAAAGGTGACGTCGGATAGAGCTATCACCTTGCCGCCAGCCGCCTGCACCAGAGGCGAGAAGCGCCCCGTGTGTTCACGGGTTGAGGAGAAGGTATTTGTATCCGTAAGCATGAGGCCGCCGCTTTCAGGCGTTATTGAAGATGCAACGTAAAAGACTACGCTCTTCAGCCCCTTGGTTATCTCGTGGGGAGCAAAGTCCCGCAGGTAGATGTAGCGGAAATTGGCCTCGTGTTCCTTCACGTTGTACAGATAGTCGTCGGAGAAAATAATGCCGAAGTCTTGGGCAACCCCGTTGACAGTGTTGCGCCGGGTCGGGTCTCCCACAAGGACCAGTCTGCCGCCGCGCTGCACAAAGGCCCGCACCAACTCCCGCTCCCGGGGCGTGAATTCGTGCCAGGGCAACACCACCAGGAAGGAGTCGGCTGTCCGCAGCTTGTCTTCCAGTTGGCTCTCTCTATCTTTGATCGCCGCGTCCGACCCCATCGGAATATTCAGGTCGCCCACAAACTGTATCCCGAACCCCCGGGCGGCGACCCGGGACAGGAGTATCGCGATCTCTTGTTCGCCGTAGATGTTGAAATGGGCCTCGTCCACCAGGAGAGTGCCCCTCCGCGTCTGGGGGATGTCAGTGAAGGTGGAAAGCACATAGGCCGGCGGAGGGATCTTCTCAGGGGCGGGTGGGGGTAGATTCGGCGGGACATAGCGGCCGAAGCCGAACGTGGCCATGCCGCCAACGACGACAATCGCTGCTACCACTGGGACAATAAGGAGGCGCTTTACTTTCATTGCCTGGGCTCCCAGAACATGTAGTGGATGTAGGGGAACTGGGCCTTCAGTGAGTCCGGCGAATAGGTGCCGTACTTGGAGAAGGACAGGAAGACACCCTGTTTGCTCAGTTCACGATTCACATCTACCAGGCGATAATTGCGTACGCCAGCCAACTGGGCCGCCTTTTCGATAGCGTCCGCCTCTGTGCCTATTCCATCGACTATGCCCAGACGGACCGCTTCCATGCCGAAATATATCCGGCCCTCGGCGAGTTCCTCCCGGCTCAGGCGCAAGCGGTCTCCCCGTTGCGAATAAACAGTCTCAATGAACACGTCTTTCACTGTTTCAAGCCAGTTAATGAACTGCCTGTAGGAGCCGCCAATAAGCTTATAGGGACCAGTGGGGACCACTCCCTCGTCGGGCCGGTCCACGCCGCCTGGCAAGTTCATGATGGCGCCTACATTACCCACGAGCGACGTGCCATTGGCATAGACATAGTTGGCGCCCAGCAGCCACATGTAACCGCCGCTGGCCGCTATGTCCCCCACCAGGACCACCACCGGTTTCCTGTCGCGCACTTTCACTGTATTAAGAAAGATATCGGAACTGGCGGTAACCGTGCCACCCGGACTGTTCAATTTGATGACTACACCTTTGATGGACCTGTCATCGCGAACGAAGTCCAGGGTCTTGTCTATCTCAGCCGCCGTCGACCCGTCCAACTCGACGAAGGCTGTGGTTATCACAGCTATCTTCGGCCGGCCGACGGACGCGGCAAGAATGCCGTAGCCGATAGCGGCGCCGATGATAACCAGGAGTAGATAGGTGAGAAATCGCTTCATCTTCGTTTCCCTTGTGCAACAGCCAGGTCGGTTTCGAGACAAGAAAGTAGAGAAAGACGTTTCCCAATTCTAGCAACAAGAACGAGTGCGTGTCAAATACGAAGCTGTTTTCCCCTGTTCCCTGGAAAGGCGGACTCGGCCCCTGGCCCCGGCCCAGGGGCGTTCGGGGCCGCTGCGCCCGCCGAACCGAATGGCCGCGAAGTCACTGAGGAAGTGGGGAGCGCCGCAACCATTCATGGCATGCTGTCACAACGGACCGTCGATGATTGACCTCAGCAATGACGCCCCTGCGTGTCGCGCCTGATCGCACTTGACAGGAGCGTTATATCGGTCGTAATATAACCAGTATCAACTCCCTCGCTCAATCGAGGCACTGATGACCGAGACCACAACACCAAAGTACAAAGTCAAGAAAGCGCCACGCTTCTCCGACCACCCGGAACCGGGGTATGCATTGCGGGGCAGGATATGGCTGGAGAAAGATGGCGAACTGTATGTGGGGTGGGGAAGAGTGATGCTATTGGAACGGATTGACCAGCTTGGGTCCATATCCAGAGCTGCCAGGTCCATGGGACTGGGTTACCGTAATGCCTGGCTGTGGGTCGAGGCAATGAACCGTCTGGCCCCTGCGCCACTGGTGGAGAAATCCAGCGGGGGGGCCGGTGGTGGCCATGCCAGACTGACCCTTGCGGGGCACGAGGTCATTGCCGAATACAAGGCGCTAAGGGCCAGGTTCCAGGAATTCCTGAAGCAAAGCGCTTAGTTCGGCTGCTATCTTCAGCCTGTGTACGATGGACTTGCTGCACGTCGGAATCCAGGGCTTGACTGCGAGCAGTCAAGCCCGAGGCGGAGACATCGAAACAGAGGACGAGGTGTTCACACTGCACGGGAGGTCTCCATGCCTCCAACCGGGCGCCGCCCCGATAAATCCAGGGGCTTCGACGAGCAATGAAAATGCACCATCTGTCGTTGCGAGCCGAAGCCCTGAGTCACGATGGTTCGGGACGAAGGGACAGCAAAGCAACCCGTCCCCTTCGCCTGGCGCGGGAATTAATCCCGACAGGTCGGGACTTCGTCGCTACGCTCTTCGCAAAGACGGTGCGGGTCCATTTTCGGGGGAGCCAATCCGCCGTTTGCCCGGTGTCGCCATCGGAGCCGGGTTATTTGCGCTGATCGTCATCACATCCCTGTCCGGCTGCGCCGGCCGCCCGCCGGCTACTCAGTCCTCACAGGTCACGTTGACAGTATCTGCAGCTTCCGACCTGACGGTTGCCTTCCCGGAGATGGGGGCTTTGTTTACCAAAGAGACCGGTACCAGGGTGGTCTTCAATTTCGGCTCAACTGGCCAGTTGGCCCAGCAGATCGGGCAGGGGGCGCCGGTCGACGTTCTTGCAGCCGCCAACATGGCTTTCATTGAAGACCTGGAAAGAGGTGGCTTCATTATTCCCGGAACACAGACGCTCTACGCGAGGGGAAGAATTACGCTGTGGCCGCGTGATGACTGCCAGATCTGTCCTCAAAGCATTCAGGACCTGGCCCGTCCTGAAGTGAAGCTCATAGCTATCGCCAATCCGGAGCACGCCCCCTACGGAAAGGCTGCCCAGGAGGCATTGCGATCCGCCGGCATCTGGGAAACAGTGAAACCCAAATTGGTAATTGGAGAAAACGTAAACCAGACACTCCAGTATGCGAAAACCCGAAATGTAGATGTGGCTATAGTGGCCTTGTCCCTGGCCATGGGGGGTGGTAACCCCCGCCCCGTTCCGATCGGAGATCCCGCTCGCGGGAGAGTCTCCGACTGGGTGCTGATACCGGAGAGCTTGCACCAACCTATCGACCAGGCCCTGGGCATCGTCAAAGGCACACCTCGTGAGAAGGAATCGCGCCGGTTTGTTGCCGTTGTCAACAGCCCTCAGGGGAGAGAGATCATGCGCAAGTATGGATTTGTGCTACCCGGTGAGCAATTGTCCCAATGAACTGGCAGGCCCTTCGTCTGTCCGTGCAGGTAACAGCCGTGGCCTCAGCCTTGATATTTGTCTTTGGCCTGGCCCTGGCGCTGCTATTCGCCCGTAAACGCTTTCCGGGCCAGATAGTCGCGGAGACAATAATAACTCTCCCCATGGTCCTCCCGCCTACGGTGGTAGGATTCTACCTGCTCCTGTTCTTGGGGCAAGGCGGTCCCATAGTGGGGTTGCTGGGGCTGCATGTCCTCTTCACCTGGCAGGCGGCGGCTATCGCTGCAGCAGTGGCGGGTCTGCCCTTGATGGTGCAGTCGGCGCGCGCGGCCATCGCCAATGTGGACCCGGGGCTGGAGAATGCGGCTCGCGGGCTGGGGTCTTCCGAGCTTGCGGTGTTCTTTCGGGTCACCCTACCGCTGGCCCGCAGGGGGGTGCTGGCCGGCGTTCTCCTGGGCAGCGCCCGTGCGCTGGGTGAATTCGGCGCTACGCTAATGGTGGCCGGCAACATACCCGGCCGGACCCAGACAATGCCTCTGGCTATCTATGATGCGGTGCAGGGCGGCCGCAATGACCTGGCCGCCCAAATGGTGCTTCTCATGAGCGTGCTGGCCTTCCTGGGGCTGTGGTGGGTGCGGCGAATCGAACAACTCCGGCGGCGCCAGTTGCCCGGCCAGACGGAAGTCAAAGGACAAGGGGCTTAAACGTGGGAACGGTATCGCCCATGCGGCAAACACGCCTTTCTGTAGATATTGAATTGAAGCGAGCGCCGTTTCAACTGCAGGTCAACCTGGACGCGGGCAACGAAATACTGGTCCTGTTCGGACCTTCGGGCGCGGGAAAGACGACTCTTCTCAACACCATAGCCGGGCTGGCGACGCCGGACGCCGGCGAGATCGTATTTGATGGCAGGGATTTCTTCCGCAAGCATCGTCCCGGCCCCGGGATCAACCTCGCGGCGCGGAAACGCCGCGTCGGCTACGTCTTCCAGGACTATGCCCTCTTCCCTCACCTGACGGCCATGCAGAACGTGGCTTACAGTCTCTGCGGGCAACGGGACGCAGGCTCCCGGGCATTGAGCCTCCTGGACAGGTTGGGCATTGGGCACCTGGGCAATCGTTACCCTCATGAGCTCTCCGGTGGGCAGAAACAGCGTGTTGCTATTTCCCGGGCTCTGGCGCTCGCCCCCCAGCTATTGCTCCTGGACGAACCATTCTCTGCGATAGATATGTCACTGCGGGAGCGGCTGCACAGCGACCTGCACGCCCTGCAACGTGATTCAGGCCTGGTTGTTATCTGCGTCACCCACAACCTGGAAGACGCCTTTGCTCTCGGCCATCGTCTGGCAGTGATCCAGGATGGGCGTCTGGAGCAGATCGGCCCGGTGGAAGAGGTATTCCGGAACCCGGCGAATCGCCGGGTAGCCGACAGCATAGGCATCCATAATCTGTTTCAGGCCAGGGTAGTCGACTGCGGCCCTACCGGCATCGTCCTGGAGTGGGACGGGTTGCTCCTGGAAGCGCCTTTCCATCCGGTAAGGCCCGGTGACGTGGTGACGGCCTACATCCGTCCTGAGGACGTCAAGGTGCTCTACCCCGGTATGCCTTTGAGCAAGGTGGTGAGCGGTAACCAGGTGGCCGGGAAGGTGATAAGCCGCGATCCCGGCTCTGCTTCCTACAGCCTGCGCGTTCGTCTTGTAAATGGCCATGACATACGGGTCCGCTTTGCATCGTACTCATACAGCTCTCTGTCTCTTACGGCGGGGAAGGACATCCGGCTCTCTTTGCGGAAGGACGGACTGGTGGTCCTGACGCCCGATAAGGTGAAGGCGGGCGAGTGAAGAACCCGCGGCATCTCTGTCCCAGGAAGTCCGTATGGGCCGGGCAGCAGACGCCAGAAGTATGATAATATTGCACTTGTAACACGGGCCGTGTGACCAGAGATGCGGGCCGACACGGGGCCCGGGTCAATTCTGGAGACGCCCCGGCGCTTCAGGCGCCAAACACCGATCGCGGGATAACGGGCAATGTTACTCAGAGATTATACCGTCAATGTGATTGTCCCCCGGTGCAACCCCCGGGCGCAGACCGTTAGCGTCATAGCCGATCTCTCCGACGACATCATTGAGGTCATGCCATATCTGAATGCCGCCATCAAGGGCTGCGCCTACCAGCCGGAGGCGGGCGTTCTGCGCTTCTACAGAGAGGGCGCCGCAATAGATGTGCGTTCTGCTGCGATAACGGTGACCAGAGTAGAAAGCGAAGCCAGGGCCAGGGAGATACTGGAGTCCCTGAAGGAACTCATCAACACCACCTACGACAGGCGAGATGAGCTTGATCCCAGCTACGAGGCGCGCAACGAACTCAAGGCCATCGAGGTCCTGAGACACCTCCCCGGGACCAACTGCAAACATTGCGGAGCGCCTTCCTGTTTTGTCTTCGCTGCCAGGTTCGTGCGGCGGGAAGCAAAGCTGGAGGACTGCACGCCCCTTTTCTCGCCAGGGCACAGCCAGCGGAAACAGAAACTCCTGGACCTGTTGAGAAGCGCCGGCTACATCTAAGAAACTTCCCCATCCCCATCGGGCCTGTCCTGACGGCGTACCCACCGCCGCTGGTAATTGACACCCATTTCACGTGTATGCTAAACTGCATGCGTAGATGCGCATACAAGCATAAGGTGGAACATGCGACAATTGGTGAACGTCTTCAAAGCCCTCTCCGACGGGACCAGGCTGAGGATATTGAACCTTGTTTCCGAACGTGAATGCTGCGTCTGTGAGGTCATGCAGGCTCTGGACATCTCCCAGACACGGGCATCCAGAAACCTGGGAATACTTCGTGACGCCGGATTCCTGAAGATGTGGAAGAATGGCCTGTGGTCATACTACGCAATTAATGACCGGGGAACCGGAATATCCCCCATAGATCTGGCCAACTATGTAAAAGGCTCGCTGGCAGGCAACGAACAGGCGTCGGCTGACCTGGAACGGTTGAAAAAGACGGTCAGGGTTGGGCCTGGTTGCACGTGTGCCCCGCGATAGGGTGCGATGAGTATGGTATTAGGCTTTCATAGAGCCACGAACCGATGAAAGCTGTGCTTTTTGTTTGCGTCCACAACTCGGGCCGCAGCCAGATGGCTGAGGCCTTTTTCAATTTGCTTGCCACAGGAAAGGCGAAAGCGCTGTCCGCCGGCACTAACCCAACTCATGGCGTTGACCCTGCTGTGGTCGAGGTGATGCGGGAGGTGGGGATAGACATAGGCGGCAATAGACCAAAGGCACTGACCCCTGAGATGACGGAGCAAGCGGACAAAGTGATAAGTATGGGTTGTGGGGTAGAAGGTGTATGTCCAGCAGCCTTTGTGGAGACCGAGGACTGGGGTCTGGAAGACCCCAAGGGCAAGCCCATCGAGAAGATCAGGGAAATCCGGGACGAGATAAAGGCAAGGGTGTTGAGGCTGCTGGAGGCAGCCGACAGGAGTTGAACCAAACAGTCCTGCCCGGTACTGTCCCAGCCTGCGAGGCGCCCTATGGTTGGCGCTGAGACGTTCGGGCCGCAGTACCCGTCTGAATGAAAAGCAACTTCGGAGGAGAGCATGAGTAGTCCCCATAAGAGCGGCGTGATTGGCCGATTGCCAGCGCTGGACCGCTTCTTGACCCTGTGGATATTCGTGGCTATGGGAATTGGAGTCGGCAGTGGCTCTCTGTTTCCGGGGGTGTCCAGGACCATTTCTTCCTTCCAGGTGGGCGCCACGTCGCTCCCGATAGCCGTCGGCCTTATCCTGATGATGTACCCGCCGCTGGCTAAGGTGCGGTACGAACAGATGGGGCGGGTGTTCCGCGATTGGCGGGTGCTGGGGCTCTCGCTGATACAGAACTACGTCATCGGCCCGGCGCTCATGTTCCTGGTCGCCATTGTCTTCCTGGGCTTCATATGGCCCTATCCCGACTACATGGTTGGCCTGATCATGACCGGACTGGCCCGCTGCATCGCCATGGTCCTTGTCTGGAACCAGTTGGCCAGGGGGGATTCCGAGTATGCCGCGGGACTGGTGGCGCTGAACTCTATCTTTCAAATAGTCTTCTATTCGCTCTACGCCTATGTCTTTATCACCATACTGCCCGGATGGTTGGGTCTGGGTGGGGCTGTGGTCAAAGTTACCATGGGTGAGATAGCCAGGAGCGTGCTTATTTACCTGGGCATCCCTTTCTTTGGCGGCATGCTCACCCGCTTCATCTTCCTCAAGACCAGGGGACGGGACTGGTACGAGAGCAGACTCATCCCCAAGATAAGTCCCATCACGCTGGCCGCCTTGCTGTTCACTATCGTGGTGATGTTCTCTCTCAAAGGCGATCTCATCGTGCAGATACCGCTCGATGTGGTGCGTATCGCCGTTCCGCTGCTTGTCTATTTCGTGGTCATGTTCCTGGTCTCGTTCTACATGGGCAAGAAGATAGGCGCCGACTATTCCAGGACGACGACAATCGCCTTCACTGCCGCCAGCAACAACTTTGAGCTGGCCATTGCAGTAGCCGTGGCGGTATTCGGCATCGGTTCCGGGCAGGCCTTTGCCGCGGTTATCGGGCCGCTGATCGAGGTGCCGGTGCTCATCAGTTTGGTAAATGTAGCCCTGTTCTTCCGGCGGAAGTTCTTCGGGATGGAGGCTGCCCCCGGAATCGTCAGCGAAAAGGGGAGCGCCTGCTGCTAGGAGTTGGAGAAGCGCCCTTGACCGCCCACTGCAGACCTGTTAGATTGGGTCTCGATGGCAAGAATGGCCAGGCGGCCTGGCGGCGGTGATAACGGGGGGTGGCAGGGCCGTCCGGGGCGGATGTCCCTGGACTTGTGAGTTGAGCATTTGGTCTTGTTTGGGGTTTGGTTATTGGGATTTGGGATTTGGCTCCCGGAGGCGCCCGATGCTTACCAAGATGGACGAGTACCCCATCCACCAGACATATACCACCTTCGACCACGTGGCCGACGGGGATCCCCGCTGGTTCGACCGCTTCTGGTTCATGGTCCATGATACCGAGGGGAAGCTGTGCATCGGCCACGGCACAGGCGTCTACCCTAACCTCAGCGTCATGGATGGCTGGGCCATCGTGTCCGTCAACAACAAGCAGCGCAACATCAGGGTATCCCGGGAACTCCTCCACGACCGGGAGAAGCTCACCATCGGCCCGCTACACGCCGAGATTGTCGACCCGCTCCAGAAGTGGAGGCTGACGCTCGGCAGCAACGACCTTGGCTTTAGCTATGACATTGAGTTCGAGTCCCTGGCGCCGCCCTACGAGTTGAACCCGCCGGCCTTCCGCCGCTACCACAACGCCGTGGAGACCAACGCCTGCCACTATAACCAGAGCGGCCGTTGCCAGGGAAAGGTGACGGTAGACGGCAAGACCTTCACGCTGGACAAGACGCGCTTCTTCGGCTATCGCGACAGGTCGTGGGGGGTACGGCCCCAGGTCGGCGGCCCCCAGTGCGGAGGACGCATCTTCCAGGAGAAGTGGCCCAGCCCGCGGGGCAACTTCATGGTGGCCAACGTGGGCGGCTTTCATCTGTGCTACATGGGCGGGGAGCGGCAGGACGGTGTCCGTAGCTTTACGGGGGGCATAGTCTACAACTATGACCAGAACAAACCTCCGGTCAGGATCACCGATGTGCAGCGGGACTTCAAGCTCTCGGGTGACCGCTTCCAGACCTGCGATATGACAGTCAGCCTGTCCCGCGGGCTTCCGCTCAAGATGTCGCTGCGCCGCCTGAATACGGTCTTCCTGCGGGGCGGCGCCTATGCCGGCCTCAACGGCTACTACCACGGCATGTACCGGGGCGACCTCCACGTGGAGGGAGAGGTGTGGGACCTGAAAGACGATGCCACCCTCGACGCAATCAGCGGCGTCAACGACCATGTAGTGGAGTGCCGCCTGGGGGACAAGGTAGGGTACGGGGTGGGCGAGCTGTACTACAAGTTATAGGGGTTTGTTGGCTTGGAGGCACATGATCGCGTGGGTGCCGTACCGAATTCTCCTGTCGTCCCCCTTTAGTAAACTGACCCTTACCCATATCCTGGGTTGCTGGACACAGGGGGATTTCGGGGTTGTGGGACATTGGTCGCGGTTACTGCTCTGAAAACA
>JACQTY010000052.1 GCA_016210545.1 Chloroflexota bacterium
GACAGCAGTGGGAAAATCCCTCTCAGTCTCCCTTTTCCAAAGGGAGAGGCTAAAGCGGCCTCTCCAGAACAGTTGCTGCACCAGCTTGGTGAAGAAAATGCTGGTTTGCCGAGATTCAATGGACGGCGGATTTGGGGTTCTTCAACGGGGACTTTGCGTTATTGAACGTCTCACACGGGCAATGGCCGCGCCGCCTGTCATGCTGATCCCCTTCGGCGCTGCTCAGGGTGAACTCCGCGAAACATGTGGGGAACGAATTGGGGAACCGCCGCCCCATCCCGACCAGTCGGGATTCGTCGCGACAAGTGGGGCCTCTCCGAGTAAAACATCGGAGTCCGAGCGGAGTTCGTACAGGGTGACAATGCAAAGACCCTGGGTTCTTTAAGCCGCGGATCGATTCAAATCTTGGGGATACTTTCAAAGTGAGCTGTAACGCGCCGAGAGACGGTAGGCGTTGGCTTCTTACACGCCCGGCCGGGCCTGATGTGAAGTACGGGGACCTGGCGAGGCGACGCCGGGTCGTGGATGTCGTGCGTGGCCTACCCCGTGTCAGCGGGTCCGTCCAGCCATCGTCGGCGGACACGAAGCAGCGAGGCGGCTTCTATTGATGAAGTTGCTCAGCATTTCTCCGCGCCACAATGGACGCATTGAAATACGCGGGCGCCGGGTTTCACGTCCCGGTTCTCCACCCAGTGGTGTGCTCCCGATGGCGACTGTTTACACTTCCAAACGTCTGACCTGAGGTATTCTTGATAAGGGGTCTCTTTTCTCATGATTCGGGGCAAGTTTGGCCTCCTTGTGTCTTCCCTCTCGCCGGGAACGTCCGGGCGGACTGTTGCGGCTGGTTGAGAACGGGACCTGGATACCCTAAGGGCCAAATGGTACGTGGAGGGGACTCGTAGCCCCGACCTGCGTTTTGCAAAATACTGGCTAGCCTGGATGTCGTAAACACACCGGTCCGGGGGAGGGGAAACGAGACCAGGCAAAATTCAATCTGCCTGGTCTCGCCTGCGTCTCAGCTTGTTCGGGTCAAGAACGTCTTATCTACGAGCGGCGACTTTGCGAAAGCAGTCCCGGCAGTATACTGGTTTGTCGCCCCGGGGCTGAAAAGGTACTTCCGTATCCTTGCCGCACTGGGCGCACGTCGCCGGGAACATCTGGCGTGAGGAAGAGTACCCCCCGCCGCCGCCGCTGTACCCTGAATTGCCGCCGCTTTCAGACTTCTTTGCCTGGCGGCACGATGGACAGCGCTTCGGCTCGTTGGTGTAACCCTTAGAACTGAAAAACTCCTGTTCGCCGCTGGTGAAGGTGAAGGTAATCCCGCAATCGGAACACTGGATGGACTTGTCTTGGAAACTCAATGACCACTCCTCTTTGTCTTTTTGTTAGAGTCGGGGTCATCGAATACTCAAGAGAAATCGTGGTGACAACAGGGACGATTTGAAGAAGTATTTGTAACCTCAATTACACTAACTTGGTATAGTATACACCATCCGGAGCGATTGTGCACGCGCGTTCTTTCAGTATGGAATCTTCGGCAACAGGCTGTTGGTCTGTTCGCGGAGGTGGTTAATGTAGGGTGGGTAAACCCTGATGACATCAGGGTTTACCCACCATTCGGAGTTATTCAAGGTGGGTTTGCCACGATTTCATCGGGACTGCACCCACCCTACAAGCCCGTCTGCTATCATTCAACCGGCCAGGTCAGATTGAACGGAACCCTTGATCATCCGCAGCAGCTCAAGAGCATACTTGACTGGCAGGATGTCATAGTTTAGCTCTTTGCCGTGCAGGGATTGGTGCAATGTTACGGAGCCGCTCGAGAACGTGAGCGTTTGCGGCGGAAGCCACTTCGATTTGATGCCGTTCCGCTTGTCAGCTTTAGTCAACGGCAGAGTCAGATCAAGGCGGAAGCCATGGCTGAAGCAATTTCGCACGAGCCGAGCGAAATGGTACCATGGGAAGGCGTGGAATCTGTCCACTTGCGAGGTCGTCGCAATATGACTTCGTAGACTCGAATGCTTGCCGAATAGCGTTGTTCATGCCAAGTCGAACGATGTTGTGCCCGTCATCGCCGATCGCGATGGGCGCTTCGTACCGTTTGAGAATTTGGTCTGGAGCAAATTCGAGAACAGTCTCCAGCCGCCCACTGCCAATGTGAATCCTGCAGGGACCTACGAAGGTCTTAATCGTTTCGCGCCAAGGCACCGCCGAGACTATGTAAGCGAACATCACGCAGCCCTGGGCTAGGTTGTCCTCGGCGTCGATTCTCTTGATGAGTTCGGCCTTAGTGATAGCCATGGCATCGCGCTTCATCTCCATGAACTCCTCCGTCTATGCGACCGCAATGATCATCGGGATGCTATCCAGCCTTTGTGGGATAAGTAGGAATGTCCGGGCCACAATCCTTGATGAAGTGTTTCGGGAAAATTATCGTGTTGACCTCAGGGCGCGCCTCACTCCCCCCCCCATTTCCCACCTCTCGCCTCTCATTACTCCACCCTCTCCACCTTCAGTAGATTAGTGCTACTTGGCCGGCCAAGCTGCACGCCAGCTGGTGTTCGCCATCTCGCCGCCCTTCGCGGCCAGGTCCGCTTCCCGCTTTCAGGACATCAGTGCCCTTCTCCGTGCGGTAGTGCTTGAATAGGCCAGATGATTCCAGGTAGAAAACTGGCATAGGCTAACCGGCTTGGTCTCGGGCGTCGTAGAGGAACTCGGTCAGGGTCCTATTCCCCATGGCGGAATCCACCACTTCTCTCGCATCATCACTGGACATAGCATATCTCCGGTATTTCTTTTTCAACGAAGCAATATAGGAGGCGATTTCTGGGTCGCCTGGCGCCTGCAAGCGTAGCTGCAGCGCCGCTTGGTCACGTTCTCTGTAGGCCCTTCTTGATTGACTCATAGTCCCCGCCTGCCTTATGTGGGCGTCTGCTCATAATAGCTCACCAGTTTCTCAGCCGGACATCTGGGCGTTGTGTTCCTGTCTTCAGTGTCTCCATTATTCCACGCCCGTAACCGAAAGGCAATCGCATTCAGTCTCCCCCTCACTCCACCGTCTCCACCTTGAGTAAATTCGTGCTGCCGGTCTTGCCGAAAGGGACCCCGGCGGTGATGACTGCCTTGTCGCCGCGTCCTGCCAGACCAACGTCCCTGGCGAATCTCGCCCCCTTCTTGAACAGGTCATCTATGTGCTTCATATCCGGGAAGAGGTGGGCGCTGATCCCCCAGGATATGGCTAGCCGCCGCTGGACCGCCGGACTGGTGGTAAGGGCCAGGATGGGCATTCGCGGCCGGTACTTGGCCACCCGCAGGGCGGTGCTCCCGGAGTTGGTGAAGGCTATGATGACCGATGCCTTTACCTGCTCGGCGGTGCTGCAGGCGTTGTAGCTGATGGCATCCTCCGTCGTCGGCTCCAGGTTTCTCCGGGCCTCCCAGAGGTAGTTTTCGTAGGGCAGGGCCTTCTCCGTCTCCCGCGCTACCAGCGCCATCATGGCCGCTGCCTCGACGGGGTTCTTGCCGATGGATGTCTCTCCGGAAAGCATCACAGCGTCGGCGCCATCGAAGACGGCGTTGGCGATGTCGGCCACCTCGGCCCGGGTGGGGCGTTTGGAGGCGATCATGGACTCCAGCATCTGGGTAGCCACTATGGCCGGCTTGCCCTGCCTTTTGCACCTCAAGATAATGTATTTCTGGGCTATAGGCACCCGCTCCAATGGTATCTCCACCCCCAGGTCGCCGCGGGCCACCATTATGCCATCGGCCGCGGCGACTATCTTGTCGATGTTGCCCAACGCCTCGTGCTTCTCGATCTTGGCGATGATGGGGACCCGCGCTCCCCGTTGCTCCATGAACTCCCGCACCCTGACGACGTCCGACGCCTCCCGGATGAATGACAGGGCCACCAGGTCGATGCCCTGCTCCAGGGCGAATGCGAGGTGCTCCAGGTCGGCGGCGGTTATGGAAGGCACACTCAGGCTGACATCGGGGACGTTGACGCCCTTCTCCTCGCCCAGCAGCCCTCCGACAGCTATACGACACACGACGTCGTTGCCCGAGATGGACATGACCTGCAACTTTATGGCGCCGTCGTCCAGGAAGACGGTGTTGCCCGGTTTCAGGTCTGCGGGCAGGCTGGGCAGGTTCACCGCGACGCGATGTTTGGTGCCCTCGATGTTGTCGGCGGTGAGGGTGAAGGTTTCGCCCTCGGTCAGGGTGATATGCCCGTGGGCCAGGCCGCCCGTCCTTACCTTAGGCCCGGGCAGATCGGCGATTATGGCCACGGGCTTCCCCAGTCCGGCAGCAATCTGGCGTATGGTCTTGATGTGCCCGGCGTGCTCCTGATGGCTGCCGTGCGAGAAGTTGAGCCGGGCGGCGTCCATCCCCGCCCTCATGAGTTGCGTCAGTGTTTCCGGAGAGCGGCTGGCCGGGCCGATGGTGCAGATTATCTTCGTCCGGCGAAAGCTGGAGGCGTCGGTTGCTTTGTTCATGCCCCGCTACCAACTCCTTCTACACGGTGACTTCCGGTTACTTCCACGTCAAGCAGTGTGTAGCACCGGGGACAGTAATACTCGTGCAGATGGAACTCCGGCCTTTTGACCAGGTTCATGACATAAGGCCCTGTTTTGCTCCAGCGGGGCAGTATCACCGCCGCGTGGTCCTTGTAGTCCTCCCGCGCCAGGCACAGGACGTGCCCGCAACGGCACTGAAGGAAGTCGCCCTCGCGGCTGTGGACTATGCTCAGATAGGCGTTCAATCGCTTACCCGTGGGTTCCGGCGACTGGGGCTGGTGGAAGGCCGGAGACGTGGCCCTCCTGGCGCGTTCAGCGAGCAGATTCAAGCGTCGTTCCTTTGTCGCCTGCTGCTTGACCGTCTCCGCCCTGGGGTCGAGGAGCACGCCGTAGGTCCTCCTTGCCCAGTCCCTTGATACTATGCCGTTGGCTACGTCCCGGCGTACCATTTCCGGGTCCCGCTCCAGCGGGTCGCCGTAGCCGCCTCCCCCGCAGCTCAGGCACTGGTAGATATCCCCCTTGTCCAGGTATGAAACGGCGACGCCGGGCGGCGTCTCCACCTCCCCCTCCAGTTCGCCAGGCTCCTGGGGCAAGATGCCTTTCTTGAAAAGCTCCTGGACAGCCGTCTTTCGTTTGATAGTGCACTGGTTGGTGCTGCCGGGATAACCCCCGTAGAGGCCGAAAGCGGTGGGCGCCTCCAGGCCGTGACTGTGCAGGGCCAGGTCAGGGATACGGTCGACGTCGTGGGGGGTGGCCATGAGGGACAGCCCTGCGCCGCCGCGAAAGCGTCCCGCCCCGGCGGTATCTATCTGCTGGCGGCGGTACAGATAAAGAACCGGGTAGCGGAACTCGCTGGTCTCGACGTTGGGGATGCTGACCTCGGCGCCGCCCACCATGCCTCCGGTGTCTACCCCGTCCTTCAGGCTGCGGGCGCCGTAGCCCCCGGCCAGGGCGGTATCGATGAACACCCCGCCGAAAGGCTCGCCCCGCTGGTCGCGTCCGCCAAGCTCGGCAGCTATCATCTGCCCGCCGCATACTGCCAGCACCCGCCGTTCGTATTCGGGGCTGGCGGCGAACATCTTGGAAAGGCAGATGGTGGCGGCGTGACGGATGGTCTGGCTCATGGACGTGGTGCCTTTGGAGACGCCGGCGGGCCACGAGCAGTTGACCGCTGTCCCCGGCGGGGCCTGTATGTCCATCACCCGCAGCACGGCGGCAGGGCACAGGGGGATAGCGTAGCCGAAAAGGGCCAGCATCACCACCATCAGGGAGGACTCGAGGGTTACGCGGGTGCAGTTGATCACCCCGGGCGCCTGGGGCGACGAGCCGCTGAAGTCGAATGTCAGCCTGTCGCCCTTTTTGATCAATGTGAGATGGCAGGCATAGAATGTCGTCTTGCCGCGGTCGTCGTAGTCCAGATAGGACGTGTGGTCCCACCTGCCATCGGGCAGCTCCCGCAGGATGGAGCGCAGCCGCGCCTCTGCCTGATTGATGACCTGCTCCATCATGCCCGTCACCGTGTCAGCGCCATAACGCTGGACCATCTCCAGGAACCGCCGTTTGATCGTGGTGTTGGCGGCGATCTTGGCTCTCATGTCCAGGGCGTTCTGGCCCCGGGTGCGGGAACGGATAAGGTAGTCCTGCTCGATGTCCTTGCGGATGACGCCCCGCTCCACCATCTTGATGGGCGGCACCGGGGTCGCCTCCTGGTATATGCTCTGCGCCCCGACGGCCACCTGGCCAGGGGTGGGGCCGCCCACGTCGGCGACGTGGATGCCCGCGCCCGCCCAGGCTATCAGGCAGGAATCATCGCCAAATATGGGGGCTACCATGACCACGCACGTCTGGTGGGGAGTGCTGATATAGGGGTCATTGGAGAGGAACATGTCGTCCCGGCTGATGCCCGGGTTTTGGGCGTACTCTCTGAGAGCGTACCGAGCGGTGTGGATGCAGGAGAGGGCATGGGTGGGCAGCGTTGCCCCGATCATCACCCCCTCGCCGCTGGCGTCGAGCACGGCCACGTTGCAGTCATTGGACTGCGACACCGTGGGCGAGCCGGAGACGTTACGCAGTGTGGCCGCGCCCTCCTCGGTGATGGCCCACAGGCGGTGCTTGAGGACTTCAAAAGTAATGGGGTCAATAGGCTTCATTGTCATACACTCTCTGCTGGAGCATTAGTCTGATCTGACATGGAAAACCCCCGCCCTGATTAGCCACAGGTTAATCAGGGCTGCCCCCTTTACGTAAAGGGGCGATGGGGATTTCTCCCTACCGCACTTCCAGCGCTACGTTCAAATATCTGTCCACCTCTGCCCGCTGGCCGGGATGGACGAGGACCACCGTGGCCGCCCCCTCCACCACTGCCGGCCCCTCGACAACGTTTCCCGCGGCCAGCTTAGCCATGTCATAGACCGGCGTTGTAACCATGTCCTCGAAGAATACCGATCGACGTCCGATGAGGGCCGCGCTGGCGTCTGGACCCTTTGGCTCGTACTCTCTCAAGGAGGGCCGGGGCAGGGCCACCCGGCACACCATGCGGAAGGTGACCAGCTCGATGCCCGCTTCCTTGAAGGCTGTGCCGGGGCCGAAGGTTTCCTCGTACCGGGCTACAAACTGGTTGGGGAGTTGCTCCACGGCTTCTGTCGTCAACTCCCGGTCGGGGACAGGCACAGCGAGCTGGTGAGTCTGGTAGCGGAAACGCATATCTATAGAGCGGCTGAAGCTGACGCTCCCCGGGGCGCCCGTGCGTTCCAGGTCCTGCCGGGCCGACCGCGCCAGGCCGTCGAAGACGCTGTTGAGTTTCGCGGCAGTGACGGGCATGCGAAGGGGTTCCGATTTGGCATAGAAGCGCACTATGTCCGAGGACAGGATGCCCAGGGCCGAGAAGACAGGCGCATAGGCGGAGACGATGGCCTTCTTTATGCCTAGCTCTCTGGCATAGGCGCCGACGTGCAGCGGCCCGGCCCCGCCATACGCCAACAGGACGAAGTCACGCGGGTCATAGCCGCGCTCTATGGTGGCCTTGCGGATGAGGTCCGCCATGTGGGCGTCGACAATGTCCACGATGCCCTTGGCCGCCCGGATAGTGTCCATACGAAGCGGCCCGGCTATTTTCTCCCTTACGGCCTCTTCTGCCCTGGCCCCGTCCAGCCGCTTTCTGCCGCCGAAGAAGTTGTCCGGGTCTATCCGGCCCAGCACCACGTCGGCGTCGGTGACTGTAGGCTCCAAGCCTCCCCAGCCGTAGCAGGCCGGGCCGGGCTGGGAGCCGGCGCTCTGCGGCCCGACGGAGAGGGCGCCGGTCTCAGGCTCGATGCGGGCTATGCTGCCCC
This sequence comes from Chloroflexota bacterium, assembly GCA_016210545.1. Lineage (GTDB taxonomy): Bacteria > Chloroflexota > Dehalococcoidia > JACVQG01 > JACVQG01 > JACVQG01. The sequence goes on from JACQTY010000052.1 coordinate 7,841, forward strand.
CGCCGGCGCCAACGGATACAACGTCCACTGTAGGTATGAGGACGCGGAACCGGTCGTATATGGGGCTGCGCGCTAGAGGCACTTCACCCTGGCGGACCAGCCCCACATCGAAGCTGGTGCCGCCCATGTCGGTAGCGATGATATTCTGGTACCCCAGTGTCTTGCCGAGGACGGCGCAGCCTATTATCCCGCCGACCGGGCCTGAAGATAGGGTGCACACGGCGTTGTTTGCCGCTTCCTCGGCCCAGACCACGCCGCCCGTCGACTGCATGATGAACGGCGGGTGGGCGAAGCCCCGCGCGGCAAATGCCTGTGAAAGCGAGGCAAAGTCGCGGCTCGCCCGCGGCCCCAGATAGGCATTGATAAGCGTAGTGGTGGTGCGCTCGTACTCGCCCAAGTAGGGAGAGACATCACTGGACAGGGTGACGAAGATGTCCGGAGTTGTGCGGGCGATGAAGTCCTTCACCACCCGCTCGTGTTGCGGATTCATGAAAGACCACAAGAAAGAGATAGCGATGGCCTCCGCGCCCTGCGCCACGAGGCTGCCAACGGCGGCCTCCACTTCCCTCATGTTCAGGGCCACTATCTCGGCGCCCTTGTAGTCCACGCGTTCGGTGACGCCCCTTAACAACGAGTGGGGGACCAGGTGTTCGGGCTTGTCCCAGGCAATGATGTCCCGCTTCTCGGCCTCGGAAAGGCCATCGGTCTTGGCCATGACCCGCCCGATGACCAGGGCATCCTCGTGGCCTCTGGTGGTGATAAGCCCAACCTTTGCCCCTCGCCGTGTGAGCAGGGCGTTCAGCAGGGAGGTAGTGCCGACGGCCAGTAGGTCTGCCTCTTTGAGCACCTGCTGCAAGCCCAGGCCGCGGGCTTTGGCCGTGTTCTCGATGGACTGAAGGATTCCTTCGGTGAGATTCTGGGGGGTGGTGAATGCCTTGTCGGAGGCAATGCGGCCCTGATCGTCCACCAGGACACAGTCAGTGAACGTGCCGCCGCTATCGATGCCGATGATGTAAGACAATGCGCTGGCCCTCTTTTTTGCCCTGATTATACATCCGTCACCTACAAAATATAAGCCCCCTTCCCCTGTGCTAATACAGGGGAAGGGGGCTTTCTCCAACTCTCCGCAGTCTCTGGAGGCCACTGTCACCCGAGGCGAAAATATGTTGGGCCCCAGTTCATTGAACTCTGCGCCAATTCCTCTTCCTGGACCATTGACATGTAGCGCTCTGAGAAGGGGAATCTAGGCCAGGCCCTGCAATCGCCCTTCTATTGCTGCCCCCAAAGCTTTGCCAGCCACTTTTCCCGGAAGAGCTTGGTAGCCTCCTCGTTGTACTCATTGTTGAGGATGATGGGGCGGGTAACGGTGACTTGAGCTGCCTTGGGCAAGAAGTCTGCTACATCCTTGCGGACCGAGGTTACACTGGCGGCCTTGCCATAGACAGACTGTCCCTCTTGCGACAACCACCAGTTGATGAACACCTTGGCAGCGGCGGGATGAGGCGCGCCTTTCAAGGCGGCTGTAGTCACGGCCGACAGCACCGTACCGTCGGTCAGCGCAATAGCCTTGATGGGGGCGCCCTCAGCGGCGAACCTGGCGAACACTATGTCGACCCCGCGAACCGAGATCGCCCGTTCGCCCCGGGCCAGCAGGCCGCCTTCGTCGGGCAAGGCAGCGGAGAACCTGATGTCTTGCTTGGCGAGAGCCTTGAGGAACTCCTCGTCTATCACCTTTTCTCGAAGTGCAGGAACAAAGTACTGGTATGCGCCGCCGCTGACCAAGAAGTCGGTGAGCACCATCTTGCTCTTCCACTTGGGGTCCAGGTAGTCCTTCCACGTCTTGGGCTCTTCACCAGGCTTGACGAGGTTGGTGTTAACCCACGGCGTGTAAATAGAAAAGTTGAAGGAGGCTACGTGCTTGTCGTTGGGGTCTATGCCGAATATGTCGGCCACCCATACGCCCTTCTCCCGCAACGTTGGGAGTTCCCCGGCCACGCTTACGGTCAGGCCGTCTAACTTCATGTTCTTCAAATGCAGCGCGCTGCCGTCGGTCATATCTCCCACGATGTTACCGACGCGCTTTTCCGTCTTCAGCCTCTCCAGGAACTCGGCGCCCCGGCCAGTAACGATATCTACGGTTATGCCATATTTATCCTTGAAAGCCCGGCTCATGGCCAGGCCTATGTCGCCCACGAAGTTGTACGAATAGATGGTGAGTTTGCCCTCTTTCTTGGCTGCTTCCAATGTCTTCGCCCAGGCGGCGTCCTCGGCGCTGACCGGGGCGGCAGCCGGGGCGCGGGCAGCCGGCACACTCTGAGCGGGGCCTGGCTGTGGGTTGGGCGCCGGGGCAGGCGCAGTCTTAGGGGAACATGCAGCCAGGACCAGGAACAGTACCACGCCTACTATCGCGATGGTCTTTCGCACAGAAACACCTCCTTAGATTTGTTACCCCGGCCAGCTACTGAAAGGCGCCAAGACCGAGGACATTGTGTGAGATGTTACTCCAATGGGTGCGATTTGTCAAATGCAATTTGAGGGAGATGAGGCGGGGGCGGTGTGCTGCAGGGCCAAGAAGCCGTGCCGGACATGAGGTTCTGATAATGGTAATAAGACGCACTTGCATTATAATCGATGGTGGCCTATCATGAGAGTAGAGACACAGCCAGCAATGGTGTAGTCTGGCGCCCGGGGCGTACAGGAGGTGCAGAATATGGCTATTCCCACTACGACCACCACGCGGCTTTATACCTATTTCTTCGGTGAAGCTGAGGCGGACAAAACGCTCTTCGGCAACAAGGGGGCAAATCTGATAACGATGACCAGGCTGGGGCTGCCGGTCCCGCCAGGCTTCGCTGTCTCTATCGATGCCTTCAGGAGGTATCGCGAGATGGGGGGGTTGCCTCTCAAGGAGATCGAGGAGGCATTGGGCCGCCTCGAAGCGCAGACAGGGAAAGTGCTGGGAAAAGGGTTGATGGTATCCGTGCGGTCTTCGGCGCCGGTGTCCATGCCCGGAATGATGGATACTGTTCTGAACGTGAGCAGCCGTGAAGAGGTCCTTTCCTCCGTGGAGAAGATATTGAACTCGTGGGATACCCCCAGGGCCGTGGAGTATCGCCGGTTGCATTCCATTTCCGCCGACCTGGGTACCGCGGCCATAATACAGGCCATGGTCATGGGCAACCTGAACCAGCGGTCGGGCACGGGGGTGGTGTTCACCCGCAACCCGGTGACCGGCGTCCCGGAGCTTTACGGCGAGTATATCCCGCAGGCCCAGGGCGATGACCTGGTCTCCGGTCAAAAGACCCCGCAGAAGGTGGATGCCCTGCGGGAGCAACTTCCCCAGGCGTATGAGGAATTGGTCAGGATCGGGCGCAAGCTGGAGACACACTTCAAGGACATGCAGGATATCGAGTTCACGGTAGAGGATGGCCAGCTCTATATGCTTCAGACCCGGTCGGGAAAGAGGAGCGGCCAGGCTGCCATCAAGATAGCGGTGGACATGGTCAAAGAAGGGGTCCTGTCCAAAGAAGAGGCGCTGCTCAGAATCACCCCCGACGACTTGAACGCTCTCCTGCATCGCCGCCTCGAATCTACAGAAAGCTACGCTCCGGTGGCTCACGGCCTAAATGCGGCCCCTGGAGCAGCCTCTGGCAAGGTCGTCTTCTCTCCAGAGGAGGCGGTAGTCTGGGCCAAGAAGGGTGAAAGGGTTATCCTGGTCAGGCCGGAGACCAGCCCCGATGATATCCAGGGGATCGCCGTCGCCGAAGGCGTGCTGACATCCCGCGGCGGGCTTACCTCCCATGCCGCCATAGTCACCAGGGCCATGGGCAAACCGAGCGTCTGCGGCTGCGAAGCTATCCACGTGGACCTCGCCCGGAATCAGTTCGAGGTAGGCGGCCAGGTGGTCAAGAAAGGCGACACCGTCACCATCGATGGCAGCGCCGGCAACGTGTACCTGGGGCAGCTACCGCTCGTCAAATCGGAGATAACCCCGGAGTTCACCGAGTTGATGACGTGGGCCGACCAGTCAGCCCGCCTTCAGGTTTGGGCCAACGCCGACACCCCGGAGTTGATAGCCGAGGCCAGGAGGTCCGGGGCCAAGGGGATTGGCCTGTGCCGCACCGAGCGTATGTTCAACGCTCCCGACCGTTTGATAGCCATCAGGCAGTTCATACTGGCGGACTCAGCGGAAGCCAGGGCGGAAGCCCTGAAGCGGCTCAAGGAATTGCAGAAGAAGGACTTCGTGGCCATCTTCAAGGCATTGAAGGGTATGCCCATAATCATCCGACTCCTGGACATGCCGCTGCACGAGTTCCTGCCCCAGGGGGAAGTCACCGAACCGGCCATCAGGCAGAAGCTCCAGGACCTCCGTGAGGTGAACCCGATGCTCGGCCACCGGGGCGTGAGGCTGGCCGTCACCTACCCGGAGCTGTACCGGATGCAACTGGAGGCCATCCATGAGGCCCTGCAACAGGAGCCTGCTGACGTTTCTGTCATGGTGCCGCAGGTCATCACCGTCAAGGAGCTGCAGTGGGTGAAGAAGATGCTTCCCGACCCGTGCCTGAAGCTGGGGATAATGGTGGAGACGGTGCGGGCGTGCATGCGGGCAGACAATCTGGCGAAGGAGGCCGATTTCTTCTCGTTTGGGACGAACGACCTCACCCAGGCTACCCTGTCCTTCAGCCGGGAGGACGCCGAGAAGAAGTTCCTTACTACCTACCTGGAGGCCGGCGTCCTGCAGGACAACCCGTTTGAGGTCATCGATGTCAAGGGCATGGGCCGTTTGATGGAGACGGCTGTAGTCTGGGCGCGGAAGGAGACGCCCCGGCTGAGCATAGGCGTCTGCGGGGAGCATGCCGGCGACCCGAGGTCCATCCGGTTGTTCCATCGCATCGGGGTAGACTACGTCAGTTGCAGCCCGGCGAGGCTGCCGGTTGCGAGGCTGGCCGCGGCGCAGGCCGCGGCAGAGGAGAAGGGGAAGGAGAAGGGGAAGGGGTGACGGCGGAGGTAAATCAGAACCTTCGCGGTACGCCTTTCCTAAGGTATACCCACCCCGTCTCCCGTATGCTATGATAGTCGCATGGAAATCGGTATCGTCGGCCTGACATCCAGCGGCAAGACCTCCCTCTTCAACGCTCTCACTAAGGGCAAGGCGGAAACGGCGGGCCGGGGCTTCGCCGGCCTGGCCCCCAATATCGGCGTGGCTAAGGTCCCCGACGAACGCCTCCTCAAGCTGTCGGCCATGTTCAAACCCCAGAAGACGACGCCCGCCGAGATAAAGTACACCGACGTGGCGGCGGCGCCAACGGGTGAGAAAAAAGAGGGCTGGACCGGGCAACTCCTGGCCTATCTGGCCGTGGAGGACGCCCTGGTGGCCGTGGCGCGAGCCTTCAAAGGAGAGAACGTCCCTCACCCCCATGGCAGCATTGACCCTGTCCGGGACCTGGCCACCATCGAGATGGAGCTGGCCTTCTCCGACCTGGCCATCATGGAAAGGCGGCTGGAGAAGCTAACTACCTCTCTCAAGGCGGCCAAAGCCACCGAGCGGGAGGCGCACCAGAAAGAGCAGGTCCTCCTGGGCCGCATCAAGGCATCCCTGGAGAAGGAAATCCCTATCCGGGAGCAGGGCCTCAGCGCCGACGAACAGAAGATGCTGGAAGGCTACAAGTTTCTCAGCCAGAAACCCCTCCTGGCCGTGTTCAACATTGGCGAGGACGACCTGCCGAAGGCGTCCGCCCTGGAAGCCGAGTGGCAGAGTAAGATTCACAAGCCTGAGTTCCGGCTGGTGGCGGTGTGCGCCAGGCTGGAAGCCGAGCTTTCCCAACTTGGCGATGAGGAGGCCAGGACTTTCCGGGCGGAGATGGGCGCTGCGGAGTCGGCGCTGGACCGCCTGGTGCGCACGTCTTACGAACTGCTGGGGCTTATCACCTTCTTCACCGTGGGGCCGGACGAGTGCAAGGCGTGGACCATCCGCAGGGGTACCCCGGCGCAGAGGGCGGCGGGCAAGGTCCATTCCGACATTGAAAGGGGCTTTATCCGGGCCGAGGTGGTGACCTACGAGGACCTGGTCAAGACCGGCGGCCTGGCCGAGGCCCGCAAGCAGGGCCTGCTGCGCTCCGAGGGCAAGACCTACGAGGTCAAAGACGGAGACGTGATAAACTACCTGTTCAACGTGTAGGGGGTTGGCGCCGCTCCGATAAATCGAGAGTCTTCGACGGAGGGCGCGGAAGACGGTGAGCCGCGTAGTCGCCCGATTCACCAAATCCGCCGCCCGTTGAATATCTTCAAAGCGAAGATTCTCTCACCTGGTTGGTGCGACAACTTGGTCTGCACGCGCCTTGAGGCAAATAGACGGCCAACTCGCCTCTCCCTTTGGAAAAGGGAGATTGAGAGGGATTTGATGGTGGATTCAGGCTCATTGGGCCTCGTGAGCCTGAGAAGGCAGTAACTACTGCAGGTACACCATATTAGAGCAGCGGGCGGGGCCAGCTACCAGGTAACCCACCGGCGCAGAGGGCGCGGAGGCAGAAGAGGGATTACTTCCCGACCCCAAGAAACAGCTATGGCAGGTATACAAAGTTCGAGCATCGGGGCGGACCAAGTAATAAGTAGCCTTGCGGCGCATAGGCAGCGAACGCGCCGTAAACGCAGAGGACGTAGTGCCCGGGGACCCCTCCATAGTTGTTTCGGTTGCCGTCCCAGCGTACTTGCCGGTCCTCAGTCCGGAAGTGTGTTCCGATATCAGTGTCCACCAACGCTGTATGCTTGAGGTCCCACGGGGTACTGTCAGTGTAATAGAACTGGATATAATGATACTGCTCCGCCCATGCCATGTCTTTCCAGGTGAAATAGCCCACAGGCCCCAGGCTCCAGCCACTCACAGTAACATCGATTCTGCGGGCTGTGGGGTCTGTGTTGCCCCAGTAAGCCTCCACACGTGGCGTATCGAGTGGCGTTGGCCCCAACGTTTCATCGCAGGTCTCAACTTCGTTGTTCTTGACTTTTACCCCGTCCATCACTGTGAATTCATCATGGTTGCATTGTTCGTTTGCCGTGTAGCGCTCTTGGAGGCCGTGCAAACGGCCCAGCTCCCTGGCGATGATTCGCTTGCGCCCGTTGAATGACCACGGTTGTTGTGTCCAGGCACATATGGAGGGATTATTCGGGTCGGGTACACAGGCAGAAGGAGTGGGGTTAACATATATGGTCTCCACCATCGTGTAGTTGGCGCCACCGTTGGCGTCAACGTAGTAATCGTCAACTTTGAGACAGGCGGGCGCATTGGCCAAACCCGGGCACATCGTATCCCTGAAGTAGAGCGTCGCGCCTTGCTCGTTGAAAGTTCTCCCGTATGGGAAGGGCACATAGTATGTCCAGGTGGCGATGGCGGCATCCGCGTCGATTCCCAGCAGGGTCTCGGATGCCCACCACATAACGGGCAAGCCCCCGAGCCACCACAACATGACCACATGATTTTCCGTGCCCGGCTTCGATAGGTCCTGCTTCGCCGGGTCTTCAGCCAAATAGGTGTAATAGGTAGCCACGGCTGGGGCAGCCGCCAGGTAGACAAGAAGAATGGCCAAGACTACCCCTATCACAAGCCTGAGTCTCATTGTAGCGCCTTCCTCAGGAAGTCAAAAGCCTTTTCTTCTCCCGGGGCCAGCTTTTCCTCATGGACCTTTCCGCTGGGCACGGAAATAGAGATGGTAGAGTTGCCCCGCCGGAGCACCAGAACCGGGGTTTCAATGCGCGGCCCGCCCGGGGGACTGACAACGTCAACAATGTTGTGCTCGATGAAGGCATCTTCGGGGAGTTTTATCTTCTTGCCGGCTAAGGTAATGGTCACCCCCTTGGTCTCCGGGCCAGAGGCGGCCGCTATCTTGCCAGGGGGCCGGCCCGTATCTTTCTCCCATTGTCGCAGCCGGGCGATAACTTCGTCTTTGGATTTGGCGGGCGGGTATACTTTGCCCGGAGCCTGGATTTTACCGGCCGCGGCGGCAGCAGCGGCGTTCGGCGGCACATCAGGGTAGGGGATGCTGGGCAGCTCTTTCTTCAGGAAATCGAAGGCGCCCTTTTCACCGGACGCTATCTCCTCCAGTACTACCTGGCCGTTGGCCGTTGACAGCGCTAACCTGGAATTGCCCCTTACCAGGCCGATTATGGGCGGCCGCGGACACTTCTTCTGCGGGGTGCAGATGAGGTCCAGTACGGTGTACTCTATGTGGGCGTCCGGGAGAAGTTCGATGGTCCGGGACATTCCACTGCTGAGGTCCCCACTGATGGGTTTGCCCTTGTCGCGGGCCAGCTCCGGGCCGCCTGCCGAGTAGCCGCTGACGCGGATAGGCTTGCCCCTGGTCTTATCGGGGTTATTCGCTTGATGGTATATCTCGGCTATGCCCGCCGCCGCCAGCTTCTTCTTTATCTCGTTGCGCTGGGCGATCAGGGGGTCTGCCGGGGGAGTGGGAGTGGGCGTCACGGCCTGGGCGGGAGACGACTGCTCGGCGTTATTCCCCGCCGCACGGGACTCTGCCGGCAGAACAGCGCGGCAAGCGGCGAGGCCCGCGCCCGCGAGCACGGCAGCCGCAAGAAGGCCAATGTTAAATATTCCCACTGTTCACCTCCCACGGAAAATGATGTAGACGACAGAGTCCCTCATGGTCCCTCGTCGGGTTGCACCGCAGGGCCTTAATCCGGCCTTAATCCGCCATCAAAATCCCTCTCAATCTCCCTTTACCAAAGGGAGGGGTCATAGTCGCGTCCCAAAGGCGAGTGTATGCACCAAGCTGGTGAAAGAACTTTCGATTTGAGTAAATTGGAGAGGCGGCGGATTTCGGAAGGGACCTAATGGTGGGACGAGCGCCGCTCGCCCCTACGGGAAACCCCTCATTCCGAAGCAACTATCACATGCAGCACTATTGTGCACTCAACTGGATGACCGGCGAGCAGCGGTAGCTTCCCCACTGATGATAGGCGGGGAAATACGGGCTGCCGCACATGGTGTGCCACCCCGCCTGCGCGCCCTGGGCCTGGTAGTCACGCCAGTCTATCTGCTTCGACCAGATCAAGTCCTTGGTGAACAGGTGGACTCCGATGTCGGTTTTCATAGGCATGTTGTAGTACTCCTGCCACTGGTTGGTAGCCTCGTTCAGCCACCAGAAGCCCAGGCCATGGGCGTGCTCCGTCCACGCCAGGTCCTTCCAGCTATAGTAGGCCACCGGCCCCAGGCCGAAGCCCATGACGGCCAGGTCTCCCTCGCCCCAGTAGGCGTTGACCCGCTGCACGTCAAAGGGCGTTGGCCCCTGGACTTCATCGCAATGGATCTTCAGGCCGGCAGCGTCGTCCTTCACCGCATCCATGACACTTCTGTTGTAGTCCCAGCAATTCCCGTTGGCCTCCACATACTGCTCGTGGAGACCGACGAGGTGGCCCATCTCATGTGCAATTGTGCCCACCCTGCCTTCCGGCAGTTTCCACCGAAAACAGGGACAGCTAGCATTCGGAGGGTCGCTGGGCCTGATGTAGAGGGCGGCCTTTTTTATATATGAGGCGTTCTCACCATATCCGTTAGTCGGGGTCCTGGTTTCCCAGTCAAAGGCACTAAAGCAGCCAGCGGCGTCATAATCAAAGGGGCATATCTGACTGTAGAATCTGATGTCGGCCGTCGCTTCAGCGGTAGACTCAATATATGTCAATTGAGGCACGCCGGTAACCGTATTGCTCCAGTTCAGTACGGCGCTACGCACGTTGGGGATAAAGTCCGCGTCATCCAGTGGGTCCTTTGCCCACCAGGTGGTAGGGACTTGCCACCACCACCAGATCAACACGTAGTTATCCATGAGTGGGCTCCCGCCGTTTTGGTGACCAGGGTCCTCCGCCAGGTACGGGTAGTGGTGCGCATCTGCCGGCTGAACCAGCAAGGCTGTAAGGGTCATACTCAGTACAAACAACTTAAACAGTCCCGTATTCACTGAAGCGCCCTTTTCAAGAAGTCGAATGTTCCCTGCTCGCCCGCGGCTACTTTCTCTTGGCCGATTTCCCCAGTACGCGCTGAGAAGGCGATCTCGGAGTTTCCCCTACCTACGACATACACGGGGGCTTGGAGGCATTTCTGACCCGGGGCGCACAGGATCTCCACTATGAAGTGCTTTATGTAGGCATCATCTGGAAGCTTTACTTTCTTGCCGGCTACCGTGATGATAGCCCCACGCGTGTCCGGGCCGGAGGCAGCGAAACTCTGCCCTATGATGCCAGCCGCCTCCATTTCCTTTCTTTGCTGCCTAACTTCTTCTAGAGTCTTCGCCGGCGTGAAGCGCGGGCCGGCTGGCGGTGTGCGCCGCGGATCAGGCGTCGGCGTAAAGGATGGAGGGGTGGGTGTGGGGCCAGGGGGAGTAACCTGTGGAGTCGCCTGGATTTCCTCGCGGACGGGCGCGGGTGCGCTGGCGGGGGCCTGGGGTGCAATGTCCGGTGGGCGGCAAGATAGCGCCAGGGCAGTCCCCAGCACAAAGAGAAGGACTATGGCACTGAGGTTACATGCAGGCTTTCTTTTGAAAAGGCCCGCTACCATGTTCCACCCCCTTGGCCAGAGTGGGGACACACAACGGGGATGATGTCAGCTATAATAAGCCACTGGGAGGGGGCTTGTCAAGTAGTTTTTGTCAGTACTTTTTCTTAGCGATTTGAAGATTCTTACGACAACAGCCTGAGTTTTCCGCGAGCGATTCCGGCAGTGGTTCACCGAGTCTTTGGTGGTTGCATTACGAACATGGGCGGACACTTTGTAGGAAGCGGCTCTCACTCCACACACACCTTCCCCGCCCGCCGACCCGAGGGCCGGGAGCAATCATGCGTGGTTATTCACGGACTGCGTCGCCGCAGGTAGGTCTCAAATGCTCACTGCTTCCAGTGGAATAGCTCCCTTGGCTTCTGTTTCTAGAGCGACATTGAGCCGTTCGAAACCGATCACTTTGCCAAGCTTGTCCTTAATCAAGATTACTTCCTCACCAGTTTCTTCTCACATAGCTTCCTTGGTCGGGTCATCGAACCAGACCGTGAGTGTTTGGCCTTCTTTATCATAGAAGATCCTTATCTTTTCCATATGGGCTTGCCTTCCTTCACCTTGTCAGGTCAAAGGGCACGGCGCGCCGTGCCCCTACGGGGAAATGGCCGGGTTATCGCCGTCCAGGGCCCATTCAGCAGGATTGCTCGCAATGTATTCCCGTATCTCCTCCAGTTCCTCATCCGAACGAACGACATGCTCGTAGTAACCGCGTTGCCAGACAGGAGCGCTCGCCGTATGGCGCAACTCGTTGATTTGTTTGGTCACGGCCGACTTGAAAGAACGGACTATGGTCGGCAATGAATGCTGTGTCGGTCTGCCGAAGTATTCCGTTACGGGGCCACATAGTCTCGCGAGGATACCGGACATGGTAGGGGCATCCCGATCTATCGGGACCGTGCCCAAATCAATGACAATTATGCCGTGGACATGATTGGGCATAATCACAAACATGTCAGTATGCGCGCCGCGGAAATGCGCCGGAATCCGCTGCCAGCAAGGCCGAGCGATTTCGCCGTAACGGCCCAATATCGCGGCCCCGTCAACCACCCGCCCGAATAGAGGATCCCTGTCCTGGGTAGCAATGGTTATGAAGTAAGCCCCGGGCTGGGTGTAATCATAAGAGGGGAGCCGTACGGAACGGCGTCCAGGGATGTCTGAGTTGAGGTAATCCATGCAATCCACCTCGATAGGGGGCGGCATTCTGGCAAAGGCGTTGCATAACCATAGGCACGGCATGCCGTGACCCTACTCCACCCGTACCCCGTCCGGCCCCACCAGCTCCACCAGGCGCTGGCGCAGGGCAGGGCAGGAGTTAGTCGTCAGGTTGGGCATCTCCAGGTTTGTTACCTCTCGCCCGGCGACAACCGCCAGCCGCACCTCCTGGTTCCCCGGGTAGTCGCGCAACACCTTCAATACCTGCTGCAACGTCGCCAGGTCGTAGTCCTCCTGGTCGGTCTGTGACAGGTGGATAATGACCCGCCGCTTGCCGTGCCCGTTGCCATTGGGGGAAGTCTCTACAGGCAACTGGTACATCTTGACATCCTTGCACACCAGTTGCAGGCTGTCCCGACGCTGGCTGACCCTGCCTTTGACCTGAAGGAAGTTTCCATCCTGCCATAAATCCCTGTTGCGCTCGAACGTCTCCGGCCAGGCGGTCACCTCGATGCTGCCCGTCAGGTCCTCCAGCATCACCGTGGCAAATGCCTTGTGCTCCCTGGTGAAGGACTCCCGCACCGACGCCACCTCGCCTATGACCTCGATGGTCTGGCCTTCCATCTCCTCGGTGACCTCGCCGCAGTTGGTGATGTCGGCGGACTTCAGCCGGCTCATACTTACCAGCAGGGGATTATCGGAGAGGAATACGCCCAGAAGCTCCTTCTCCCAGGAGCGTTTTTCTTTGGCCGGTATGTCCACCTCGGGAAGCTCCAGGTCGGGCATGGGGACGGGCATCCCGATGTAATCGGGACTGCCCAGCATGTCGAAGAGGGTAGTCTGGCCGGTCTCCTTCAGCTTCTGCTCCCGCTGAGCCATCGAAAGCAGGCGCTCGACGGACTGGAGCAAGGCCCCGCGGTTGCCCAGGCAGTCCAGCGCCCCCGCCTTGATGAGGCTCTCCAGGACGCGCCGGTTCATGCCCTGCAGGCCCGCCCGGCGGCTGAAGTCCTCCACCGATCTGAAGTCGCCGCCCTCCTGCCGGGCCTTGATGGCCGGTTCCACCGCAGCCTCGCCGACGTTCTTAACGCAGGCCAGACCGAAGCGGATAGCCGGTCCGGCGGCAGTCTGCTCGATGGCAAAGTTGATCTGGCTCTTGTTCACGTCCGGCGGCAGCACCCTCAGGCCCAGGCGGTGGCACTCGGCGATGGCCGAGGTTATCTTATCGGGCATACCCCGGAAGCAGATGAGCAGGGAGGTCATGTACTCCACAGTGTAGTTGGCCTTGAGATAGGCAGTCTGATAGGCCACCATAGCGTAGCTGACGCTGTGGGCCTTGATGAAGGCGTAGCCAGCAAAAGGCTCTATCAGGGCGAAGATGGCCTCGGCGATCTCGGCAGAGAAGCCCTTCCTGGCGGCCCCGACCAGGAAGTTGGCCTTCTCCTTCTTCATCACCTCGGGTATCTTCTTGCCCATCGCCTTGCGGAAAATGTCGGCCTGGCCCAGGCTGTACCCGGCGAAGGCTCGCACAATCAGGAGCACCAGGTCCTGGTAGACTATGACGCCGTAGGTCTCCTCCAGTATGTCCTTAAGAGCTTCATGGGGATAGCGGATAGGCTCCACGCCGTGCTTGGACTTGATGAAGGTGGGGATGTGCTCCATCGGGCCGGGACGGTACAGGGCGACCATAGCGGCGACATCGCTGAAGGTGGTCGGCTTCAACTCTTTGATATACCGGCGCATCCCGGCGCTTTCCAGTTGGAAGACGCTGTGCGTCTCACCGGAGGCCAGAAGCTCGAAGGTCTTGGCGTCGTCCATGGGCAGGTGGTGCAGGTCGAGGTCCCGGCCGCAGTGGTCTTTGATGATCTCCTTTGCCTTTGCCAGCACGGTCAGGTTGACCAGGCCCAGGTAGTCCATCTTGAGCAAGCCCAGCTTGGCTATGTTCTCCATGGCGAACTGGGTCATGGTGGCGTTGCTTTCGGCGTCGCCGCGGGTGGCCTTCTGCAACGGCACATACTGCGTGAGCGGGTCCTCGGCGATAACCACACCGGCGGCGTGAGTGCTGACGTGGCGGACGGTGCCCTCCAGCTTTCGGGCGGTCTCCACCAGCCTGTTCACCTGCTCGTCCTGCCGGCAGAGATTGCTTAGCTCCGGGCTTTCCTTCAGCGCCCTGTCGAGGGTCATGTTGAGGGCAACAGGTACCAGCTTGGCCACGTTGTCGACGCTGGTGTAGGCCATGCCCAGGGCGCGGCCCACGTCGCGAATGGCGGCGCGGGCGCCGAGGGTGCCGTAGGTTATGATCTGCGCCACATGGTCGGCGCCGTACTTCCCGGTAACATAGTCGATCACCTCTTCCCGCCGGTCGTCCTGGAAGTCGGAGTCGATATCGGGCATCTCCTTGCGCTCGATGTTCAGAAAGCGCTCGAAGACCAGGCGGGTGGCCATCGGGTCTATCTCGGTGATCCTAAGGCAGTAAAGGACGATGGAGGCCGCGGCGCTGCCCCGCACGCCGAACATTATCTTGCGTTCATGTACAAATTCGGCCATGTCCCACACCACCAGGAAGTAGGTGGCGAAGTGCGTCTGGCGGATCACGTCCAGCTCATAGGTAAGCCTCTCCCTGGCGACCTGGTTGCCGTCCGGGTATCTCTCCGGGAAGGCGCTCCAGCAAAGCTCCGACAGGTACTCATCCGCGGACTTGCCGGGCGGCAGTTCGACCCGCGGCAGGTGCAATTTGCCGAACTCCAGCTCCAGGTTACATTTGGCGGCGATCTCCTCGGTGGCGGTAAGCGCCTCAGGCATGTCGGAGTAAAGCTCGGCCATCTCTTGAGGGCTGCGCAGGTAGTAATAGTCGCCGTTCATCTTCAGGCGCTTCTCATCGTTGATGGAGGTGTTCGTCTGGATGCAAAGGAGAAGCTCCTGGCTGGAGGCGTCCTCCCTTGAAATGTAATGAACATCGTTCGTGGCCACGATGGGAATCGACAGCTCGCGGCTGATGGCCAGAAGCTCCGGGTTCGCCTGTTGAAGCTCGGGTATGGGATGCTTCTGGATCTCGATGTAGAAATCGCCGAAGGTCTCTTTGTACCACCGGGCCGCCCGGCGGGCCTGCTCTTTTTGCCCCGTCAGGATGAGGTGCCCCAGCTCGCCGTGGACGCATGCCGACATGGCGATCAGGCCCTGGCTGTGTTTGGCCAAAAGCTCTTTATCGACGCGAGGCTTGTAGAAGAAGCCCTCCAGGTTGGCCTTGGTGACAAGCTGGATGAGGTTGCCCCAGCCCATCCTATCTTTGGCCAGCAGGACAAGGTGATTGGCGCCCTTATCAGTGGGGGCGCGGCCCCGTCGGTCGCCGGGGGCGACGTACACCTCGCAGCCGATGATGGGGCGGATCCCGGCCTGTTTGGCGGCAGTGTAGAAATCGACGGCCCCGTAGAGGGCGCCGTGGTCGGTAATGGCCAGGCTATCCATCCCCAGTTCCCTGGCCCGAGCCATAAGTTGAGGCATATGGCACAGGCCGTCGAGCAGGCTGTACTCGGTGTGGACATGGAGATGAGTGAACACAAAGCCCCTTCAGAAAACGATAGCACTATTATAGACCCGCGGGGTTTAGGACGGCAACAGAAAAATGGCCTCCTGAAGGTGCTGTAGGGGCGGGTCTGAGCCCCCCCGTTAGGGGAAGAGCAAGTTTGAGACCGGCCCATGCTAAGGGTGCCGCGCTGCCGCAGGTCCGAGCAACTACGGCTTCACGCGGTCACTCTCTGCACAGAGGCCCAGCCATCTTATGCTTATGTTGGCTGTGACACTTCAGGGAAACCAATTAGTTGCCGAGCTTGCTCAATGTCCCAAAATGGCGCATGTTCACTTTTGCCAAAGCTCGCCGCACTATTTCGGACCGTCTCTTGTCCCGCACTGGGGAGATAATCAGGCTCTTTCCATCGGTAATTATCTCCAACGGAGTGTCCCAGGTGATGTTCAAGAGTTCCAAGATTGCTTTATCTATGATCAGCGCAGCGCTGTTTCCGTGCTGTGTAAGCGTCTTTATCATCTCAGCCTCTCGTCTGCTGTACTCTGCTAAATAGTGACCTACCGTGCATACAATGTAGCACCACGGCGACAGCGTGTCAAGGTGAGCCTGCAAGAACCGGCCAGTTCAATTCAAGCCCACTAACCAATCACACTCGTCAACCGGGAACTGTCCCTTCGTACCGCATCCTTTGCCTTCGCCGAATCTTAGGTCCTTACCTGCTGGAAAAGATGCGTTCTTTCCCCTTTTTGCGGCCTATTGCCTGAGTGGTAAGAGTCTTATCACATAGACACCAGTTTGTTTCTCTCACTGACGCTTGCGTTTCAGTTTCTCTGGGGATATAATACGCGCCAGTGCGCCAGTTGCTAGAACAGGAGCGTTGAATCTATGCCAGCTTTGGTCTACTTCCACAAGCAATTCATGCCCGTATCCGAGGCAAAGATAAGCATTATGACCCACGCCTTCCATTACGGGACAGCCTGCTTCGAGGGTATCCGCGCCAACTGGAACCAGGAAAAGCAGCAGATGTACGTGTTTAGGATGAAGGAGCACTATGAGCGTCTCCAGAAGAGCTGCCGCATCCTCAAGATCAAGCTCCCCGGCAGCATCGACCACTTGTGCCAGATAACCGCCGAACTGGTGGAGAGGAGCGGATTCAAAGAGGATGTCTACATACGTCCCCTGGCCTACAAGAGCTCGGAAGTCATCGGCCCCAAGCTCTACGACCTGGAGGACGATTTCTTCGTCCACGTTGCCCAGTTGCCCATGTACCTGGACACCGAAAAGGGCATCAAGGCGTGCGTCTCCTCGTGGCGGCGCACCGACGACAGCATGATACCGCCCCGGGGTAAGATAACCGGCATCTACGTGAACAGCGCCCTGGCCAAGACGGAGGCCCACGAGAACGGCTACGACGAGGCCATCATGCTCAGCCACGACGGCCATGTTTCCGAGGGCAGCGGCCAGAATATCATGCTGGTCATGGATGGCAAGTTCGTGACACCCCAGTCCAGCGACAACATTCTCATGGGGATAACCCGCGACTCGGTCATGAAGCTTGCGCGCAACGAACTGGGTATGGAGGTCGTAGAGAGGACCATTGACCGGAGCGAGCTATACATTGCCGACGAGTGCATGGTCACGGGTACGGCCTCGCATGTCACTCCGGTCTTGGAGATAGACCACAGGCCGATAGGGGATGGCAAGATAGGCAAGGTCACCCGCCAGCTCATGACCCTGTACTTCGACGTAATCCACGGGAGAAATCAGAAATACATGGAATGGTGTGCGCCGGCCCTCCGCAAGACGGTGAAAGCGTAGCCCCTCACCACACCCACACCGGACAGAGATAGAGACAGCAGTTTCCCGAAACGCTGGAACGGTACGCGTGAGTCCTACGTCAGCGGGGCGGGTTACCGCACCCCGACCCCGATGCATCGTCCCGACCAGTCGGGACTCTCCGTTCACGGAGAGGAGGTAGAGGAGAGGTCAGGATACCCATAGCAATCGTTACCTCACCCCCACTCTAATTGGGCCAAAAGATTCCGTCCTACAGCCCCCGGAACATGCCCATCGGTGGCAACTTGCGTTTGCCCATATCCTTGATGAGCTTTTGCACCTGCACAAACTGGTTCAAGAGCTGGTTAACGTCCTGCACGCTCGTCCCGCTGCCCTTAGCAATCCTCTTCCGCCGGCTGCCGTCGATCATCTGCGGGTTGTGGCGCTCGCGCGGCGTCATGGAACGGATAATGGCCTCGACCTTCTTTAGCTGGTTGTCGTCAACACCAGCCGGCAGCTTCTTGGCCATACTCGACATGCCCGGGATCATATCTATCAATTGGGACAGGCTGCCCATCTTCTTGATGTCCTGAAGCTGCCCCAGAAAGTCTTCCAGATCAAAGGTAGCCGCCTTTAGCTTCTTCTCCAGTTCCATGGCCTTCTTTTCGTCCATGGCCTCCTGGGCCTTCTCCACTAGCGTGACCACGTCGCCCATGCCCAGGATGCGGGACGCCAGACGGTCGGGGTAGAAAGGCTCCAGGGCATCCAGCTTCTCGCCCACGCCCAGGAACTTGACGGGGACCCCCGTAACCGATCGTATTGACAGGGCAGCGCCGCCGCGGGCATCGCCGTCCATCTTGGTCAAAATCAGTCCGGTCACTCCCACCTGCTGATGAAATTCAGTGGCCACTCTCACCGCGTCCTGGCCGGTC
>JACQTY010000007.1 GCA_016210545.1 Chloroflexota bacterium
CCCGCCTTACACAGGTCGGCAACCAATGCCGTCGTAGATGGCGTGACTATGGCCATCCCCAATCCAAAAACCAGGCCCTCCGCAACCAGAGCCGGAAAGCTGTTCGTGAAGGGCACGAGGGGAAGCATCGCCGCACATAGCGCCAGACCTACCAGAATCATGGGTTTCCGTCCCATCCGGTCGGAGATCCGCCCCGACAGGGGCTTGCCGGCCATTGCCACCACCAGCGGTGCCCATATTAGGATGCCCAGGTAAATGTCCCCCAGCCGGACCACATTCTTCGCATACAGTGGCAGAAAACCCAGCAGTGCTCCCACACCCACAAACATGGCTGCCTCAACACTGCTGGCCACCAGTATCGGCCTGTTGCTTGCAACCTCCCGCATACCCTGTCGAAGAAGCTTCCAGCGGCCAACCTTTGCCACAGGTGACACTGAAGCTGGGCCGGCCGCGCTCACGGTTTGGCCGATGGGCAGTCGCGTTGCTAGCAACAGGGTAGCCGCTCCCAGTGCGCCCACTATCAAATACGTGAAGTAGAACTTGAATAAGCCTGGCCCCGTCACTGCCGCCAGCATGAAGCCGCCCAAAAGGGGGCCAAAGGCGCTGCCTACCTCGCTGGCAGAGCCAAACCATCCCAGCTTTTCTCCACGCTCCTCGCTGAAGAGGTCAGCTACGGCGGCAGAGGCCACCGGGCTGAAGATCGCCGTGGCAAGGCCATGCAGGAAACGCAAGGCCAACAGTGTGTAAGGCTCCTTTACCAGCAGGTAGAGGAAGGGCGGGAAGGCAAAGAAAATGGCTCCCAGGAGGAGCATACGGCGTCTGCCGAGGATGTCGGAGAGAGCTCCAGCCGGGAATTTCACAAAGACGCCAGTTATCGTTGAGGCGCCCACGATTAGTCCAATGAGCCAGGCTTCGGCGCCTATCTCTTCGGCGAAACGCGGAAGCACCGGGGGCCTCGCCATTTGATAGCCCAGGCGGGCAACGAAGCCCACAACGCACAAGCTAATGAACGGGGACAAAAACCTTCTTACGGTACCTCTCCCACCAAGCTGCCGCCCCTGGACGCACGCTCTCTTGCCTTGGGTCAGTGAATATCATGGACATAGGTGGGCCAAGTACGTTCTTTCCCGAAGCCCTATGTCGTAGCAAACCAGCCAATGTGCGGGCTGCGGCCCCACGCCCCTACCACGCCTTGGGCATGCGCCGCTCGTGGACGGCCACGCACCTGATAGCATCCTGGGGGCATTCGCTCTGGCACAGGAAGCAGCTCTGGCAATCGCGCAGGTAAGCTATGTATGCCTTTTTAGTGGCCTCGTCCAGGCGCAGCACATCCAGGGGACAGTCCTCCACGCAGATGTTGCAGCCGTTGCACAGCCTGACATCGATGTGCCTTATGCCCATTTGACCGCCCCTTTCTCGACCCGGCATATGCCCAGTTTCTCGGCCAGTTGCCACATGTGGTGCAGGTTTTTGGTGCGCTCTGGCTTCAGGGGGTAGCCGTCTACGGGGACATCCTCGGTGGATAGCTTCATGCCGCCGCCGTCACGCTGGGCGACTACCCACTTGACCCAGTCCTGGTTGTCCTCGCAGGGGAAGTCCTCCCGCAGCACGGAGCGGGACTCGGCCCTGGCCAGAGACATGCGCAGGTGCAACTCGGCGATGAGAGTCAGGTTCCGGGCCTCGTGGGCCATGCGTAGGTAGTGTGGGTCGTAGGCATTGAGGAGGGGCAGCAGGTTATCCCGCGCATCCTCGATGGCGTCTAGCGCCCGTTGCATCCTGTCGGCGCGGCGCAGCAGCAACACGTCGTAGGGGACGACGGTCTCCTGTACGGAGAGCAGCACCTGGTCCGGTTCCACGCCAGAGCCGCGATTGAGGGCCTGCAAAGTTTCCTGACGCAGCCGCTTCACCTGCTCCTCATCCAATGGGGCGGCGGCGGCGCTCCGGGCATACTCAGCCGCCGACTTCCCGGCGGTGGCCCCGGAGGTGGCTGCGGAGGCCAGTCCTATGGGCACGGCCGTAGGCGAAGCTGCCTCGCCGGCGCAGAACAACCCCGGCAGGGAGGTCTCGAAGCGACGGTCGACCATGAGGCCGGGGCGAGCCAGAGGGGCTATGGGCATCCACTCCACCGGCTGCGTGAAGCGCTCCCCCACCACCAACCCCACACTTTCGAACATCCGCATCGCCAGCGGCAGCACCTCCTTCAGCCTTCTTACCGCATCGGGCTTGAGGTGGGTCATGTCCATGAATATGGGGGTATTACCCTGTTTTGCCTCCAGTGTGAAGGCGTAGTTCAGGTTCCGCAGACCAGCCCGCTCCTTGAGGGTCGGGTTGTACTTCTCCATAAACCTCTCGGACTTAGAGTTGAGAAAGATGCCGCCCTCGCCCACAAACTTGTTCATGCCTGGCCCGATGTCGTAGCGGGCGGGGAAAAAGTTGGTGGGGCCATCGGGGTTCTCCGCCCCGCTGAGTTTGGCCCCGGCGCGGAAGGCGGCGGCATAGCCGTCCCCGGTGCAGTCCCGGTGCCCCGGCCCCAGGCCCTTGTACCAGGCGTTGCCAGTGGCCAGCACCGTGGTCTTGGTCTTGAATACGCAGAAATCGCCGCTCCGGGTGTTGAAGCCCACCGCACCCACTACTTGGCCGCCCTGGGTAAGGATGTCAGTGACCATGGTGCGGTAGATCATCTTGACGCCCTTGCGGATGGCGGCGCGGGCCATGGCGGCCATAAGCTGCGGCCCGTGGAAGCTGATGATGGGGTAGCTGCCCCGCCCCGCCCGTCGCTCCAGCTTGCCCTCGGCTGTCCTGACGAAGTCCACGCCGAACTGGGCCATTTCCTGGGTGATATCCCAGCTTTGCTCCATGTGGTCCTGCATCAGGTCTTGCTGCGCCAGGAAGCCCTGGGCTCGGGTGAGACGCCGCACCCTATCTTCCAGGTCATCCTCCTCGGGGAAGTAGGTATGCATGACGCCGGCGGCAAAGCAGCTAGCGCCGGTCTTCCCCACTTTCCCCTTGTCCACCTGGACTACCTTGTCAGCGCCGGCTTCTCTGGCTTTGATGGCGGCATATACTCCCGCCAGCCCCCCACCGATGACCAGTACGTCTATGTCTTCGTACCTTTGTTCACCCGGCATTCAACACCTCTTTTGCAGGACGTTTGGCAAAGTCAGACGACCCCAACCCGCATCCTTTTGTGTTCACTTCTCCAGCAGGTGCGGGGCTGGCCGCCATCCTGTCGCAGCGCAGCCACTCCCGATGCGTCGGGACTGTCTTCCGCAGCGTTCAAATACGGACACGGCTCAGGCATGGGGAAGACACCACAACGGCCAAGGCAGTACCATTCTACACCTCACCGACGCCCGGGGCACAGCCGGGCAGGTTGTCCGGGACCCGGAGCAAAGGCAGTGGCCTTTCTCTTCAGCCGCGCGGCCTGGCCTGCAGTTTCTGCTGGAGCTTCTCCTGCTCGTCTTTCCACAGCCCCTTCTCTTTGAAGTACCTGACGGCCCCGGGGTGTACCGGCGAGGCCACAATGCTTATACCCTGCTCCGGGGTCCACCACCTCATGATAGGGTGCTTGTCCTTGTACTCATCGTAATGGGCGTAAACCGTGCTGAGGAATGTGTAGACTGTGTCGGGGTCCAGGTCAGCGCGGCCGGCCATGCCACAGGGATAGAAAACATAGGGCATATCGCTTTTGCTTATCCCCTCCCCTTTTTTCCATGTCCCGGGATGCAGCTCGGGGAACTGCTCCTTGGCCTTCAGCACTACCTCCGCGGGCACCGGAACGCCGTACAGCGGCTTGGCCCGGTCGAGCTCCACCAGCGGGAGCACGGTGGGGATGTACCACACCCCGACGGCTTTGCCCTCCTGTATCCCTTTGGCTGCTTCGTTGACATCGGCGTAGGTGAGGAGTTCCACATCTTCTGGCCTGACGCCTGCTTCCCTGAGAACGAGGGGTACCAGGTCGTTCAGGATGCGCATGCCCTTCATATAGGCGTAGATCTTCTTGCCCTTCAGGTCCGCCAGGCTCTTGATATTGGGATCGACCGTGTTGAATCCATAAGGCTGGTCCTGGCCAATGGCCACCTGCAACACCGGGTGGGGGCCCTGGTCTTTCCAGTAGAATTCGCCGTAGTAGGCGTCTCTAACATCGGTGGTGCTGCAGTGAATGGCCAGGTCTATGTCCTTCGTCTTGGTGAGGGGTATCCACCGGGCCGCCGCCCCGGAAGGCTCCACAGTGATCTTTGTCCCCGCGTATTTGCTGATAAGCTCGGAGAAAGCGCTGGCGACGATGTAGCTGGTGGTGCCCACGCCAGCGGTGGCAATGGACATCACCGGAGGCATTCTGGCTGCCGGCGACGGCGACGGCCTGGCTGGAGCCGGGGCCGCTGGGGTTGGGGTGGCAGGCGCTGGAGTTGGCGCCCTGGCCGCGGGCGACGCAGGCGCTGCCGCTGGCGTCGCTGCCGGAGTGGGGGTCGGGCGGGTGCCGCAGGCTGCCGCAAGCAGGACTGCTATCAATACCAGGATTGGCCAGGCAAGGGCCTGTTTCCGCATAGGGCGCCTCCTTTAATTGTGGACTGAAACTGCTGGCCGCACGATCATTTGTGCAGCCATTTCTCACGATGGTGAAACCAGAAACATCGGCGTTGAATATTGCGTTCGCCGGCGCCGACGCTACCGGTAACAGCATGGCAATCGACGGTCAGCGGGCCTGTTCTGAACGAGAATTGGGCGGATGCCCCCGCAATGCAAGTTGAAACTAAGCATAGCAGAAACGCTCGCGGGAAAGCGATGCGAGAAGAGTAGTCTATCTGGTAGCGCTTGTCAAGTTTGAGCGAAGACACACCCACTTTCCCTTATCTCCAACTCTCCCTTAAGGGGCCCGCAAGGGGGCGTCGGTCTCTCCCCCCGGTTCAAAGGTCCAATCGGTACGCCATGACCACGTGCCCCGGATCAGGTCGAAAATCGAACTCCCGGACACGTACAAAGCCCATCCGTTCATACATGCGCCTGGCCACGTCCATAGCCTCGGTGGTGTGCAGACCGATGGTACTGATGCCGCGAGCGCGACACCGGCGCAGACATTCCTGCATCAGAGCACGACCGATGCCCCGGGCGCGGTGACTTGGATCCACGGCGAGAATACGGATGCCTGCCCAACCCGCCGGCCACCCTTCCTGGTCTGACCGTGACGCCTCCAGGTACAGGGTAACCGCGCCCGCAACACGCCCCTCGATCTCGGCCACGATGAGGTCGGCCACATCCAGGCGGCTGCGGACATCCATGATATTCTGGAGGTACTCATTCCAAACCTCTGGAGGAATGAGTACCTTATACTCCAGATAGGCATCCCTGATGACCCGCGAAATATCGTCCAACTCTTCCGGACGGGCATCGCGAATCTGCAGGGCGCCACCCTTGAACGCCGCCATACGACTAAACTCCAGATTCCAGGCGCCACATGCCAAGCGCGCCTCACCAAAATTCTCGCTGCCTCGCAACGACAGCAGACGCTTTTCCATACGCCCTGTTTAGGATTTGGCTATCAGGCCTTGGTATTTCCCTCCTTCGCCTCCTCGCTCTTCCGCGCTGCTGCCTCCTGCTGGTCTCTGTACCAGCGCTTCATCTCATCCAGGGCGGGCGGGGCGACATAGAATACCTGAATATCTGTCGGGAACTGGACGGAGTGGCCCTCCCTCAGCACCAGGATACCCGATTCCTCGGGCTTCAACGATTCGTCTATCTGTTTGGCTATGTATTCGTTGCGCTTCTTCCGGGCATCGTCGTAGAATTGCCACACCTTATCAAACACCCTCGGGTTCTCCAGGCCGACGGACAGGCACTTGCTCCAGTCCATGAACTCGGTGAAGATATCCGTTGACTCTATTGGATGGAGATCGGCCCCGCTGTCCAGCCTGGCTCTGGCAATCTGAAAGCTCCCCTTGCTGAGATCCTCGATGGCCTTCGCGCCGTCCTCGCCGCCGGTAGCTATCAACTCATGGTATATCTTGCTGATCTTGCCCAGCTTGCTTTCCATCCCGGCCAGTTGCGACTGCACCTGCTCCCAGTACCGGCTGACCATCTCAGCAAGCTCGGCGCCGAATTCTTCCGGCGCGAAAACGAGGGGAACGAAATAGAGCTTTCTCCCCGCCTTGTATTCCTCTACTGAAGGTCTTTCTATTTTGCCGAGTTGTTCTGACACCGTTTGCATACCCCGGTCCGTGACTGCTACGCCTTCCCCAGCAGCCACCTATGACCATCCGAATTCAAGTCTTTTCCCTTGCTCTGCCTGATTCTACACTATCACCGCCCAAGCTGACTAGACCCGGCGCCGGCCGAACTGGTACTACACTGCGGCCTGGCTCTTCCCCAACCGTTGGGCTTGCGTCACAATGAAGCTAGTAAGAACAGTTAAGAACAAGCGGGGTGCGCTATGCCACGGGCAAGCAAGACGATTACGTTCTCTCTGCCGCCCGAGATGGCTGATGGGGTGGAGAAGCTTATGAAAGAGGAAGGGCGAACAAAGAGCGAACTCCTGCGTGAAGCCCTCCGTCGCTATGTCGAAGACCGCGAGCGGAAACAGGTCCTCAGATATGGCGAGGACAGGGCCAGGGAACGTGGCCTCGCTCCCGCGGCCGTGGAGCGCCTGGTCGACGAGTATCGGGCAGAGGCAACGTAGCTTGAGAGCCGTCCTGGATACCAACGCCATCGTCTCTGGAGGCCCAAAGCCCTGAGATTGCCTCCCCGCCTGACTCCTGGCACTTGTCAGGTAGCTGTTGGGGTGGGTTAAGCGAAGGGCAACCCACCACGTGATAACAAGAGATGACGCTGCGAATCGCCGAAGATATGGTGGGTTTCGCCCCGATTTGATCGGGGCTGCACCCACCCTACAAGGTTTCCCCCACCATCCTCACGTAGGCAACCCGGCCCCAGCCCCTTCCCCACCCACCTGGAACCGGCCTTTGGCCGGGGCCGACGGAATCTTCAGATTGTCCCGGACATGGACCGTAAGAGGGATTCTGAAAGCCTCGGGATAGGACTGCTGCGCCCGGGCTATGCTTACCATCTTCTGACCCAGGAGGTTGGCGCAGGTCATAGCATGGCGATCGCGCCGCACCTCCTTCTTGTCGGTGGCAAAGGCGGGAACAAAGTCGGCGATGAACATGTGGTTCCAGGCGAAAAAGGAATACAGGAGGTTGCGTACCTCGACGTGACCCAGGGCGCCGGCCACGGCGATAGCGCCGCCTACCTTGCCGCTCAGCTTCGCCAGAGCGTAATAGCTGTTCAAACGATCGAGGATCATCTTCCCCTGGCTGGTAACGCTCCAGAAGTAGACGGGGGAGGCGTATACGATGCCCTGGGCCGCCTGGAGCTTCCCGTACAGGGGTTGCATGTCGTCCTGAACGTGGCAGACCCCCTCTTTGCGACAGGCGTTGCAACCATCGCAAGGCTTGAGGTCCTTGTCATACACAGTGAACATCTCAGTCTCAGCCCCGGCCTCAGCAGCCCCCTGCAGGGCCTGCTGCAATAGGATCTCCGTGTTGCCCCCCTTGCGCGGGCTACAGCAGATTCCCAGGATTCTCATATGTCCCCTCCCCCGAAAATAGCTACTCTGCCATTCTCCCGAAAATAGCCCCATGAAAATGTAGTTGCCCGATTTATCGGGCAGGGTTTGCCCAATGAATTGGGCGACTACGGGCCGCG
>JACQTY010000044.1 GCA_016210545.1 Chloroflexota bacterium
CCCTCCACACATTAGTTTTCCGTATCTGTGTCCCATAACCTCTGTGTCCAGCCACCAAAATATGGGTAAAGGTCAGTTTGCGACAGGGGGAGAAACCAGCAAAGCCCACTTTCATGATAGCCATATTCCACCCCTCGACCGATATGGTAGCCAAACCATTCAGTGGTGGATTCAGGGCGATTGTTCAGCTTGTCCGCCTATGCTATACTTTGAACAAGGCGGCGCCATGTCGTTAGATTTGGAACAGGTAGCCTCACCCGTTCAGAAGCTGGCACAACACGCAAAGACCCGGGAAATGGAGGCGCGCCGGCAACGAGAGCGCGCCGTGGAGAACGCCTCCAGCCTGGGACCCGCGGAAATCGACTCCCTGAGGGCCCGGATCGAGAACAGCCGGGGCAAAGTCAGGTGGCCCGCCGCCGGCCTGACCGACGCTATCTGCCGGCGCTATCCCCTGCCCGAGCGCCCCGCCAGCTTCAGTGTCCTTGCAGTGGATGGCTCGCACATTGAAAATGACCGAAATCGCGTCGTCCAGTGTTACCTCATCAACCTGGGACAGGTGCGCCTGGACTACGGCGAGAAGCCTGGCGCCAGCCTTTCATCCAGAGCGGTGCTTCGCTGGGATAAAGACCTCGTCATGGAAAGCCCAAAGGCGAACGAGGAAGAAGAGCCGGTGGAGGGCGCAGTCCTCGGCGCCCACCGCAGCGCAGAGGAATGCCAGCTCCTGGCTAGCATGGTCGAGGAATTGCCCGGCTCACAGCCTGTCCTGGCTTTGCTGGACGGGTCGCTCGTTCTTTTCGGCGTGACCAGCCTCCGCCCGTTCGTGCGAGAGGAGCTGATAGACAGGGGACTCATCCCGGCGCTGGATAGAATACGCGCCATAGCGACCAGTCGTCCGGCGGCCCTCGCGAGTTACATCAGCCTGCCGCGCAGCACCGATGTGGTCAATGCCCTGCGGATAAGCCTGTGCAAACACGAGACGCCCGACTGTAGCAAGCACTGTTTCAGCAAAGAATCGAGCAGCGACTGACAGGATGTGGGCGGTCTTTCCGAACGGGAGTTCTTCGAGAGCATCCTGTCGCCTGGAGAGAGATCGCCGCTATTTCTCACCTCCGCGTCTGTAGTCCGGAACTACTATGGCGAGCACCAGATATCCTTTTTCTACATGAATGCAGGGGAGGAGATTGCCAGGGTGGAAATCCCGGGGTGGGTGGCGGATAAGCCTTCCCTGGTGGACCTGGCCCATTCCCTTTGCTTCGACCAGTGTCAGCGGGGTATGGGGTACCCCGTCGCCCTCAGCGAGGCCCACGAGCAGGCGGTGGTGACCACCGCGGACCGGGCCAACTTCTGGGCGCTGGTGGAGAGGAATCTGGCCGGGGAAGACGTTCCGGGCCGGGACTCGGCCAAGAGCCGCAGCAAGCAAAGCCGGTGGATTTGACGCTTGCAGCTTTACTACCGTTAGATTTTGTACCCCGGGGCTAAGAGGAAAATCCCCTGCTCCGATTCACAAAGGGAATCGGAGCCGCCCCCTTTGTGTAAAGGGGTGGCGTTGTATCAAATGTCATTCTGAACCCTTCGGCCCTGAACGGGCCTCCCCGCGCACGGAGTCCGATGTTTCACTCGGACAGGGAAGGCTCCGTGAAGGGGAAGTGAATTCCGACTGGTCGGGATGGGGCGGGGTGTCATATCGTATCTGTCCGATTCTCCACCCCAGACCCTTCGCCCCGACCTGTCGGGACTCAGGGTGACAGTAAGGGCGCTCTTAGGGCAAAGCCGTAAAGGGGGCCAAGGGGATCCCCCCCTAAAAATGGAGGCCAGCAATCACGCGGATCGGCGAGATAATTGAGGCCAGCACCACCGAGTTCGTCGCCCATTGCTACGATCTCCACCAGCCGCCGCCTTTCGGCAGCCTGGTGAAGACTGCCATCGGGTCGCAGGAGATATTCGCCGTTGTGTATGTGGCTGGCACCGTCCCGTCCGAGCCGGGCCGCAGGCCCATCGCGCGGGGGCGCGACGAGGCTTCCGAAGAGGATGTCTACCGCCAGCACCCGCAACTGGCCCAGCTCTTGCGTACCGAGTTCAATTCCCTGGTAGTGGGCCATTCGAACGGGGACGTCGTCTACCACTACTTGCCGCCGATGCCGCCGCGTATTCACGCCTTTGTTTACCTCTGTGACCGGGAGCAGGCGCAGAGGTTTAGCCAGTCCCTCGACTTTCTGAATCTCCTGGTCAAGGCCCCGCAGAGCGGGGACGAGGTGGTGGCCGCTAGCCTTCGGTTTCTGGCGAGCTTTAATGAGGACAACCGTGGCTTCCTGGTATCGGCGGGCCGGGAGCTGTCCCGGCTCCTGGCTGGTGAGCCGCAACGGCTGAATGCTATCCTGAGGAGAATGCGCCCGTGACCCAGGACTCTGCACCGGGAGGAAGAAGGATGGGAGTGGTAACCTCCGGCTCCCTATCCAAGGGGGTGGAGGTCAAGCTCGACGGCCGCGTCTCGACGGAAGAGATGGCCGTGGGACGCTTCGTCTCCATCGAAGGCAAGAAGAAGAGGTTCTTCGGCCTGGTGACCGATGTGAGCCTTGGCGCCATCGACGCCCGCATGGCAACGAACCCCCCCGATATGTCGGACCCGTTCATTGCCGAGGTGGTGCTGGGCAGCGCTGCCTACGGCGTGCTCAAGGTATTGCCCAAGCTGGTATGGGACGTGGGGACTGGCCAGATGCAACCGGCTAAGACTGTCCCGCAGCCTTTCCAGGTTGTCCTGGAGGCGACCCAGCAAGACATTGACCTCATCTTCGGACAGGAGGACGAGAAAAGGCTGGTCATCGGCAACCCTCTGGACATGGAGGTCAAGCTATGCCTCAATTTGGAGGAGTTCGTTTCCCTGTCCAGCGGCGTCTTCGGCAGGACGGGAACGGGCAAGACCTTCTTCACGCACCACCTGCTCAATGGACTGATCCAGAAGAGCAAGGCCGTAAACCTGGTCTTCGATATGCACAGCGAATACGGATGGTCGTGGAGGGGGCAGCACGGCCGCCAGGAATACAAGGCGCTAAGGCAGCTCTTTCCGTCAAGGGTTGCCGTGTTCGCCCTGGACGAGGAGAATGCCCGCCGGCGGGGACTCACCCCTGACTTCATCGTCCGCATCGGATACGATCAGGTGGAGGCCCCCGACATAGAAATCCTTCGCGACACGTTGAACATGAACGAGCTGCAGGTGGACGCCGTCCATCGCGTATCCCACCGGCTGGGCAAGAGATGGCTCAGCAGTTTTTTTGAAGTTGGGGACAGGGGAGAGATTGCGGAGAGGTCAAAGGAGTGGGGGGAGAACGAGCAGAATCTGGGGGCCCTTTATCGGCGTCTTGATACGCTCCGCCGCCTGCCATTTCTGACGCCAGAGGTTAGCGAGGATGCCGTCGACCGCATAATGCATTACCTCAAGAGCGGCGTCAGCGTCGTCCTGGAGTTCGGCCGCTACCGGGACTACACCTCCTATATCCTGGTGGCCAACCTGCTCACCAGACGTATCTATGACCAGTACAGGGAACAGACGGAACAGGCCCGGGACGATGCGGGACGTCCGCAACCGTTGGTGATTACGTTGGAGGAGGCCCACAAGTTCCTCAGCCCGGAGCTTGCCCGCCAGACCATCTTCGGCACCATCGCCCGGGAGATGCGGAAATACAACGTTACCCTCCTGGTGGTGGACCAGCGGCCCAGCGGTATCGACCCCGAGGTGTTGTCGCAGTTGGGTACAAGGATAGCCTTCCGCCTGGATAACGCCGAGGACATAGACGCGGTGCTTTCCGGGGCAGAGGACAGGTCAGAGCTGAGGACCGTGCTTTCCCGTCTGGAGACCAGGCAGCAGGCCCTGGTATTCGGCCACTCAGTACGGATGCCGGTGGTGGTGGAGGTGGAAGCCTACGGCGCTACGGACTATTACAGGAGATTTGGCTTCCTGGAGCCTGCGGAGGCGAAAAGGCAGGTAGATAAGGATATAGAGGACCTGTTCAAGTAGAAGGCAGTGGTGTTCTTATTATAACCCCAGGCTATATGAATCCGGAGTCCTATGCCCAGGGCTTCAGCCCCGGGCGACCTCAGAAGGGCAACAGAAGGAGGCTACGTGAATACCCTGGAATACATGGCCAGGTACAACTACGAGCAGGTTGTGTTCTGTTATGACGGGGGGACCGGCCTGAGAGCTATCATAGCTATCCACGACACCACCTTGGGACCGGCCCTGGGGGGCGTCCGCATGAGGCCGTATGCCACCGAGGATGAGGCGTTGACGGACGTGCTCCGGCTGGCCCGGGCCATGACCTACAAGGCCGCCATAGCCGGGCTGGCCCAGGGGGGCGGGAAGGCGGTGATCATCGGTGACCCGGCCACGGACAAGACGGAAGCCCTGTTCCATTCTATGGGCCGCTACGTGCAGGCTTTGGGCGGGCGCTACATCGCCACTGAGGATGTGGGCATCACCGTCAGGGATATCGAGTGGCTAAGCGCTGAGACCGAGCACGTTGTCGGGTTGCCCGTCTCCCAGGGCGGCAGCGGCGACCCCTCACCTCCGACTGCCTTCACGGTGCTTCAGGCCATGAAAGTGTGCGTTCAAGAGAAGCTGGCCGCAGACTCGCTGAAGGGCCGCACCGTGGTCGTTCAGGGATTGGGCAAGGTCGGATACAATCTGGCCCATCTTCTCCACGACGAAGGAGCTATCGTGGTGGCTGCCGACGTTAACGCCGAACTCCTACGGCAGGCCAGGCGAGAGCTCAGGGTGACTGCCGTAGATCCCGACGACATATACGACGTGGTCGGCGACGTATTTGCCCCCTGCGCCTTCGGCGGAATCCTTAACAGCAAGACGATCCCGCGATTGAAATGCCCCATTGTGTGCGGCTCGGCCAACAACCAGCTATTGGAAGATGCGGACGCGAAGCGAATGGAGAAACGGGGCATCCTCTACGCTCCGGACTACGTGGCCAACGGCGGCGGCGTCATCAATCTGTCATTGGAGCTTACCGGCTACGATCTCGATGCCGCCAGAGACAAACTGAGGACCGTCGGAGACACCATGGCAAAGGTGATCCAGCGGTCCAAGTCCGATAAGATGACCACAGCGGAGGCCGCCGACCGGATTGTCGAAGAGCGCATCGCCGCAGCTCGGAAGGTGAAGCCTATCTACCTGGAGTAGGCACGCGCCGCGCCGTGTCCCTGGATCGCCTGTTTCAGACAAAGCCGCCTCGCGCGGCAGACATACGTAATCCGTCGTTAGTATCATACCCTCTATTGGCAAACTCCCGGCGCGCGTTCTTCAAGAGCGAAGCACCCCGCGGGGATGACATATCTACGCAGAGACGCACTGGGTTGCGTTGCTACACACGGGCCGCCACACCCATCTTGCGATGAGCACCCTTCCTTGTTATACTGACAACGAGGATTTGCCTTATGGAATATGAGGTCGTCATAGGGCTGGAGGTTCATGCCCAGCTTCTGACGAAAAGCAAGATGTTCTGCGGCTGCTCTTCCGAGTACGCCGGGGCG
This sequence comes from Chloroflexota bacterium, assembly GCA_016210545.1. Taxonomy (GTDB): domain Bacteria; phylum Chloroflexota; class Dehalococcoidia; order JACVQG01; family JACVQG01; genus JACVQG01. The sequence continues at coordinate 5,536 of JACQTY010000044.1, forward strand.
GCCCCCAATACCCACGTTTGCCCCGTTTGTCTGGGCATGCCGGGCGTCCTGCCTGTTATCAACCAGCAAGCCGTCAAGTTTGTGGTGATGACGGGCCTGGCCCTCAATTGTACCATAGCGGAATACTCCAAGTTCGATAGAAAGAACTATCCATACCCAGACCTGATGAAGGGGTATCAGATCTCTCAGTACGATCTCCCGATTGCCCTGAATGGCTGGTTGACCGTCTCGACGAACGGCCAGGAACGGCGCGTCGGAATCATTCGCGTCCATTTGGAGGAGGACGTGGCCAAGCTGTTCCACCGCGCCTCTCCGGAGGGTGAGACATACAGTTTGCTGGATGTTAACCGCGCCGGGGTCCCCTTGATGGAGATTGTGAGCGCCCCCGACATGCGTTCCGCTGACGAGGCCAGGGAGTACCTGGTCCGATTAAGGAGCATCCTCCAGTACCTGGGGGTGTCCACCGGCAATATGGAAGAGGGCAGCTTCCGTTGCGATGCCAATATCAGCATACGGCCAAAAGGCGACCAGGAGCTTCCCAAAGCAAAGGTAGAAGTGAAGAACATGAACAGTTTCAGGGCAGTGTTCCGAGCCCTGGAGTACGAGGCGGAAAGGCAGAAGAAGGTCCTAGCTGGCGGGGGCGCTATTGTGCAGGAGACGCGAGGCTGGGTAGAGGAAAAGGGCGTCACGGTATCGCAGCGGACGAAGGAGTACGCCCACGACTACCGTTACTTCCCGGAGCCAGACTTGCCGCCGCTCACATTCACCCGGCCGTGGGTCGAAGAGGTACGCGGCCAGTTGCCGGAGCTTCCCGAAGCTCGAAAGGCCCGGTTTGTGGCCCAGTATAGCCTCCCTTTGTATGATGCCCAGCTTCTTACTGGCTCCAAGGCTGTGGCCAACTACTTTGAGGCCTGTCTCGCCCTCAATGGCAAGGGGGCCAAGCGGGCCAAAGCCGTCAGCAACTGGATCCTGGGTGAGTTCAACCGCCTTCTTAACGCCGCCAACGCCGAGATTGACTCCACACGCGTGAAACCTGCCCGGCTGGTAGAGCTTATTGAGATGGTGGACGCCGGCGCTCTCAGCAGCACGGCGGCAAAAGCCGTGTTCGAGGAGATGTTCAACTCGGGGGAATCAGCCGCGCAGATTGCCGCCAGGAAAGGTCTGACCCAGGTCAGCCAGGCCTCCGACCTGGACAGCTTCGTTGAACAGGCGCTGGCGCAGAATCACGCGGCGGTAGTTGACTACAAAGCAGGCAAAACCCAGGCGGTAGCGTTTCTGGTGGGACAGGTCATGCGGCTATCTAAAGGGAGAGCCAACCCGCAGGTAGTGACGAGTTTGATCAAGAAGAAGCTGGACGGGACGAGTTGACCGACAAATATGAAGCTCCAATCCCCAAGCGTCCGGAAGAGATCCGTTAGAAATAGCAGTAGATGAAATGGCAAATTATCTAAACATAGCGCAGATCCTTGTTTCCCTGGCACTGGTATTTGCCGTGCTGTTTCAGGTGAAG
>JACQTY010000054.1 GCA_016210545.1 Chloroflexota bacterium
ACAAAGAGGTTGCCAGAGTGTACTATGAGTAGGGAGAAACTACAATTCGGCTGCCGGAATACAAACGCAGCCTCGGCCATCAAGCCCACTCCCACCATCCATTAGGTGGGGGAGCAGCGCTCTTAATCCCTTTTGCTACAGCGGCGGGGTTGGGCGAGCAGGGCAAGAATAACCTGGTCGTTAGCAGGCAGTTCGGCCCGCGTTTCCGCCTGGGCTGCGTCACCACGGATATCCCGATCCTGGCGGATAAACCGGCAGACCTCGGCGTCGGCGAGTTCTGCCAGAGCTGCCAGGCATGCTACAATGCCTGTCCTTCGGGAGCTATACCCCAAAGCAGGGGTACCGTGCGAGGCATAGAGAAATACACCATTGACGCCGTGAAGTGCCGCCCCTTCGTTAACCGACCCAATGGGTGTGCTGTCTGCATCAAGGTGTGTGTCTTCAATGAGCTAGCCCACCGTGGGAAATGGCTAAAAGTTAGAAGCAAATAAAGCTAACACTTTCTAGGAAAGTTGACAGAGACAGTCTGCATTTTGTAAGATTTGTAGACCTTCGTTGGAAGTTGCCCACAACAACAGTGGCTCTCTACCATCGATGATACCGTCCGGGTGCGGTTGGGGGAGGCAGAGTATGCAAGCGCGAGCGTCCGCTCAAACTCAGCTTGGTTGTTCGAGGCAGTCCGTGGCTAGTAGCGTAGCCCTAGCTACCAGTAGGGCGGACAGACATGCGACGGCCGAACAAGTATGTGGTTACCTCGGTGCGCTGCTAGAAAGTGCCGGGGATGCTATCACTAGCGGTGATTTCACTGGCAAGATGTTATCGTGGAATCATGCGGCGGAGGTCTTTTACGCGTATAGCGAAAAGGAGGCCGTCGGGGAGGTTCTGCCGATGGTCCCGGAGGGCCTGTTGCCCGAGGCCAGGTCCATCATAGGAAGGTGTCAAAAGGGAGAAACTATTCGGAATATTGAGACGGTTCGCCGGCGTAGCGACGGCCGGCTGATTCCCGTGTCTGTGACGGCGGCGCCGGTCTTAAATGGTTCCGGCGAAGTGGTGGCAGCTTGTGCAATATCCCGGGATATTTCAGCAACGAAGGCGCTACGAGAACAAGAATTGAAAATGGCCCGGCTGAATGAGAGGGACCGTATTGGTATGGACCTGCACGATGGCGTCGTTCAGTCATTGTATGCTATCAGTCTCAGGCTAGAGAACTGCATTACGCTGCTCACCACAGCGCCTCATCAAGTACCTCCGTCGTTAGAGAAGGCCATCGCAGAGCTAAAGGATGTTAGCCAAGACATTACGCATTATGTTGATGGCCTGAATGGGAGCGCGCTCACTGTCAAAGACCTGCCGGGGCGCGTGGCCTCTTTTGCCGCGGGACTTCACCTGGATGCCCATATCGTCATTGAGCGCCCACTATCCAGTGAACTGGACGCAACACTTTCCGCAAGGAGCGTCGAAAACATCCTTCACATTGTTCGTGAGGCCTTGACGAATGTGGCCAAGCACTCCCAGGCCCGGGCAACTCAAATCAGGCTGTCGGAGCAAGGTGACAAACTGGTACTTTCTATTAAGGATGACGGCGCTGGTTTCATTGGTAGCTGTGATATAGCAAAGCTGGGCCATGGCCTGAGGAATATGTCGCATCGGGCGCAGACGTTGGGAGGCTGCCTTGCGATAAAGACCACCCCGGGTATTGGCACTGAACTATTGCTGGAATTGCCTCTGTAGAGCCGAGGCTGAGGCATGGCCAAGATAAGACTTCTCATCGTTGATGACCATGAAATAGTCCGTTTGGGACTCCGCACCTTGTTAGAGAGCAAGCCATGGTTTGAGGTAGTCGGAGAGGCGGGCTCTGTAGCGGATGCCGTGATTGGGGCGGCCAGGACGCAGCCGGATGTGGTAATCATGGACGTGCGGCTTCCTGATGGCAGTGGGATAGCGGCATGCCGCGACATCCGTTCATCAAATCCTCAGGTTAAGGTCATCATGCTTACCGCTTATTCTGATGAAGCGGCCGTCCTGTCTTCCATAATAGCTGGAGCCTCGGCGTATGTCCTGAAACAAGGCGAAGGCAAAGCCATTGTTGAAGCTGTTTCGTGCGTTGCCCGGGGAGATTGTCTCCTGGACCCTGCCGTAACCAGGGTTGTCCTGAACCGGATAAGGGGTGAATCTCCTCCTTCGGCTCGTGACGCACTATCCTGTCTTACTTCCCAGGAAAGAAGGACTCTATCGCTTATCGCTGAGGGGAAGACCAACAAGGAAATTGGTCAAGCTATGTTTCTGAGCGAAAAGACGGTGAAGCATTACGTGAGCAATATCCTGGATAAGTTGAACCTTAGCCGCAGGTCCCAGGCCGCAGCGCTTATGGCGCAGTTGAAAGACCCGTCGGGCTCTTCCTGAGTAAACTTGGTCGGATGCTACCGCCGGGCCGAACTGTTAACTGGGCAGTTCGGCCCCTTATTCTTGGGACTTTAGGCCTAAAAGGATTCCTACTAAAGTCCCTATTATTCGTGGTGTTATAAGAGTAACCTGCGAGCAATTCTTATTTCGCGAAGCGGCAGACAAATAGGGGAGGTGCTGTCTTGTGTATCATGTGCGAGGTGCAAGGAAATGGAAAAGTCCATTATCTTAACCCCGATAATTTCAAACAATCACTAATGAATGAGGCTACCCGAGGGATGATGGTGGAATGGAGAGACAACTGGGAGCTCCATCGGAATGACCTATCCGCCTTCGAGTCGGCCAGTTGGGCCCATCGCCACCAGATAGCTACTATTGAAGAGGCCCTTAAAGTCGTTGACCTCGCTGAGGAAGTGAATGGGGGCCGATTCGTCTCTATTATCTGTCCCTGTAAATATATTCTTACTGGCGGAGTGGTAAAGGAAAGGGTGTGCGTCAACTGGATGTCTCCTTCTCCTCCTGATACTCCTCCACCAACTTATCCTCTATATAAGGAGTATAAGCTGGCCACCACCGACGAGGTTAAAGAGATTGTAAGATACGCCGACAAGCGGGGGCTGGTGCATAACGTGGGGAGCTGGGGGCCGGTAGGGGGACCTTTTTTTGTTAGCAATATATGCCACTGCGAATATCCCACCTGCCACTCGGCGAATAACCACTTAGACCATGGATTGGCTGGGGATTGTTTAAGAAGTCACTATGTGGCTATGGTGACCGAGCCATCTCGCTGCACGGGAGTAAAGTGCGACAATTGTGTCAAGTATTGCATGTTCGGCGCGGTGAGGGTCTCGGTTATGACTGAAAAGCCTCGTATCAATCCCACCAAGTGTTATGGCTGCGGCCTGTGTGGCACCCATTGTCCCCAGAAAATAATAGAAATGGTGCCCCGGGCCCAGGTGCCCACAGCCCCCAGCAACTACGAAGTAGTCTAGGTTCAGGAAAAGTGAGACAGTAACAATGAAAGTCTTGACCAACAAATTGCAGACGATGTCCTTAGATTATCTCAGAGAGCATAGCCTCGGGGAGAAAGTCGCCAAGAAGTATGAGGTGCCTATCAAGTTCACGGTGGACTATGATAAATGCCCTGACTCTACAGATTGCAATAAGTGTGTTGCCGCCTGCCCCAATCTGTGCCTTACCATGTTTCCCACCAATCCAGACCGGCTCCACTGGGGGGTCTCCATGTGGGACCCGCTCATGTGTAACCTCTGTGGCGTATGTGCGCGAGCCTGTCCCAAAGAGGCTGTCAAAGTAGAAAGGACAGACAGAAAGACCTAAACTGGTAGATTTCCGGGCAAGGGGGCGCAGCTCGCCGCCTGGCATTCCGGTGCTCGCCCGTGGTAGGTGAGATTGAAGGGAAGGTGACTGATCATGAAGAGACTTTTTAGCTTGGCTGCGGTGGGCCTTGCGGCGGCGGTCATTCTAGTCGGTTGCGCCCCGGCTGCCAGGCCAGCGCCAGGCCCGGCCACAGCTCCTGCAACCAAGCAGATAAAGTGGCCGCCTACCATGACCATGAACACCCCGGGGACAGCCGGGCCAGGGTATACCGTGGGCGCTGCTTTGGCAGCTACGGTATCAAACCACTTGCCCACTAAGTTCATAACCACGCCCTTCACCGAGTCCCTCGCCTGGATCAAGATGATGAAAACCTCGCCCAAAGAGGTGGATTTCGGCATTCATCAGACTGCCGAATTGCCCCCTGCCTATAGAGGCATATTACACTTTTCGGATGTAGGCCCGGTGCCTATCAAACAAGTCGCTGTGGGCAGTATAGTGAACTTCGGCATAGTCACCACCGATCCCTCTGTAAAAACTGTGGCGGACCTCAAGGGTAAGACCTGGTTCGGGTTCACTACCGGCTATGCCATAGAGTCAATGTCGAACGCCCTGATGAAGATCTATGCTCTGGAGGGCAAGACCAACCGGCTGCAGGGCCGCACACCCGGGCTGGACGCGGAAGGTGTTATCCAGGGCAAAGCCGTGGCTATTTTTTCGGCTTTAGGTCCCTGGGTACAGGACATCGCTCAGAGCAAGAAAGTGTATTTTGTACCTATCACCCCTGAGGATGTTAAAGACATGGCCAGGGAAGTCCCGGGCGTTCTGCCCCACTTCCTCAAGGCTGGGCAGTTGGGCGCTACCCAGGACGTACCCACGGTAGGGCTTCCCATCGTGCTGGCAGCCCGCGCCGACCTGGATGAAGAGCTGGTATACACGGTAATAAAGACCATGTATGCCAGCTACGATGAATATAAAGGGGTTCACCCTTTCTTGAGGGACTTTACTCCGGAGAATGGCGTCAAAGCCTTTGGGGCGCCGGCGCATCCGGGAGCAATCAAGTATTTCAAGGAAAAGGGCTTATGGACCCAGGCCGTGGAAGAGGCTCACCAGCCACACTTGAAAGCCTACACGGAAGCCCGAAAATAAAGGCTCGGCGGAGTACACGGTGTCTCACAACATAGAGAATACCCGGCCTGTGTTAAGCCAGTTCCGGCAATATCCTGGGACGATGGGTAAGGTGGTCTTTGGCCTCTCCATCGCCCTGGCGATATTCATTATTCTCTATGTCTCCGATACCTTAGACCGGCTGGGCATTAATCTGTTTGGACCCTTCCGGGCGCTGACCTTTGCCTTTCTCCTGGTGCTGACTTTCCTGCTGGTTCCCGCCACTAAAAGTTCCCCCAGGGACCGGTTGCCGTGGTACGACGCTGCACTTGCCGTACTTGGCTTGCTGCCCAGTTTATACATAGCCAGTGTCTGGAGCAATACGGATACCCTGGTGGCAACCGTTAAGGGCTATCAGATAGCACTCGCAATGATACTATTCGTTGTCACCTTTGAGGCTGCCCGGCGCACGGTAGGCTGGTCAATAGTGGCCATTGGCATTTTCTTCGTCATTTATGCCCTGTTTGGCTCCCATTTCCCTGGCCTGCTGACCACTCGCAGCTTTTCTCTGAGCCGCATTACCGCCCATTATTATATTGACAGCATAGGTTTTTTTGGTCCCATCATGGACCTATTTGTTACCATTGTTGCCGTTTACCTTTTCTTCGGCCAGTTTCTACTTCGCTCCGGGGCAAGCGACTTCCTTATGAAGCTGGCTCTATCCGTTAGTGGGCATGTGCGCGGCGGGCCGGCCAAAGCTGCGGTAGTGGGGAGCGCCCTGTTCGGCACGATGTCAGGGTCGCCTATGGCGAATGTAGTCACCACTGGAACTGTTACCATCCCCCTGATGAAACGGGTGGGCTACAAGCCGCATTTCGCCGGCGCGGTAGAGGCAGTAGCCTCTACCGGCGGCTCTATCATGCCTCCAGTGATGGGCGCCGTGGCCTTCGTTTTGGCCGACTTCTTAGAACTACCTTACTGGTCGGTGGTAGTGGCTGCTTTCATTCCGGCCGTCCTCTACTTTCTTGCCGTATTTGTAATGGTGGACCTGGAGGCGGCAAGGACCGACCTCCGTGGTCTACCCCGGTCTGAGTTGCCTTCTTTACTGCGGACTCTAAGGGGCGGCTGGCAATTCTTTGTCCCCTTGATAGTGCTAATTTTCTTTATGGGTGTCCTGCACTATTCGGCCGTTACCTCTGGGCTATATGCTATGTTGGCCGCAATCCTGATCAGCTTGCCCCAAAGGGGCAGCCGCCTTGGTCCCAGGAAGATGGCATTTGCGCTGGATGAGAGCGTAAAGGGATTGATGCAGATAGGGCCTGCAGTCGGAATAATGGGTCTTACTATGGCAGCAGTCAACCTAACCGGCTTAGGGCTGACCCTGGCCTCGGGGTTGGTGCGCCTGGCTAGCGGCGATCTGTTCATTCTGCTGGCCCTGGCGGCTCTCGCCAGCTACATAATGGGGATGGGGATATCGATGCTCGTTTCGTATGTGGTGTTGGCCATCCTGGTAGCCCCGGCTCTGGTGCAATTGGGAGTCCTTCCACTAGCCGCCCACATGTTCATCTTTTATATGGGGGTGAGTGCTTTCATAACACCTCCGGTGGCCATGGCCGCATTCGCCGCTGCTCCCATCGCCGGCGCCAACCCTATGCGCATAGGCATTGTATCCATGCGCCTGGGCATAGTTGCGTTCCTGGTACCCTTTGCTTTTGTCTATAGCCCCTCTCTACTAATGCAAGGCTCCCCCCAGGGAATTGTTCTGGCCGTCCTCCCTGTCACCATCGGGGTGCTGGCACTGACCGCGGGCTTCAGCGGCTACCTTTTTCGGGTGACATTCTTGTGGGAGAGGGTCTTAATGGGTGTGGGGGGGGTGGGACTAATAATTCCGTGGGAACAAGTGTTACCCGCGTGGGGAGTGCTTCCCCCGAATTTACCCGCGTGGGTCACCGATACGGTCAGCCTGTGCCTTGTCCTCCTTCCCGCATTGAGACAGTTAGTCTTCCTCAAAGTGGGCAGACGTACAGCGGCGATGGCGGTTAGCGGCCGCCGTCCCACCCCAGCGGTTGAAGACCGCTGAGACCGATAGCCGGACTCTGTCAAGAAGCTATTCTTGACGCTTCCCGGAACAAGAGAGTTGGGCCGCGCAAACGACGGGGCCAAAGGAGCAAGCATGAAACGCAAGGTGTTTTTCGGCCTGGTTCTGTTCACAGTGGCCGCTGTGCTGCTGGCTGGCTGCCAGCCCCGCACTTCAACTCCGGCTAAACCGCCGGCGGCGACTCCAGGCAGCGCGCCGCAGGCTGGAGCGCCCGTCAGTGGAACAGAATGGCAGAAGGTAGCGGAGGCGGGGCAGAAAGAAGGCAAACTCTCGATATACGCGTCGGGTATTCAGCCCGCCACTGTAAAGGCGCTGAGCGATGCTTTCAAGGCTAGGTACGGTATCGCCGTTGATTGGATAACCGGACAGGGGGCCTCTAATCTGGAAAAGATAAAAACTGAGCAGGCGTCTCGGGCCTACAATGCTGACCTTTATTTCGCTGGCCCCGGGTTGTGGGTGGCAGCTCGCGACGCCAAAGTGCTGGCCCCTATGAAGGAGTTGCCAGTGACCAGAGAGACCGGGGTATGGCGGACACATCCTCATAGCTTTGATCCGCAGGGCCGCCTTTTTGTTCTGGGTCTGGATGAGGTGCCTGTTGGTGGAGTCAGCTACTTTATTAACTCAAAGTTTGTCACCGCTGATAAGGAGCCTAAGTCGTGGCAAGACCTGTTGAACCCGCAGTGGAAGGGGAAAATATTGATGTTTGACCCTACTATCGGCGGCCCCGGCGCCGACTTAATGGTACTGTTACGGCGTGGTGGTATCGTGGGCATTGACTACTTTGAAAAGCTGGCCAAGCAGAACCCTGCTTTCATCCGCGGCTATCGTGAGCAAGTGGAAGCGGTCAATAGCGGCGAATACTACATTGGGATTGGGGATACCTTTGGCCTGTTCGCTATCCCCCTGGTCGAGGCAGGCGCGCCCCTTAAGAAGATGTTCCCCAGGGAAGGGGTGTCAGTGCCTTCAATGAGCTTCGCTCAGGTGGCTAATGCCCCCCATCCTAATGCCGCGCGTCTATTTGTGAACTGGGCTCTCACTAAGGAGGGCCAGGAGACGTGGCACACCAGCGGCAAATCTGCTTCACTCAGGACCGATGTAGCCAATTATGCCCCCTCATATGCAAGGCTGCCTCCGGAGACCAAAATGCTGGTGCATACCTGGGAAAGCCTGGCTCAAGAGGAAGAAGAGATAAAGGCTGGCCTGGCCGCCAAGATCTTCGGCGTCAAATAGGCTCAGGAAGTAAGACGCTGTCTGCCAATAGATAGCTATTCAGGCCAACGCGAAAGCTTAGCTCGATTCGAGAGGCAAAGGAAATATCTATGAGGCCGCCACGCGAAGTAGACAAGCCAACCTATGAGATAGTGGGCAGGGTGGAGCGGTATGACCAGCGGGACCATCCCAATGCCAGAATGGCCATGTCCCCGGGCGGCGCGGAGTTTGCGGACTACTATGCCAGGCGCCCCGAGCTCAAGGAGTGGGACGACGAGAACCGCCGCGTTCGGGCAAAGGCTGTAAGCCGGAGAAGAAGCAAAGACCCGGTAAATGAGTGGTTCGGCGAGGCCGCCTTCTTTGGCCGGAAGATCATGGGGGCACGCGACATTGTTGGCGGCGTCGCCTCAGCATCGTTGCGGCCAGGCACGAATGGGGGCCCCGTCGAGGTCGATCCTGGAGAGATGTCGCGGAAACTGAAAGCCTTCGGATGCTACCTGGGCGCGGGAAAGGTCCGCATTACCAGGTTGAATTCAGACTGGGTATGCACCAACTACGCCCATCCGTATACTCCCGCCGAGCCTTACGGCGCCCCTGTAGAACTGGACTACAAATATGTAATCTGCATGGCTATCCCTCAGAGGCGGGACATGATACTCAACGGCTTCGGGGTGGCCATGGCGACGGAGGGAGGCTGGAATTACTCTCTGGGTTCCCTCTACTCTGTCACGGTGGCCCAGTTCATACGTTCGCTGGGCTGGCCAGCCCGGGCCTTGCCCCCGGATAACTCGCCCTATCTGGTGGTGCCCACTTTTGTGGATGCCGGGATCGGCGAGCAGGGGCGCTGCGGCCATGTGGTGAGCAAGGAATTCGGCAATAATTTCCGCCCCGGGGCAGTGGCCACCGATATGCCTCTGGACTTAGACAGACCTGTGGACTTTGGGCTTCAGGACTTCTGCGAGAAGTGCCTGATATGCGCCGAGGCCTGCCCGTCGGGGGCTATTTCCAAAGAGGGCAAGCAGGTGGTCCGGGGCGTCAGAAGATGGCACTTTGACGGCAACAAGTGTCGGCGTTTCTGGGATAGCGTCGGCGGTTCCTGCAGCATATGCCAGGCGGTTTGCCCCTGGAGCCACCCCAGCAACTGGTTCCACAACACCATACGGGAGCTATCAGACAGACTCCCCGTCTTTAGAAAGGTGGCTATCTATGGCGAGAGAGCCGTCTATGGGAAGTTCCGGCCGCGCCCGGCGCCAGACTGGATGAAGAGTAAAGGGATACCGTCGTGACCCTGCTTTTGGCGGTTGACTTCGGGCGTGAACCGTCAAGGAGAGGTGGGAGCGGTGCTCTTGGAAAGAAGGCAGCGCCGCAGTTTCCCTTCTAGGTAGTCAGAAAAGCTAGCGAGGTTGGAAGGCCAAATTCTGTGGGTGGTAGCATCATGGGCGCGCCTGCAATCGGCGCCAGGGAGGACAAACTGTGGAGAAGAAGTGGTCCGAAAAGTTGTTTGTTAGCTTGCTACTGCTCTTGGCAGTGGCGGCTTTGGCCTGTGCGCCTCGTGCAGCGCCCGCTCCTGCTCCCGCCACTCCGACGCGCGTTTCCGCTCCTGCTTCTCGCCCCTCGGCCGCTAGCACTCCCGTCAACTCCCAAGATGCCGATTGGCAGACGCTGGTAACAGGGGCCCGCAAAGAAGGCAGGGTTACTTTGTACACCAGCTTTGGGGGCGCCGAGTTGCGGAGCGTTCTGGGTAGGGCCATGGAGGAGAATTACGGAATAAAGATTGAGTGGCTGGTAAGTACGGGGCCGGGGAATACGGAGCGCATTCGGGTGGAGCAGAGGGCAAGGCAATACATGGGCGACTTGCTGTGGAGCGGCAGCTCACCACTGATGCTCAAAACACTAAGGGAGGCAGGCGCCGTACAATCTTTCATGCCTCTAGCGGTGCTCCGTGAGCCGAACGTGTGGGATGGGAGGGGGATTGATTCCTTCACCGACAAAGGGGATGCGATAACGATCAGCCGTGGGCTGAGCGCAATACCGCTAGTCAGTACGAACGCCCTGAAGCCAGAAGAGTATCCACGTTCTTACAAGGACCTGTTGGATCCCAAGTGGCGGGGTCGAGTAGCCTTCCACGACCCTACGATCCCGGGGTCTGGGAATCTTGTTTTTGGCCTGGCCAAAAGAGAACTTGGGCTGGAATATTGGGAAAAGATGAAGGACCAGCAAATCACGGTTATCCGGGACTATGGGGAAATAGGCCGGCGGGTGGCAATCGGGGAGGCATGGGTTGGAGCGGCGATGTCTATCGGAGAGTTTATGCCCATAGTGGCGTCCGGCGCCCCCATTACGCCAATTCCTATTGCTGAGGGGTCCATAAAGGCCAACTATGTAGCGTCCTTATTAAATAATGCCCCTCACCCCAACGCGGCAAAGGTATTTATCAACTGGGCTCTCAGCCGCGAAGGCCAGGCTACGATATTCCGACAGTTGGGCCTCGAGCCAGTACGGAAGGATGTGGAGTTCAAGTACCATCCTAAAGTAGAGGCCATTGTGCGCGCCATGCCCAAGTGGCTGATATATAGCTTCGACGTGGCCGAGGACTATGAACAGGAGATCGTCAAGGGCACGGCGAGAAAGGTTCTTGGTTTGAAGTAGAACCGGTGCGGCGATGGATGTTTGGCCAGCCAATCGTCTAAGAATAGACCAGGCAAGGGCCTGAGCGCAGCCGGCTTTGCAGGCATTGGGAAATGTGGGACCCTCTAGCTAGACCTATCTTCGAGCCTTTTGGTAGCCGCTCACCATCTGAAAAGAGAAACGAGACCTTTTGAATAAAGGGAACAGAGGCTGTTATGAACATTGATATTTCGTCTTTGAAGGGACTTCTTTCAGCGGCGGGTGCACCGTCGCCGTTCCCGGATACCCTGTTCCCCTATCCGGTAATCCAGGGTCTGTTTGGTGTTGAAGGACCCCAGGATGTCCGGAAACTGGCCGATGCTTTTGAGGGAGGTTCTCTTGAGGAGCAACTGGCCCTGGCCCTCGGCCTGGCCGAACTCAATGAAGCAGCCGCCTCCGATAAAGACCAGTTCTTTATCAGCGACCGCGAGCTGCGGTCTCGCCTGGTCAGGCTCAACTCGACGACGGGGTGGGCTCTCATCTGGGGAGACAGTAATGATAGCACGAAGAAGCTGGCAGCCCTGCTGGAGAAGGAAGATTTTCAGATTTACACTGTGTCACCCGGGGGGGCCAAACCGATGGGGAAGCAAGCCAAGGGCCTCGGCTCCCGCACCACTTCTTCTATCTACTTCTACCAGGCCCTTGTCCGTTATCCGCATATCTATGGTCGAATCCCCCGGGGCGATGTTCACCAAACCGTCGACTTTATCGAGGACTACGGCCCTGCAGTCATGTTTCTCGCAAGAGGGGCCCTTAGTCCGGTAGAGGAGGCATTGTTCCTGGGAGGCCTATTCCTTGGCATACCCGCCGTCGTGCCTTCAAGCTTTCCCTTACCTTATGGGAATCTACTCAGGGCGGATGATCCAGCCGCTGCAGTTCAGCAGGCCTTGCGCCTTCCCAATCTAAGGGTGCGCCGCCGTCTGCGCTTTCAGGTGAACATCCCCTTTAGCTTTGACCCTGCCTTCTCTTCGCAGCAGATAGACATGGCTAAGTGCGTGGGTGGCACTCCCTTGAGTTCATTTGTTGTAGTCAACGAGGACAAGGGGGATGGCATAGAGATAAAAGGGGAACTGGGGTCCGACATAGGTATTGAGATTGCCCTGGGCGATCCCATGGTGGACATCACAATGACCGAATACGTTGAGGAGTTTGCCGCCAGGCTACCCGGCTACATTGAAGGCGTATCCGCAGAGGTCCGGCAGGGGTGTCCGACTGTCCGGTGGCGGGAAGATGTGCCGCTGGAGGCCGGTCACCTGGGCCAGGCATACTATTCCGGGCTGAAGGCGCACTTCTCAGTGGAGCGGGTTAAAGTCAGCCTGGTCTTCAGCCCTGACTCTCTGGGCGAGATGAAGCAACAGGCGCAGGACTTTCGGGAGAAACGAAGGCAGGCTATTGCCGCCGCTACAGAGGAAACGGAGCCTTTCTTCTATGCCTGCACCCGATGCCATTCCTTTGCCCTGGAGCACGCCTGTACTATCACACCGGAGCGCCCATCTCAGTGTGGCACCAGGTCGTGGTCCCATGTCAAGGCGCGGGCCACACTGTCTAACTTCGATGCCTCGGGCCTGGGGCCACGCCGGTCGGGTTCGGCCCTTCAGGGGATCATAGTAAAGGGGCAGTGCCTGGATGCTGATAAGGGTGAATATTCTGGCGTGAACGCGGCCACTGAGTTGCTTAGTGACGGCCGCACCCGTAGAGTTTTCCTCCACAGCCTTCTTGAGCATCCTCATACCGCCTGCAGTTGCTTTCAAGGCATGGCCTTTTATGTGCCCGATGTGGACGGCATAGGCCTGATAGACCGGGCGTTCGCGGGTGTTACTCCGGACGGGCGCGACTGGGATAGCATAGCCAATGCCGCAGCCGGAAAACAGACTTCCGGATACGCCGCCTTCGGTAAGGACTATCTGCGGTCCCCCAAGTTCCTCCAGGGGGATGGCGGCTGGAGCCGGGTAGTATGGATGCCGCGGAGACTAAAGGACGATTTTGCCTCCGACAGGGCCTGGATCGCTACGGAAGCTGATGTGAGCAATATCCAGGATCTGGAAAAGTTTGTCCAAAGCCACCGAACTCGCCAGGATTAAACCGCCTCCTGACCTGATGCAGCCTCGCAGTCGGATGTATCTCCATATTACCCTTAGAGAATATCTTAAAATGTGAGCGGGGTGCTACTAAGGTCGTTGCGCTTGCTTCGACCTCTCCCCCTGGCCCCCTCTCCGATTCGGAGAGGGGGTGGCCCGCTAGCGGGCCGAGGGTGAGGTTGGAACCCTGACGCACCCCGTCTGGACTACCAATATCATTCGCTGCCTCCCTTAATCCGCCATCAAAATCCCTCTCAATCTCCCCTTCGGCAAGCTCATCCCGATTCATCGGGATTTAGTAAAGGGAGGCCGACACTTCGGCCCCAAAGGCGAGTGTAGCACCAAGCTGGTTAAAGAACTTTCGATTTGAGTAGATTGGAGAGGTGGTGGATTTTGGTCACCGGCGCCCGTTGACCCTCAGAAATTCTCCTTGCCCTGCGCTCCGCCGACGACGATAGGTATGCAGCCTTATCCAATTCCGCGTGGGCTTATCGGGGCGTTCCCCCGGGGTAGTTACCGGTCCTCACTAAGTAGCCTGGGCTACAGACGGCGGGCACGTTCAGGATTATCATTTCCTCAGGCTACTCCATAGACGTGGTAGCCACATATTCGGTGTAGCAAGAAGGAGGAGGAATGGCCAAGTTTATCGGATTGCACAGCTTGCCCGGTTTCACCAAGGAGATGCTGGCTCAGGGGGGGCAAGAGGCCGCGCAGATGAATCTCAAGGTACTGAAGGTCCACGGTGATACCAGCACGGGGAGGGTAATCTGCGAGGTGGAGGCTCCAGACAGAGAGACCTTCATCTCCTGGCTCAACAAGATCAATATGCCTTATGATGAGGTTGCCAGAGTGGAGATGGAGATGTCGATGGCAGAGGGAGGCTAGGAGGCCTGAAAAAGGGCGACTGGTCGGCGCCAGTGCTGACGAGGAGGATCTAGTGTATCGCATTGGAAAGTATCTTTTGGTTGGTGTGCCGCTGGCAGCCCTCAGCGTCCTGGCCGGCTGCACGTCACGCCCCGCAGTCGCGCCTCAACCGGAAGCGCCTCCCGCCTCAGCGCCAGCCGGGGAAAAGGCTGCAACGCCGCGTCAAACCGCGGCGCCGCCAGCGCCGAGCAAGCCTTTGTGGGCCATCGCGGGAGGCTGGAAAACCGATTTTTCAAAGCACAGCGTCCCCTTCGACGAAATTTCCTCCGGTGGCGTGCCCAGGGACGGGATTCCTCCCATCTACCAGCCCAAATTCGAGACGCTTGCGCAGGCGGATAAGTGGCTCACGGACAAGGAGCCGGTAGTGGCCCTGGAACTGGCCGGAGACAAGAGGGCCTACCCGCTTCGCATCCTCACCTGGCACGAGGTCGTCGATGACGAGGTAGGAGATATCCCGGTGGCTGTCACCTACTGCCCTCTATGCAACACCGCTGTAGCCTTCGACCGACGTGTGGACGGGAACGTCCTTACATTCGGAGTCTCCGGCCTGCTGCGGCATAGCGACCTGGTAATGTGGGACCACCAGAGCGAGTCCTTGTGGCAGCAGGGCACCGGTGAGGGCATCGCCGGGGAACATACCGGGAAACTCTTGTCGTTTTTCCCTGTCTCTATTGTATCCTGGCAGGACTTCAAGGCCGCTCACCCCGATGGGAAGGTGCTGTCGAAAGACACCGGGCATTTCCGCAGCTACGGTGTAAACCCCTACTCCGGCTACGATACCTCAGCACGACCATTCCTGTTCGCCGGGAATCCGGACCCCAGGTTGCCGGCATTGGAAAGGGTTGTGGGAGTTGGCAAGGGAGACACTGCCGTCGCCTACTCCTTTTCGGCGCTGGCAAAGCTTGGTGTGGTCAACGACAAGGCTGGCAGCCGGCGGATCGTCGTTTTCTACCAGTCTGGAACAGTATCCGCTCTGGACAGATCGCGCATACCCGAGTCGAGGGATGTCGGCGCGGCTGCCGTATTCGCACCCCAGGTGGATGGCAAAGAGTTCAGTTTCGAGTCCAGGGACGGCAAGATATTCGATCGGGAGACGGGGAGCCATTGGAACATACTCGGCCGGGCTGTGACGGGGCCTCTGACGGGGAAGGCGCTCGAACCGGTGGTCCACGGCACCCACTTCTGGTTTGCGTGGGCGGCGTTCAACCCACAAACTCGGATTTTCTCCCCTGACGGAAGGCCGTGATGGGTGATGTCGCCTGTCCTGCCCGGACCGAAGATTTCGGAGCGCCACTCCCGGTGCTGCCTTCTGTAGTCCCAATTACATATGACCCTCCGGGAAAAGGCTACTATTGCTTTAGAGGACAGAAGCAGAAGGAGACCGACCATGGCGAAGACATGCCCCATGTGCAAAGTTGAAAAAAGAGGGTTGTGCATCCATCAGAAAATGATTATCGGAATGGCGCTGATTGCGGTGGTCGTTGTTCGCGTACTGCTCGGACTCCGTCTCGGTTGACGCCGTAATGATATGAAAAGCGGTGGGCCGAACGCTGTAGCTGGGCGCTACGTGCAGCGATGGAATCTAATGTGAATGGGGTGGGAACAAGGGGAAGACGCTCAGGAGCCTTTGCACTGAAGAGGACCGATTAGGCGCTGGCAAAGACGATGGCGCCAGTCGCTTTGAGTAGCCAGACACACTTGTGTAAACGAGGAAACTGAGCCGGCCGGTCTGACTTAGTTTACCTCATGGCGGTGGCCGGCCACGCTGCTTGCCTTAACGGTGACGGGGCGGTTTGCCGTCGCACCGAGTCCTGTGCTTGGGTTGGTGAAGCCACAGGGCCTTGACATTCCATCTAAGTGGAAGGTTTATACTATGTGGACAAGGGAGTTGGAGGCACGCCGTGAGGATAGGTGAAATGGCGACAGCCACTGGGTTTACGACCAAGACGATCCGTTACTACGAACGGGAGGGTCTCCTGGCCGATCCAGGCCGCACGGGCTCGGGCTACCGGGAATACACTCTTGCAGATGTCGAGCGGCTGGGCTTCATTGGCAAGGCCAAACGTCTTGGCCTTTCCCTGGCAGAGATCAAGGGCATCCTCCAGGTCTACGAACGTAATGAACCCACCTGCGAACATGTTCGCAGCCTCGTCGATGAAAAGCTGGCCTATGTTGATGCGCTTCTGAAGGACCTTTCTACCTTTCGTGAGGAGATGTCGAGACTGCGCCAGCGAACAGGCCGGCTGGTCGACTGCAGGCCCACAGGCGGCGGTATTTGCGGCATCGTCGAGAACAGCGGCTTCGGTGGTAGCGAGAAGGCCCTCAGGTTGCTTCAGAGCAGCGGCCGCAAGGCTTGATTGGCAGATGGGAGAACAGAGATGGATAAGTACGACCTGATCATCATCGGCGGAGGCGCAGCGGCCTTCGCTGCCGCCACCAAGGCGGCGGACCTCGGCAAGAAGGCCCTCATGATCAACGTCGGTCTCCCCCTGGGCGGCACGTGTGTCAACGTGGGCTGCATGCCGAGCAAACGCCTGCTGACCGTTGGCGATGACCTGTACTATCCCCAGCACCCGAGATTCGAGGCGCTGAAGAACGGACACAGCCCGAGCTTCGACTTCGCTGTCGCCATCCATGAGAAGAATGAGATGGTGGCCCAGGCGCGCCGGACCAACTACATCAACGTCCTGGAGCACCTGGACGGCGTCTCGCTGGTCGAGGCGAAAGCCAGGTTCGTTGCTCCCAACCGGGTGGAGGCGAGCGGCAAGGTGTATGAGGCCGACAAGATCATCGTCGCGGCCGGCTCCTCCACCAGGCCCCTGCCGATCCCCGGTATGGACAGGGTCCGATGGCTCAACAATGTCACGGCCATGGAACTGGAAGATATTCCCCGGTCCTTGATTGTGATCGGCGGCGGCCCTCTGGGGCTGGAGTTTTCCCAGATGTTCGCCCACTTCGGGACGCAGGTCACGGTGCTGGAAGCCATGGCCCAAATTCTCCCGAGGCAAGAGCCGGAAGTCGCGGCTGAGCTCCAGCGAACTCTCGAAGCGGAGGGGATCAGGTTCGAAACCGGGGTCACCCTCGAGAGGGTAGAGGAACGGAGTGGGAAGAAGGTCGTGGCGATGCGTGGCGGCAAGGGACCTCGGCGCCGTCGCTCGCGGGCAACCAGCGTAGAGGAACTGACCGGAGATGAGCTGCTCTTAGCCGCGGGCATCCAGGCGAATACTGGTGACCTGGGCCTCGAGAAGGTCGGTGTCAGGGCCAACAATGGCTTCATTCACGTAGACCAGTATTACCAGACGGACAATCCGAGCGTCTTCGCGGCCGGGGACTGCATCGGCAAGATGCCCCTGGAGACGGTGGCGGCGAAGGAAGGGGCCCTGGCGGCGGAGAACGCTCTCACCATACCCGTCCGCACGTTGAACTACGACCATGTGCCCTATGCAGTGTTTACCAACCCGCAGGCGGCCTCGGTGGGCCTGACAGAAGAAGAGGAGATGCGGCGTTTCGGCGCCTGCGCCTGCCGCACTATCCACATGGATGCAGTGCCCAAGGCCCTGGCCGTCAACGAGGACCGTGGAGTGTTCAAAATGGTCATCCACCCGCGGAGCAGAAAGGTGCTGGGGGTGCATATCGTGGCGCCTCACGCAGCGGACATGATCCATGCCGCCGTATTCGCCGTGAAACACGGACTCACTGCGGACGATGTGATCGACACCCTCTTTGTCTTTCCCACGCTCAGCGAGGGGATCAAGCGGGTGGCCCAGGCATTCACCCGGGACGTATCGCAGATGAGCTGCTGTGTGGAGTAGCCTTTTTTTGACCAGAGCCGGAGGAACCGTCATGGCTGTAGCCTTTCCTGGCGTCGGGAACGCTCTTGCTGGTGGGCTGCGACAGCCCGGCATCACCCGCCAGTGGGACAACTGGTAGCGCTGACACCAATCCCTCTCTGAGAACGGTTGCTTTGGAGATACCGACATCCTTTTGCTCTGGCTGTTGGTCCCGTATCGAGTCCAGCGCCAGGAGCGTGCCCGGAGTGAAACAAGCGAAGTTTGACAAGCAAAGAGTGCAGATGGTGCTCATGATCTATGACTCTTCCCGGGCGAGCCCTGGGAACATTGTGGCGGCTATTGAGAAACGTGGAGACAGAGTGATCGCGTGACAGAGGTGGCCGAACCATGAATGGGTTGTCCGGCTGGCATCTTGCGGCACGGCCGGCATCAGAATGTAGGAAGGAGCTGTCATCATAATGAGAACTGTCCCGTTTATTCGAACGAAGCGGCGGAGCAGCCTGTTCTCCGAGATGGCCCGGTGGCGGGCTGCGTTCCAACTTTTCGGCTGGCGAGGCTGGGCCGTGGCAGCCATTGGCGCGGGCGCCACGCTTGTCCTCATCGGCGTGACGGCTGGAATAATTAGCAATCCACTTTTTGCGCGGGAGACCCCCGTTCAGACACAGGACTACATTATCTGGATAGCCACAGCGCTACTGATGGGGCTGGTGGCAGGGAGCTTCATGGCGTCCCGAGTGAAGGGAGGTTCAGGCAAGGCCGCCGCGGGAGGCTTCCTGTCTTTTTTCGCCACGGCGTGCCCTATCTGCAACACGCTTGTGGTCTCACTGCTGGGTGTCAGCGGGGCGCTTACATACTTTGCCCCACTGCAGCTCTACCTTGGAATTGCCTCAGTAGCGCTGCTTCTGTGGACGCTGCACCTGCGCCTCGCGGCTATGGGACGGAACTGCTGTGTCATCCCACCGGAGACTTCTCAAGCCCAGGGCGCACTATCAGATAACTAGCTACTGGAGGCATATGAGGGCGATTCAAGCATCTGAGCAGCGTAATGCGGGGCCTGCCAAGCTCCAGGTAAAGATCGGCGGGATGCAATGCTCCTTCTGCGTCGAGAGCATCTGGTAGGACCTACTCACGCATGGACGGGGTCCTGGAAGTGGGTGTCAGCCTGTCCGACGGCTAGGAGGATCGAAGAGACATGAATCTGAAAATTGGCGTCGTGGCTGCAACGAGTGCACTCGCTTTCCTGGCAGCCGCATGTTCCGGGGGGACGGTGGCTCCGACAAGCACCGCAACTCCCCCGCCAACAGCAGCGATGGGAAGCTCGATGCAGCCAGGCAACCTGGCTCCCGAGGTCAGAGGCTTTCACAAAGGTGGCGAGATCCTCTTCATCCATACGGAGGCATCGGACCCAGAGGTAGCCAGCATGTTGACCATGATGATGGGCCCTCGGGTGGTGCTGGTGGCCAGCCTTGCTCAGGCCTCGGAATCGGCCCTGGCTGGTGTTTACGTCTTCACCAACGGCGTCAAGGGCGGGGGACCCTTTGGCTTCCAGCCCGACGTGTTCGACTCCGTTCCTGATGAACCGGCCTATAGCCCCTTGAGGGTGGTAGTCCTCGTCACCTGGAAAGACGGGAGCACTGCGCGGGAGTTGCGCTCTCTGGACGATATCAGGGCGGCGGAGTCCAGGGGAGACCTCACAACGAAGCGCTCGGGTGCCGTCGTGAACATGCCGATCCTCTCATGGCCAGGCGGACACAGATAGGCCAGCGGGGGCGGTAAGCACCGGGGAAAGGAGCAAGACCATGGCAGAGGTAGAGCACGTAGAGCTGACGGTGCAGGACAAGGCGATCCACTGCAGTGGGTGCGAAAGCCGCATCGAGACTGTGTTGAAGAAACTTCCGGGAGTGGTGAAGGTCAAGGCAGATCATAAGACCCAGAAGGTCAGTATCACGCTGGACACCAGCAGGACCCTAATCGGCGAGGTGAAGCAGAAGCTGGAGTTTGCCGGGTATCGCACCGGGGTAGGCGGAGTCGGGCCGGAGGAGAAGTAAGTGGTGGCGCATGTTGTAGCGGAGCGGGGCCAACCGGGCCCGGCAAAATGCCAGATCAAGATCGGTGGGATGCAGTGCTCGTTCTGCGTGGAGAGCATCCGGAAGGCTTACTCACGCATGGATGGCGTCCTGGATGTGGGTGTCAGCCTATCCCACGAGGAAGCGCTCGTCCAGTACGAGCCGGGCAAGGTAACTCCCACGCAGCTTCAGGACACCCTGCGGAGCCTGGGCTACACGGTGCGGGACCCCAAGAAGCTGCGCTCCTTTGAAGAAGAGGACGCGGAGATGCGCGAGCACCGCAACAGACTTCTGGTAGCTGCCGGGTTCACCCTCGCCGCGTTGGGCCTCATGAGCGCCGTTTGGCTCGGCCACATGCAGCCGTGGTTCAGATGGGTGATGCTGGGTTTCACCCTCAGCATGATCTTTGGCGTGGGATGGTCCATCCTCAAGATGGCATGGGCATCGCTAAGCCGGGGCATCCTGAACCAGCACGTCCTTATGGAGTTCGCGGCCTTCGGAGGCCTGGCAGGCGGGCTGATCGGGCTCTTCAAGCATCCCTGGCCCATGGCCGACTTCCTGGGGGCTGCCATCTTCGTCACCTCGTATCACGTCCTTTCCGGATACGTCTCCCTGCTGGTCCGAACGAGGAGCTCCCAGGCCATCAGGAAGCTGATGGCCCTCCAACCCGAAACTGCGCGGGTGGTGAAGAATGGCGTTGAGCAGGAGCTGCCGGTCGAGGAGGTGCGGCCCGGCGACCTGGTGCGGGTCCGACCGGGAGAGGGCATCCCCGTGGATGGAGTGGTGGTCGATGGCCTTTCCGGGGTAAACCAGAGCCTCGTGACTGGTGAGCCTATCCCGATAGAGAAAGGTCCAAGCGACGAGGTCATCGGCGGCTCGGTGAACCAGACGGGCACGCTCCTTGTGCGCGTCACCAAGGTGGGGGAGGAGAGCTTTCTGCAGCAGGTGGCACGTTCCATCCAGGAGGCCCGGGCCCTCAAACCGGGCATCATGCAACTGGTGGAGCATGTCCTCCACTGGTTCGTCCCGGGAGTGCTGGTCGCAGCCGCGGCCGCCTTTGTCATCTGGACCCTGGGAGCGTGGCTAGTGACGGGGGAGCCTGACCTTGAGCGAGCCATCTTCGCAAGCCTCGCGGCGCTGGTGATGGGCTATCCGTGCGCCCTGGGGATGGCCACGCCCCTGGCCATGATCCGGGGTGGTGGGATGGCCGCCCGGAAAGGCGTCCTCATGCGCTCCGGCGAGGCGTTCCAGGTGTTCAAGGACGTTAAGAAGATCGTCCTGGACAAGACGGGCACCCTCACCAAAGGCGAGCCGACGGTGGTGGAGGTCGCCGCGTCAGGGAACTACTCGGAGGAGCAGGTGATTGCACTCGCCGCGGCCGTGGAGGCGACATCGGAGCATCCCCTGGGGAAGGCGATCATGGAGCGGGCGGCGGGACTGAGATTACCGGCGACCAGGGACTTCACGGCGATCCCCGGCCGTGGCGTGCGGGCTACCATTGAGGACCGGAAGGTGCTGGTTGGCAACCCGAACTTTCTCGCGGCAGAAGGTATTGACCTCAGCGCCCTTCGACAATCCCTGGAGGCGTTGGAGCATGAAGGCCGCACGGTGGTGGCCGTGGCTGAAGAGGGCAGGGTGGCTGGCCTGATCGCCATCTCCGATACCTTGAAGGACGACGCGACAGAGTCGATCGATCGAATGAAGGCTGCCGGGCTACAGCCCGTGATGATCACTGGCGACAACTGGCGCACTGCGAGGGCCGTTGCCGCCCATCTGGGTATATCAGAGGTCCTGGCCGAAGTCCTCCCTGAGGAGAAAGCTGAACAGGTGAGAAAGCTTCAGCGGCAGGGATATCGGGTGGCCAGGGTGGGCGACGGCATCAATGACGCCCCTGCCTTGATGCAGGCCGACGTAGGCATCGCTATCGGCGCCGGCGCTGATATCGCCATCGAGTCCGCAGACATCGTTATCGTGGGCGGCAGGCTAGGGGCGGTTATGGACGCCTACAGCGTTGGCAAAAGCAGCTTCCGCAAGACGGTACAGAACGTCAGCCTCGCGTTTGCTTTCAACGGCATCGGGGTTCCCGCGGCCGTTACGGGCCTCGTCCACCCGGTCTTTGCCATGATCGCCATGGCGGCCAGCGTCAGCATAGTGTTGGTCAATTCGCTGGGGGGTAGGCTGTTATCCGAGGTGAAGCCCTCACTGGCACGTACCCAATAGATTGTAGCCCATTTCCGGTAAGGCCTGTCTAGTTTTTGACCCCGAATACGCTCGGTTGGTTTCCCTGAGGTCCGGTGCTGAATTGTCTCGCTGTAGTATAGACTCTAGCTTTGAGAGAACCACTTCCAAATATGAAACTGGGGAAGTTGGGCTAATGAGAATAAGGATGGGGATCAATGATAAACATCGGCATTAACCCTGACATAGCCAGGCTCGGCCCGCTTACGTTGGCCTGGCACGGCCTGTTCAGTGCGGTAGCTGGTGTGGCGGCGGTGTGGCTGGCTTCCCGCCTGGCCGCGAAGTGGAACGTGGACAAGGGGCAACTGTACGGCGTGCTCCTGTGGGCTATCCCTGGAGGGCTGGTCGGCGGTAGAGCCGTCTTTGTCATAGACTACTGGGACTCCTTTTCTCAACAACCTCTGGCCATTTTCGCCCTTCAGGAAGGAGGCACGGCCCTATGGGGCGCGATACTGGGCGGCATGATCACCGCTGCTATCTATGCCAGGGTGAGGGGCTACCGGGTGGGGACGCTTATGGACATTGGCGCTATAGGCATGGTCCTGGGGCAGGCCATCGGCCGCGTCGGAGACATCATCAACGGCGAACACATCAGCGCTGCCACCACGCTACCCTGGGGTTTTGTATATACGCACCCGTTGAGCCCCAGCTACGGTCTGCCCGCTCAGCATCCAGCGGTAGCCTACGAAATGTTGATGGACCTGGCCATCTTTGGTTTGCTCTGGCGACTCAAAGGTAGGCTACAGCCGTCCGGCTCGCTTTCCCTGCTATATCTCAGCCTGTATTCCTTGGGCCGTTTCTTTCTGTCGTTTCTCAGGCAGGATAGCCACTTTGTCGCCCTGGGGCTCAACCAGGCCCAGTGGCTTTCCCTGGTAGTACTGATGTTGGCCCTCTCCTGGCTGGTGAGCAGGATCGGCAAAAGAAGTCCGGCCTCCAGCGGCGGAGTGGAAAAGGAGGTCACAGATGTCAAGGCGAAAGAAGGCTGAAGGGATAGGCGTGCTCACCTGCCCTCGCTGCGGGCACAAGCAGGAGCAGGAGATACCGGTCGTAGCCTGCATACCCTTCTACGAGTGCCAGGGCTGCCGCGAGCTCATCTCCGCCGAGAAAAGCTGCTGCGTGTTCTGTGACTATGGAGACAGGCCATGCCCGGCGGCTGCGGGAGAGTGAGCGAGCCGGTCCGAGGCAGGCGATTCATCTCTCCGGGCTTAGCATCTATCCCATGTCTCAGGTAACAGTTTACTCAACTCTCATCTTCCCCCGGTGCAAGAAAAGCCAAGCAACTGCTGGATACTAACCGGATAGCCTACATCAATTTGGACGTGGCCAGCGATGCTGCGGCCCGAAAGGAGATGGTGCAGAAGTCGGGGCAACTCGGAGTGCCGGTCATTTATATCGATGGCAAGATCGTTGTCGGCTATGACGAGGCCGAGATGAAAAAGCTGCTCCACATCCAGTAAATCTACGCCGACCAATATATCCTCAGAGCGGGCAGATTGATGTAGAAATCGTACAGGCCAACGAGGACAAGGACGGCGCCGGCGACTCGGTTGATCAGGTCATGCCTTGCAGCGACCAACCGGGTGAGCCAGCCCCCTTTGACATCGCTGATGAAGGACAGGGCCAATAATGGCAGGCCAAAGCCAAGGCCGAAGACCAGGAAGAGCGCCGTTTTGCCCAGGAACTCGCCGACAGACAAAGATAGAGCGAATACGCCTACCGCTACTGGACCGCTGCAGGGGAGCACCACCGGCCCAAAGAGCAAACCGTACATGTACGCATTCACGAAGGGATTGGAGACCAGCGGAGCGCGTACCTGGGTTAGCTTGCTAAACGGGTTGATCTTCAGGAGCAGCAGGATACCCAAAGAAACAATTGCTACGTCGGCCACGGGGGTCGCTATGATCAGGAAACTGCCGATGGCTACGCTCAGCGAGGCTACTATCAACCCGATGAGCAACATCATGGTTAGGACACCCGACAGCACGACAAGACCCAGGAGGCGCCGCAGTCTGCGACTGTGGAGCGTTTGAGAGTTGCTGCTCAGATAGGCCAGGAAGCCGGGGTACAACGGCAGAACGCACGGGGCAGTGGTGGCCAGCAGACCCAGTGAGAACGAGGTAGCCAATTGCTGTAAAGATAGCATCTTCTACCTAGCGGTACTTGGCTATCTCTCTGGCCAACTCCGGGGCGCTTTTCAGACCAAATCTCAGTGGATGGGCTGATTGGTCCCTGTCGAGAATGACTACGGGAGTGGCGGCTGGATTCAGGATGTTCTCGCCGAACGCCTTTCCCAACTGCTGGCTCAGCACGACCGGAGAGACAGCGAAAGCCCAGTTAAAGCCGTTCGACCGGGCGTGTTTGCTTAACATGACTTCGTTTTCATTGGGGTCCACATCCAAAGATACCGAGACCACATCACTGCCCAGTTGGGATTTGGCTTGCCTTATCTCTATTTGCTGGCGGGTACACGTCGAGCACCAGATCGCCATGGTCTCGATAACCACTATGCTGCCTTTGAAGTCAGACAACTTGAACGGCCTTTCCGTGACAGCGTCTTTGAGGGGCACATCAAGCCAGGCGCCGCCCTGCGCCTTCTGTCCCTCGGATTGGCCCGTCAGCCGCGGCGCGCAAGCCGACCCTGCCAGGACTGCCAGGAGCAGGACCGCCGGCAGTACCCGCCGTACAAGCAAGAACTGACTTTGGAAGCTCATCCAGCGCCTCCCTCAACCTTACCTGGACCTCAGAGGCTCTTGCAAAAGTCATTCTGAACGGAGTGAAGAATCTGGGGTGTCCCGATTTATCGGGATTCGTATCTGGTTGCCCATCCACCCCAGACCCTTCGCCTTGCTCAGGGTGACAGTGCTGCCCCTTTTTGCAAGATGCTCCTCAAATAATGATTATCTGGTAGCCCTGAGCAACTAAACGGGTCACATCGGGGTGTCCCTGGGACTCACCCAGGAGCGACAGGCCCTGGCCGGCGGCCCGTTCCTTGTTGCCGTAGTGGCCGAGCTTCCGCAACGATAGGCTTGAATACTTCTCCGGCAGTCATCCCTCTCCATTCACGGGCACAGATATGTCTTCCCCGCCGGCAACTTCTTACTTCTCTACGTATTGCTTCAACCCGCTTAGTATCGCTTGTTGGAATCGGTGGAACTTTCTTCTTATCATCGGCATCATGAGACGGACAAAGAACGTCTTCGGCGAGAAAATGCTTTGGGCAGTGACGACCGTAGTATTGGAACCCCTCGGTTCCAAGCTAAACCCAGCACTCCAGTCCGATACCATACGCGAGAAGCCAGAACTGTCTTTCTCAATGGTCCAGATGATCTTTTTACCCTCGTCGTAGGAGGTGCAGCGCTCTTCAGTATGACCGGGCTTGTCCCCGACGTGCACCTCACACTTCCGCACCGCTCCAAGTCTGTGTTCGCCACTGATCTGCGACGCGAACGGATGCCATTGTGAATGGGTCGTTGGGTTCTTGATTGCTTCCCATACTTTGCTGATGGGAGCACCAACAGTGACTTGGTCTTCGATGCTGACTTGGTTCATGTGTCATCTCCTTGCACAGAGCCACGTGATGGGAACGAAGAGCGAGCCAGGACTGCCAGGAGCAGGACCGCCGGCAATACCCGCCGTACAAGCAACAACTGGCTTTGCAGTAAGCTCATCGAGCGCGGCCTCCGAGCCTCAGTTGGAGATCAAATAATGATTATCTGGTAGCCCTGAGCAACGAAACGAGCGACGTCGGGGTGTCCCTGGGACTCACCCAGGAGCGACAGGCCCTGGCCGGTGGCCCGTTCCTTGTTGCCATAATGGCCGATGCAGAAGTCGCAGACACCGCCGATAGCCCCGGAGTCCCTGACCTCTTCATACAGTTTGTGAGTGCGGTTCTCCGGCTTGGACCATTCGTCGATCCATCCGGTGCCGGCGCCGTCGAAAACGAGCTTGACGTCGACTTTAGCCCCCTTCAGATCGCGGGCATACAACAGGGCGTGGAAGGCTGCTGTACCGTGGAAGTCCTGCACTCCGGAAAGAAGGAATATCGCTATTTTCGCCATTCTAACCTCCTGTTGTCAGGTTACCCTGGACGCGGCCGCCAGTCTGTATGCTGGATTACAGACAGTGGTGAATGGTTATTCTTCAGCCATCTTTCTTAGCTCGTCGTAGTTCAATATCTTTATCCGCAGACGGCCCAGGTCCAGGAGGCCCAGCGCCTTGAATTCGTCCAGGACTTGAGTCACCGTTTCCCGCAGGGCAACCGCCATCTCCGCCAGGTCTTGATGCCCAATTCCTTCGATGACGCCGTCCCCCTTTTGCCTGGCCAGGCGCAGGAGCAACGAAGCCAGGCGAGCCTTGACGCTCTTGAAGGCGAGGGCGTCGAGAGAAGTCTGCGTTTCCAGGAAGCGTTGGCCCAGCGTCTCCAGAAGGCGCAACGCCACAGCCGGCCTGGTGCTCAGTAGCTGTACCACATCGTGCCTGGTCATGGCGCAGACGAGGGCATCCTGCACCACCTCGGCGAAAGTCCCGTACATCCCTTGCCCCACCAGGGCCATCTCGCCGAAAAAGGTGCCGGCATCCAGCAAGGCGAGGACCAGTTTCTTGCCTTCAGTCGACAATCGATAGAGTTGGACCTTACCCTTCTTAAGGAGGAAAAGCACCTCCTTAGGATCATCGGGGGAATAGATTAGCTGGCCCTTCCGGTAGTTCACCATGCTGGTCACGCTGTCCAGCCAGGCCATGTCCGAAGGCAAGAGGTCCTGGAACAGGTCTACGGCCCTAAGGTAATAGAGTTTCTGCTTTTCCACAGCGGTAGGCACCCCTTTCCAGATACGTTGTGGCCCCGATCGTAGTTATTGTCTTGTTCTGCATATTGTCTTCCTTACCTCGAACGGAGTCAAGCCCGATTTGTGTAGCCCAGGCTACATACGTATAGCCCAAAATCTGCCAAACTTTTGAGAGGCTGGAAGTACAAAGGAGGCAAGCGATGAGCTGACGAGGGACACCTTTTTCCTTCGATGGTCATTGATATTGATATTGAAGGACACGTAAATGAAAGGAGACAAAATGCTTACCAAGAGACTGTTTTTCCTGGCGCCGGCCGTTGCAGCGGCGGCGCTGGTGTTCGCCGCCTGCACGCCGCCTGCCGGCCCTGCCGGGCCAATTGGACCTCCTGGTCCCGCCGGACCAACGGGACAGCCGGGCCAGGCTGGCGCCGCCGGGCTTCAGGGTGAACGGGGCCCCGCCGGAGCGCCCGGACCCAGCGGGCCGCAAGGCCCTGCCGGCGCCCCAGGAGCGCAGGGGCCAGCCGGACCGTCCGGCCCCGCCGGGGCAGCGGCATCTCCGGCGACAAAGCTTTCCGGACAGTGGCGGAATGACTGGCCGTTTGACCCGCCGTTGCCCGATCACCTGTTCCTGGATGTAGGCGGCGGACGGGTGCTGTTCATGCACTTCGACAAGCCCGCAAATGACCCGAAGAAGATGCTTCTGTACTTTGGCGATGGCATGCGCGGGCGCTTCTTCGCCGAAGAGCAACCCGATGGCGGCAAGTCGGGGTTCGTCCACTTCCACCGCTTCAAAGCCCCCACGGTGGATGCCGGGCACGGCGGCCCGCCGGGGGCTGACGGCTACTGGCTCCGGCACGTTGCGGTCACTGACTTCGAAATGATGGGGATGAAGGTTAAGCCGGGCGTGGACTTCAATTTCATGCCGACTGCGGCCCCCAAGGCCGGCGATGGCTATGTGCCCAGCACAGTGCCCGCTTCCACAACAAAATGGCAGTGGCAGAACCCCTGGCCCTTCACGCCTCCCCTGCCGGAGCACCTGATCGTTGATGTCGGGAATGGACGGCTCCTTTTCATGCACTTCGACAAGCCGGTAACAGACCCGGGCAAGATGCTGCTCTATGTGGGGGATGGCGTCCGTGGCAGCTTCACTACTAATGATCAGCCCGATGGCGGCAGGACCGGGTTTGTACACTTCCACCGCTTCCTGGCGCCCACAGTCGATGCCGGCCACGGTGGGCCTCCCGGCGCTGAAGGCTTCTGGCTGCGCCACGTGGCCGTTACAGACTTCGAGATGATGGGCATGAAGGTGAAGCCAGGTATCGACTTCAACTTCATGCCGACAGTACCGCCGGCAGCCAGGTAGCTGTGGCCAACCGGCGCCGGATAGAATGCTTCAGGAAAGGGGGTGATGAACTTGTGCGGATGCGTACCAGATAAGAAGGCCAAGAAGGAAGACAAGGTTTCCGTAGGCGCCAAGAAGTAGGTCTGGCACCATAGATAGATAGATAGATAGATAGAAGGAGATAGTTGTCAATGTGTAACACCTGCGCGGCGCACGCTAAGAAACAGCCTAAGGACCCGGGTCCAGCCAAGAAGAAGGGGTGCTGCTAGAGGGCCCTGGCGAGTGTTAACTGCATTCGCCCGGCAGCAGCTCAATGCTGGGTGGCGTATCATCAAAGCGGACGCCACCCAGCATGGTGTATTATAGAAGGCACACGCACGAGCAGTCTATCCATTAATTAAGGAGAGCGAAGCTATGACGGTACGAAACGGGGCGGTATTGACGGTCTTCAGTGCGGTTTTGGCCGCCTTTCTTCTGGCCGCTTGTCGAAGCGCCTCTCCCGTCCCCCTGCCTCAGCCCGCGTCTACTCCCGCTGTCACAGCCGCGCCCACGCCCGCGGCCACGCCTGTCGCCACCAGTGCTCCGACGCCGACGGCCCCTCCTTCGACACCGACAGCGACAGCAACGCTCGCTCCTACTGCGATACCGACGACTACCCCCCAGGCCACCGTCCGGGCAACGCTATCGCCGACCCCAGCCGGGCCGGCGGCCACGCCCACGCCTGCCGCCGCTGTTAAACCTGATCCCCAGGCAGGAGAGAAGACGTTCTACGCGGTAGGTTGTATAGGCTGCCACACCGTCCAGGGGGTGGGGGGCAGGGTGGGACCTGATCTCACGGATATAGCCAGAAGGAGAGATGCCGCCTACATCCGGCAGTCGGAGAAAGACCCGAAAGCCTTTATTGTCCCTGGATACCCTCCGGTGATGCCGTCGGCTGCCGAAATGGGCTTGAAGGACCAGGACATTGAGAACATCATCGCCTGGTTCCAGAGTTTGAGACAAGACAGTACGACAGCGAAGATGGATAGCTCCGATGGGTGCCAGTAATTTCTAAAATCATGAGGAATCGTGTAGAATTAGGCATATGCGCAACCGCCTTCCTTACAACTATTGGAATTGGTTAGGCAGGACTACGGAATTCAGCATCTCACAGCGAGATAAGGAACGGCATGTGGGGGCTAACCTGACTGGCGACGGAGCTGGTTCTATTGGTTATTGATAAGGACGTGCCCAGGCTGGGCAAATGGCGCATTAACGCCTCCATCTTGCGGTGGGTGGCCATCGTCCTCCCCATTTTGATCCTCGTGGGCGTTGACGTCCTGCGACACAGGATCTTCCCGCAGCAGCTTCACACCTTTGCCGGTTTTGCCGTGACGTATGTTATCATCATCATTGGCGTTGTGTTGTTTTCCTTCGCCATGTTCGGCCTCGTCAGCCGCCTTCAAGCGAGAGTAACCGAGCAGAACCGGCGCCTATCGGCTACCAATGCCATTGCGACTGCACTGGCCCGCAACCTGCGGCTGGAAGAGGTGCTGCAAACGGGGCTTAACCACGTGTTGCAGGTTATGAAAGCCGACTCCGGGCTGATATGCCTTGTAGATTTGGAACACGAAGAGCATACGGTTACTTGCCACCACGGGTTCTCCCCGGATCTGGTCAACGGCGTCCGTCGGGTCAAGTTGGAGGGCGACCCGATAGCTTATGAAGTCGTTCGCACCGCCCGCCCGGTGGTCCTGGAGCGCATATTTGAAGACCCTCGGGTCGCCGATATTGCGAAAAGAGAGGGGATCAAGTCGGCCGTAAGCATTCCTCTCCTGTCCGAAGGTGAGGTGAATGGGATCCTGGTTGTAGCCACCCGGGAAGAACGTCGGTTCACGGCAGATGACAAAGACTTTCTATCTCAAATTGGGCGCCAGTTGGGTATGGCTATCAGAAATGCCCTTCTTTACGACCGCTCCGAACGCCGCAATCGTGAGCTGGCAGCCCTGGGGGCAGTGGGGAAGGCGGTGACCTCATCTCTTGACCTGGATGAGGTACTCAGCCAGGCGCTGGACGCGGTGCTGGAAGTGACTGCCGCTGACGCCGCCGAGGTCTGGCTGGTCAGCGATTCGGAGTTGGTCATGTGGGGCCATCGGGGCGACCACCCGGAGGCTTTCTTGCTGGAAAGCAGCTTCCCAATCGGTAGTGGCCTTCTCGGTGAGGTCGCTGGGAGCCAGGCGCCCATCCTCGCGCACGATCTTGCACGGGACCCCCGGTTCTCGGGCGAGGAGATAAGCCGGCTGGGTTACAATACGCTGTGTGCCTTGCCTCTCAGGTATCAGAAGCAATGCGTTGGGGTGCTGGCGGTGGCCTCCCTGTCGGCGGACGTCTTTGGGGAGCCCGGGGACGTGCGCCTGCTGGAATCCATCGGAGAAGGCATCGCGCCAGCTATTGTGAACGCCCGCCTGCACCAGCAGGTCCAGCTTCTGGCCACGCAACAGGAGCGCGAGCGTATCGCCAGGGAGATGCATGACGGCATGGCCCAGGTGGTGGCTTACATGGGCGCCCAACTCCTGGCTATCAAGAAACTTCTCTCGGACGGAAAGGCTGCCGAGGCTAGCGTGGAGCTGTCCGGCATGCAAGAGACGGTGCAGAGGCTGTACGCTGACGTACGGGAGGGCATTCTGGGGCTGGCCACCGCCTCCGCCGCCGGCCGCGGCCTGGTGCCGGTGCTTGAGGACTATCTTCGTCGCTACCAGGACTCGACCGCTATAGAGGTGAAGCTAGAAGTGTCGCTGGAAACCGAGGGTCTGCACATTCCTCCCTTTGCCGAGCTGCAAGTTGTCCGCATCGCCCAGGAAGCGCTAAGCAACGTCAGGAAGCACGCCCGGGCGACCTCCGTAAGAGTAGTCATAACGGGAAACAGCAATGAGTTGGAGGTGGAGGTCAGGGATAACGGCCAGGGATTCGATCCGGCCCATCTGCCCTCTACCGGGTGGCCCCGTTTTGGACTTCAGACCATGCGGGAACGCGCCGAGGCAGTCGGCGGCCGGTTTGCCGTTGAGACAGTTCCGGCGGGAGGCACGACGGTAAGGGTCAGTATGCCGCTACCGGGAGGTAACGGAAGAAAGCGGGGCCATGAGAGTCCTTCTGGCTGATGACCATGCCCTGTTCCGGGCCGGCCTGGCCAGTCTGCTTCGGGCGTGGGGGTTTGAAATTGTGGGTGAATCGGGCGACGGCCAGGATGCAGTCGCCAGAGTGCGTCGGCTGCAGCCGGACCTGGTCTTTATGGATATCTGTATGCCCGGCATGAACGGTCTGGAGGCTACGCGGGCAATCAAGGCGGAGTTCCCCGGTATCAAGGTGGTGGTGCTGACCGTTTCCGAGGAGGACCGGGACCTGTTTGAGGCGATCAAGAGCGGCGCCGATGGCTTCTTGCTCAAGAACCTGCAAGAGGAGCAGTTCGCTGAGTTGGTGCGCCGGCTTAGCCAGGGCGAGCCCATCCTCTCGGCTGGCATGGCCAGAAAACTTCTCGGAGAGTTCGCCCGCCTGAAGACAGGCGAGCGCTCGGGTGAGGAAAATATCGAGCTGACTGACCGAGAAAAAGGGGTGTTGGAGCTGGTTGCCGGAGGCGGGACGAACAAAGAGGTATCGGCTACGCTGCACATAAGTGAGAACACGGTAAACTATCACATGAAAAATATTCTCAGCAAGCTGCAACTCAGGAACCGCGCCGAGGTTGTGGCCTGGGCTCTGCAGCATGGGATTACCCCCAAGAGCCCAGCCTGAACGATAGGCGTCTTTCAATGGACCGTGGATTTTGGGCGTGATTGCCCTCACTGCCATTTGTTCATCGCTCTACATTGGGTCGGCCACCCCGACCTATTACCTGTGACACGCCTTATCTGCAAGCGGCACCCTTATCACAACTTTGGTGCCGTGTCCCGGTCTTGCCTCGATGGCAAAACTGCCGCCTATAGATTCAGCCCGTTCTCTCATCGTTTGTAGCCCGAAACGGGGCCATCCTATATGTGCGCGGTTGGCCGGGTCGAAACCCCAGCCGTTGTCAGCTACCTCACACCGTAACTCGCCCCCTTCCGCCGCCAGGGTGACTCGTGCGGCGGTAGCCCTGGCGTGTTTCCTCACGTTGGTAAGGGCTTCTTGAACGATTCGGATGAGCTGGACCTCGGCCGCCGATGAAATTCGCACCCCTTCGCCTCGGAGCGGAGGCTCAAAATGCACAGGGATGCCAGACATATCCTGGTATCGTTCTACGTACTCCTTCATGGCCTCCTGCAGGCCTCCCTCCTCGTGAGAGGCCGTTCTCAGCCCCAGGATACCCTCGCGTACGTCGGCATAGAGTTGCTGGATGGTTACCTGCATGCTTTGCAGTTCCCCGCTGGCCTCCGCGAACCTCCCGTCCGAATGAAGTTTCTTGAGCGCCAGGATCTTGGTATTGACAAACCCCAGCACCTGGGCCATCCCATCGTGCATCTCCCGCGAAATGCGCTCGCGCTCCTGCAAGACTGAAAGGCGCTGAATTCGCCGGTACAGCTCGGCATTAGCAATGGCCACGGCGATGCGCTCCCCGATGGCTTCCAGGGTCGGCAAGTCTCCAGAATTCCTGAGGGCGTCAGAGGAAAGCGCGGCAACCCCCATCACACCGACCAGTTTGTCCCGATAAACCAGGGGCAGAGCGCAAAAGGTGTGGTAGCCAGCGTTCACGACCTGTTGGCGTAGAAATCTTGGGTCTGAGGGGAGGTCGTGAATAAGTAGAGGGGCCCGAGTTTGGGCGACAATTCCCGGGAAGCCTTCGCCTATGGAGAAGCGGCTCGCCTCCACGAATGCTTCGGGGTGAGCGCCCCGATGCAATTGTATTACAAGGCTATCCCCATCCGTGAGCCAAATTTCCGCCGCGTCCACTGCCGTGACTTCCAGGACAGTGTCCAGGGAGAGGCGGAGCACATCGTCCAGGTCCAGTGAAGAGCTAACTGCCTTTCCAACCGTGGCCAGGGCAGCGAGTTCCCGATTCTTGCGCTCCGAGCGCTCAAATAGGACAGCGTTCCGGATCGCCATGCCCAGTTGGCCGCCTACCGCCTTTAGCAAGTCCTCATCCGCCGGAGTGAAATGCCGCTCTGTTCTCGTCGCCACCGCCAGGATACCATTAACTTCCCCTTCCGCCAGGAGAGGCGCGCTAATAGCCGACTTGATCCCTTCTCGCCTGCCTGCCTCAGCTACTCGGGGGTCATCGAACACCCGCTCCATGATGACGGGCCTCCCCGTTCGCACCACTTCTTCCGCGATCGGGTCGTCTCGCAACTTGGCCCGTTGTATGTTGCGGACCACATCTGCGGAGAAACCCCGGTGGCAAACGGCGGAGTGTTCTTCCTTTGTTTCATCTACGAGACATATGAGGCAGGCATCGGCCTTCATAACTTTCATCACCTGATCAAGCCCGGTCTCCAGCAACTCATCCAGACGTAGCTTCTGGCTGGCAGCCACCGCGATTACATTGATGGCCGACAGCCATCGGTTCTGCTCGTTGACTTTTGACTGAAGGGCGTCAGCCACCCGAAATACCGTGAAAGAAAAGAGGACAACTCCTATAGCTATGACCGAGTAAGTGAAAAGGAAGCCCGGGATATTATGAAGCTCGCCAAAGAAGAAGGTATGCCGCAGGATATCCACCGTGACCAAAAATAGAATGGGCAGCGCCATAGTCATCCATTTGAGCAACTGCATGTTGAGGCGTTGCGATAGCCAGTCTCGACCCGTGGTATCTACTTTTTTCATATTTGGACCTGTCCATTTTCCTGTTACTCGAAACACCCAGGCACACCATAAAGGCCTTGACAACGTCGCGCGCCCTTGCCGGCGATCACTGGACTTGTATCTGAGCCGAGCGGTTCTTCGCTCGAATTTGGTCTTTGCCGGAGTCCCGAGCCGGCGTTTACTTCAACTCCTGGAGGTAAGCCAGAATGTCGCTGGGCGCCTCCGGCGATAGGCGGTCAAAGGGAGGCATGATATACCTATGTGGGCATCTTCATGGCTGGTGAGGAAGCAGCCCACATGGTAGAAACTCGTCTCCTTCAATATACTATCCCAATGAACGTCGGAGATTCACCACCACGACTGGTAGTTCTGTGGTAAGCTCCTGCTACCCAAACCAGTAGTGTCAGGCGGCGCGCATCATTGAGGCGACTACCATTTCTGGCAGCAAGGAACTACTACTGCTGAGGGGGACGCGGACAAAGAGACCTGCTAGCATGGATTTTGTGGCGAGGCAGTATGCCTGATGTGGCATACGCGTGACCATTTATTATTATAAGGAGGGAACGGGACCGTATGAAAAGTCACGGAAGCGGGAAGCGGCTCAGGGTTTTCTCTCTGCTGGGGTTGTTTGTGGTGCTCGGGGCGTTGGGATTGGCCTGCACCCAGGGGGTTTCCCAGAAAGGCCTGGATGCCGCCAATGCACCGGCCCAGGCCAAAGAGCGGGAAGCGGCTCAACCGAAGACCCAAGTTTCGCAAAAAGAGAGCGAGCTAACCACAAGGATCGTGCAGACAGGGCAGCTTCAGCCTGCCCCGGCAGGGGCCCCGGCAGCGGGATGGGCCACGCCTGAGTCCATCCGGGGAGGCTTGAAGCTCGTAGCCACCTTCGACTCCAGCGGCCCGGATGCCTGGAGCGCCAAAGACCACGCCCTGGTGTACATCACCAGCGAAGGCACGTTAGCCGCGAGCCCCCTCTATGACAAGAAGGCCCCCTATTTTGCGGGCTTCCACATCGTAGATGCCTATACTAAGAAGGTGGTCGCGTCGGCGCTTTTCAACGTGGGACAGGAGATCACGGCCTTTCCTCATGGCGTGGACGTCTCGCCGGATGGGAAGTGGGCGTATGTGGGCTGGGGGCAAAAGGATGCTGCCGGGCAGCCAGAGGGCGTGGCCGCCATTATCAACATGAGGACCCTGAAGATTGACAAGCTGCTGAAGCAGGAAAGCTTATACCAGGGGGAAATGCGCAGCCAGCGTCTTCATCACGTCCAGGCGTTCAGGGACTCGAAGGGACAGGACCGGGTGATCCTGCAATGGGGGTTTGGGGCGGATGGCGGCCCACACTTCATCCTCGACCCCAAGAACGACAACAAGGTAGTGAAGGCGATCACCTACGATGACGTGAAGCCAATGGGCCACCCGTTCACGACCCCCAGCCCCGATGGCAAGTACATCTATGTCTCCATGGGTTCGCCCGAAATCCGGGAGGGCGAAGGTTTTAGGGCTGGGATAGCCAAGGTTAACCTGGAGGACGGGTCCGTAACCGTCATCCATAGCGTGGGGAGCCATCCCATCGGCATCACGCACACGGCGGATGGCAGGTTCACGTATGTAGTTGACGGTTCCAACAGCCTCGTCTTCAAGGTCGACAACGGGACCAACCAGATTGTAGGGCGTACCAGCGCCGGCGTGGCTGGGCCATACGGTATAGCCT